>CAJUPQ010000078.1 GCA_910588505.1 uncultured Hungatella sp. | reverse complement strand
CAGCAGGAGGGAATCAGATGAGGATTACGGAATTGTTAAAGAGGGAGAGTATTGAACTGGGCGTGGCATTAAGTTCCAAGGAAGATGCCATTGACAAATTGACAGGCCTTATGGAGGCCGGAGGACGGCTTCATGACCGGGCGGGATACAAGGAGGGGATTCTTGCCAGGGAGGCTTTAGGGAGCACGGCGGTGGGAGACGGGATTGCCATTCCCCATGCCAAGGTGGCGGCGGTGAAAGAGCCGGGGCTGGCGGCGGTTACGGTGCCAAAGGGCGTGGACTATGACGCTTTTGACGGCTCCATGGCCAATCTGCTGTTTATGATCGCGGCTCCGGCGGGAGGGGCGGATGTTCATCTGGATGCCCTTGCCAGGCTGTCCACCCTTTTGATGACGCCGGGGTTTAAGGATAATCTGATTCATGCATCTGATAAGGATGAGTTTTTAAAGATTATTGATGAGGCGGAAACCGCCAAGTACGGTGAGGCGGAGGGAAAAGACAGCGATGACAGCAAGGCGAAGGGAAGCCAGGGACAGGATAAGGCCAGTAAAGGGGGAGAAGAGACCGGGTACCGGCTTCTGGCCGTAACCGCCTGCCCAACAGGGATTGCCCACACGTATATGGCGGCTGAAAATCTGGAGAACACGGCGAAGAAGATGGGGATTGCCCTGAAGGCGGAGACGGACGGTTCCGGCGGGGCCCAGAATGTGCTGACCAGGGAGGAGATTGCCCGGGCGGAGGCCATTATCGTGGCCGCGGACAGGGAGATTGAGATGGCCAGGTTTGACGGGAAACCGGTTCTCCAGGTTCCGGTGGCGGACGGGATACACAAGGCGGAGCAGCTGATTGAGAAGGCCGTGTCCGGCCAGGTTCCGGTTTACCGCCACGCGGGAGGCGGAGAGGGAGGTTCGGTATCCTCAGGGAGCGGAGACAGCGCAGGGAGAAAGATTTACAAGCACCTGATGAACGGTGTCTCCCACATGCTTCCCTTTGTCATCGGCGGCGGGCTTTTGATCGCGCTGGCGTTCCTTTTTGACGACTATTCTATTGATCCGTCTAATTTCGGGAAGAATACGCCGCTGGCAGCGTACTTGAAGACCATCGGTGAGCAGGCTTTCGGCATGATGCTTCCTGTGCTTTCCGGGTATATTGCCATGAGCATCGCGGACCGGCCGGGGCTGGCTGTGGGGTTTGTGTCCGGGACAGTGGCGAAGATGGGGATGACGTTTGCCTGTCCTGAGGGCGGAGCGGTCAATGCGGGATTTTTGGGAGCGCTGTTTGCGGGATTTGCAGGCGGATATCTTGTTCTGGGGCTGAAGAAGGCATTTTCCAAACTGCCCAAGTCTCTGGAGGGGATTAAGCCGGTGCTTTTGTACCCGGTGCTGGGGATTTTGCTTGGGGCTGTTGTGACTACGTTCATCAATCCGTACATGGGAATGATCAATGACGGGCTTACCGGCTTTCTGAACGGCATGGGCGGCGCAAGCCGAGTTGTGCTGGGGATGATTCTGGGCGGTATGATGTCCATTGACATGGGTGGTCCTTTTAACAAGGCGTCCTATGTGTTCGGAACGGCTCAGCTGGCGGAGGGAAACTTTGAGGTTATGGCGGCTGTGATGGCGGGCGGCATGGTTCCTCCTATTGCCATCGGGCTGTGTACGGTTTTGTTTCGGAAGAAATTTACGCGGAAAGAGTGTCAGTCAGGAATCGTGAATTTTATTATGGGGCTGTCGTTTATCACGGAGGGAGCCATTCCTTTTGCGGCGTCGGATCCATTGAGAATCATTCCGTCCTGCGCTATTGGGGCGGCTGTGGCAGGCGGGCTGTCTATGGCTTTTGGGTGTACGCTGAGAGCGCCTCACGGCGGCATCTTTGTTCTGCCGACCATCGGGAATCCTGCGGGGTATCTTCTGGCAGTGCTGATCGGAGCGGTTGTGGGATGCGGGATTCTGGGACTGCTTAGGAAGGAATTGAAAGAGGAGGAGAGGTAATAGAAATTAGAAGGATAAATGGAGCCTGCGTCCCGGGGAGTTTCCCTGGAGCAGGCTTTTTCGTCGTATCCGGCTATTCCCAGCAGCCTTCCTTTGGGTTCCAGGCCAATAGTTTTTGGTCAGGTTCTTGAAGAAGCGGCTTGACAAATACTTTTATCCGGTTCATCGCATCCGATATTGGGATCTGAATAAGTGCTTTTTTCCTTTTTAAAAAGGAATCCCATCTTGTCTGGTGGATTGTGTCATGGATAAAATCATCGCTAAATACAGCGGAATCCATAGTCATATCGGTTTTGCGGTGGCTGAAGGTCTCCGTAACTGCACTGCGCATATCCAGATATGTAAAAGCGTATGTTCGGGAAAGAACGTAAATATCGTAAAAGTCCTTATATCGGCTGTTTAGATATCCATTGTGTATGATGGCCTCAAGCTTTTCTGCTATGGACGATTCCAGAGAGTAGGCATTGATTTTAGGCGGTTCCATATTAAGAATGACAGGAAAGAGTATCTTCTTTACATCCGGGTATATGACATCTCCATAGCCGATATCTATGGCAACGGGAATTTTTGTCCGTCCCAGATATCCTACAGCAGAAATATGCAGACCGTGGTATTTCTTAAATTCTGTAATATCAGTTACAGATATCTTGTCTGGGTCAAAAATAAGTGAATCGTCAATGTCCTGTGCAAGGATATCTTTAAATATGGCTTTCATTTCGTCACGACTATTTGATATGCGACGTGCAAGCAGATCTATGTCCGTTGTCGCGCGTTGGTAATCGCCATCGAAAATTGCATACAGGAAGATACCGCCTTTCAGGATAAAATGTTCTGCATAGGGGGAGACTGAAATACGGTAAATGGTTCTTTCCAACCCATAGTAGGTCAGTGCCTCATGAAACGTATGTCCGGTCTTTGCAGCTAAATTTTTCAACCGGGCTTTTACAGATTCAGCGTTCATCATAAGAGTACCTCCAAATAAGTCCGTATGATCTCTTCGCACCGCAGCTGTTTGGCGTAAGCATAGAGCCTGTCAATCTGCCGTTCCCTGCGTTTTAAATAGTTTTTCAGTATCTCTGCTGCTTCTCCTACTCCTATTTTATTTCTGTAGTAGATAATATCAACCACTGTTTTTTCTATATCGAAGATGTGAAATGTGTTTTCGGCCTCATGGATTTCTTTAACACCTATATCCATCCGTGCGGGAGCAAAGTAAAAAATCCTGATTTCCGGCCAGTTGGGAAGAGTGCTGACTTTTTTTTTCCGCTCAATGGCAACCTCTATGGCATCGGGGAGAAAATTGGTCAGTTCGTAATATCTTGCCGCGCTCATCAGGCAGATTACACCGTTGGGAACAAATGCTTCGGCACAGTAAAAGTCGTTTTCTTCACCTTTGTAAGTCAGGTTTTCATAGGTGCTGCGGTTTACCCGGCAAAGAAGGCCTTCCCTTTCAAGCTGGCTAATCTTGTAGTAGGAGAAGCCCATGTCCTTTAGATTGTTGATCGTGATAAACTTTTGGCTGTCTGTTATTACACTCATAGCAATCACCTCTGTGTACAGTATATACGATTTGAGTAGAAATTTCAATAAAATTCGGCAAATAATTTTTTTGCAGAATTTTATTGGATTATTGTGAACAATTACTATGTTTATTGCCAATAGTGTGGTATACTTATAAAAAATATGCATGGAAGACGATGCCATGAGGATTGCAGGAGCACAAAGTGCGGAGCAATCCGGTATCAGAGGGGTCAAAAGACCTTTTGACCCCAACATCATGTCATGTATATCAGCAAGAGTATTTTATCATGCAGGATCTATTGAAAGCTAAGGACACGGTATCCAGAAAAAACGGGATGCTTGTAGGAATCTCCAAAGCCTGAAATGTCACAAAAGATGTCAGAATGAATGTCACAATAAACGATTTGAAGGTGATCCATATATGGAAAGGAAGACAACCCATGTCCTGCCGCATAGCTATCTGTGATGACAACCCCATAGACTCCGCCTATGTGGAGAAGCTTTTGAATATCTGGGCCTGTGAGCGGGGGATTCCTATCTTTACGGAGATATTCCCGTCTGCGGAGGCTTTTTTGTTTCGCTATGAGGAGGACAAAACTTTTGATTTTCTGCTGCTGGACATTGAGATGGGGGGAATGGACGGCGTTACCCTGGCCAAACGGGTGAGCCGGGACAGTGAGGAGCTGCAGCTGGTGTTCATCACAGGATACTGGGATTATATCGGGGAGGGGTATGATGTGTCTGCCCTCCACTATCTTTTAAAACCGGTGAAACAGGAGAAATTATTTGCCGTGCTGGATAAGGGGGTGGAGCGGCGAAGGAAAGGGCAGCGGTTTTTAAATCTGGAGGTTTCGGGGGAGATGGTGAGGATTCCGTTGGGAGAGATCCGATACCTGGAGGTGTGCAGGAACTATGTTACGGTCCACGGGAAAAAGGATTATACGGTGAAACGCTCCCTGCGGGATTTTGAAAGCCAGCTGGGGACCGGTTTTTCCAGGGTTGGGCGTTCCGTGATTTTAAATCTGGCCTTTATCCGCAGGGTGACTAAGACAGAGGTTTACCTTTTGGACGGGGCTGTCCTTCCCCTTCCCAGAGGGGCCTATGAGCCTTTAAACCGGGCGATCATCCGTGGTCATGGGTGAGGATATCCGCCGTCAGGGCGTGAATCAGGTGATACCGCCGAAGGACGGGGCGGGAATGTTTGTTGCCATGAAAAAGGATGCCAGCCAGCAGGGTGTGGTCATGTGATGCCGCCGAAGGACAGGACAGGGGTATCTGCAGTCATGGAAAAACATGCCGGCCCAAAAAGGATGCATCACAGGATGCCCCTAAAAAACAGGGGCCAGTTCATTGGCGGCGCTGATTGGGAGAAAACAGGGGGTGCAGAATGTCAGAGAGCAAGTTTGAATCCATTTACAGAGAAAATTTCCCCTTTTGGGACAAGATATCCGACGGGGACAGGGAGTATATCTGTCAAAATTCCCATTGTGTTACGTATCCCAGGGGGAAGAATATTCATGACGGCAGCGAATGTTCGGGGGTGATTCTTGTGCGTTCGGGATGCCTGCGGCTCTATATCATGTCGGAGGAGGGGAAGGACATCACCCTTTACCGGCTGCAGAAAGGCGATCTGTGTATGCTGTCCGCCTCCTGCGTACTGGAGGCTGTGACTTTTGACGTGTTTGTGGACGCGGAGGAGGACAGTGAGTGCTGCGTGGTCAGCGGTCCGGCCTTTGGGGCGGTTTCCAAGCGGAATCCGGATATCCGGATATTTGCGCTGGAAACCGCGGTCAGCCGTTTTTCCGACGTGATGTGGGTGATGCAGCAGATTCTGTTTATGAGCATGGATAAGCGGCTGGCTATCTTTCTTTTGGATGAATCGGCAAGGATCGGTTCCGATACCATTGGGCTGACACACGGGCAGATCGCCCGGTATATGGGGTCTGCCCGTGAGGTGGTGTCCAGGATGCTGAAATATTTTGCCGGAGAGGGAATGGTGGAGGCGTCCAGGGGCGGGGTCACGATTTTGGATAAAAGGCGGCTCCGCAGCTTAACGCTCTAGAATGTTCTAGCCTTCTGGCGTATTTGTCAAGCCCGCTCCAGCAGGGCAAGGATGTCTGCTTTGGGTCTTGCGCCTGCTGACTGGCTTATGATTTTTCCGTCTTTGAGCACAACCAGGGTGGGGATGCTTAAGACGTTGAACTTCCGGGCCAGCTCCGGTTCCTTGTCCACATTGATCTTGCCTATGAGATACTGGGGGTTTTCTTCTGCGATCTGCTCCACCACAGGGGCTACCATGCGGCAGGGGCCGCACCAGTCGGCGTAAAAGTCCAGAAGCACAGGTTTATCGCTGGTTTTAACGGAATCGAAGTTATTGTTGTTTACATGAAGTATTGACATAGTCATTCCCTTCCTTTCTGTGATTGGGATAGATTTTCATTTGCTGTCTTTATTATACAGGGGGGAGAGGGCTGGGTCAGTGATAAAGTCACACAGGGTTAAGGGGTGCAACGCCCTCTATTTTGCGGTGCAGGGAAGAGGATTTGCCATGGGAATACTTTGGGAACTTTTTTTGACGTTTGCCAGGATCGGCATGTTTACTTTTGGCGGCGGGTACGCCATGATTTCGCTTATAGAGCATGAGTGCGTTGAGAAAAAGGGGTGGATTACCCAGGATGAGATGATGGATATTACGGTGATCGCCGAATCCACTCCAGGCCCTATTGCCATTAACTGCGCCACGTATACCGGTTATAAGAAGGCAGGGATGAAAGGGGCGGCGATTGCCACGGTGGGAATGGTCCTTCCGTCGTTTTTCATGATTCTGCTGATCTCCGGATTGGGGGATGATTTTTTCAGATATGGATATGTGGCGAAGGCATTTAAGGGTATCCGGGTGGCTGTGGGGGTTCTGATCATGCAGGCGGGAATCACCATGATACGAAAGATGATGAAAAAGACGCCCCATAAGCGGGTCAGCCTTGGATTTGTGGCGGTGTTTTTTGTCTGGGTGATGGTGCTTCGTGTGCTGCGGATAGAGTTTTCCACCATATATCTGATCGTGGCAGCAGGGGTTCTGGGATTTTGCGTCTATAGCTTATTGGAAAAGGGAGAGAAGGCGGGAAAATGATATACGCGTATCTTTTTATGGAGTTTTTTAAAATTGGCTTGTTTGCCTTTGGCGGGGCCTACGGAGCGATTCCTCTGATACAGGAGGCTGTCCTGAAAAACGGATGGATGGATGAGGTGATGTTTGCCAATATGGTGGCTGTCAGTGAATCGACTCCCGGTCCTATCATGGTCAATGCGGCAACTTACATCGGAAATCACCAGGCCGGATTTTTCGGGGCGCTGATCGCCACCACGGGGGTGGTGCTGCCCTCATTTGTCATTGTACTGCTTCTTGTGGCCCTGTTTCAAAGGATGGTAAAAAATCGAAAGGTGCAGATGATATTAAAAGGCGTAAAGCCGTGTCTTATGGGGATTATTACTGCCACCGGCCTGTATATGACAGGTTCCATGATCCTGCCAGCGGATGAGGGGCAGACGGTGGACGGCGGGGCATTGGCCATTGTGTTTGTGTTGGCCGGGATTTTGGCTGTGTTTGGCTTTAAGAGGAAGAAAGCGGTTTCGCCGATTCTCTTGATCGGGGTTTCGGCGGTGATGGGGTGTGTTCTTTTTTCGTGAGGCGGTTTTGGCCGGATTTGCGGCAGAGGCTGCGAAGTGATATTATTAATGAAACGTTCAGGAGAAACAGTTATGTCTTTTCTTTCCAGACACATAGACAGACAGATAGCTGCTTACCAGAGAGAACTGGTTGAAACCCACTATCAGGAAGTGGAAACCATGTACCGCCAGATGAGAGGGTGGCGTCACGATTACCGGAGCCATATTCAGGCCATGAAAGCCCTGGCAGCGGACGGGGATGTGGAGGCTATAAAGGATTATCTTGACCAGCTGGACACGGAGTTAAATACCGTTGACACGGTGGTGAAAACGGGAGATCCTATGGCGGACGCCATCTTAAACAGCAAGATTTCCCTTGCAAGGGCCAGGCATATTGGGGTTACGGCGGATGCCTGCATCCCGGTTAAGCTGTCCATGTCGGGGCTTGATCTTTGTATTATTCTGGGGAATCTGTTTGACAATGCCATAGAAGCCAGCATGAAACTTCCGGAGAGTCAGCGGCTGATCCGGATTTACATGGATATGAAGAATACCCAGCTTTATATTTCTTTTACCAATTTTACTGCGGAGAAAAAGATGGTGAGGAGAGGAAAGGTGTTTGAGACCACCAAGGGGGCGGGCCATGGGCTGGGTCTTGCCCGCATGGACGCGATTATTGAGCGGCTGGACGGTTATGTGAGCCGCAACAGTGAGGACGGGGCGTTTACCACGGAGATTTTGATTCCGCAGGTGTAGAGCTGCAAGTGCCAGTTACTCAAGAATTAGTGCAATGATGTACTAGGTACTTGATTCCGCAGGTACAGAGCTGCAAGCCGTAGTCCCCGGCAGTTTGGTCCCCTGATTTTAACCGTTAGTCCCCCGGAAGAGTTCCGGGGCTTTTTTTGTGGTAAACTATAGGGGAGGAGGTGAACCATATGACAGAAAATAATACTCCCAAATACCGTTTGTACCAGAATACAGGGTTTATGGTCTCCACTGCCTGGCGGGTGCGCAGATCCGTGATCTTCCTGGTCATGCTTCTGGCGGTTCTGGCAGCGGCGAACACGGCGGCCCAGCTGTTTGCGGCGCCAATGATCTTAAGAAAGGTGGAGACATTAGCGCCTCTGCCGGAGCTTTTGACGGTGATCGGCGTCTTTGGCGCGGGGTTGCCGGTTTTGTCCGGGCTGGAGGCCTATGTCCGTCAGAACGCGCTGTTTGGACGGATCGCGGTGCGGCAGGATATCGTTTTACAGCTTGAACATAAGGCGGCCAGGACGTCTTATCCCAACACCATGAGGGCGGATTTTCAGAGTTTTCAGGAGAAGTCCTACCGGGCGTGCTATGACAACCGGTCGGCTGCGGAGGGGTTCTGGAATACGCTGACCGAACTTTTGTCCAACGGGCTCAGTTTCCTTCTATGGGTTGTCCTTCTGTCAGGTCTGAACCCGCTGCTGCTGTGTGTAATAGGAGTTACCTGCGGGGCGGGATACGGTCTGGGCAGGATTGTGGGCGGCTGGGGGTGGAGGCACCGCCGTAAGGAGGGGGAGTGCCACAGGAAAATGGCCTATATCCGCCGGGCAGCCACAGGGCGGCTTTACGCCAAGGATATCCGGATCTTCGGCCTGCGGCCGTGGCTGGAGCAGGTGTGGGACAATGGTTTTTTCCAGTACCGGAAGTTTCTTGGACAGCGGGCGCGGGTTTACATGGGCGGGGATTTTGGGGAGGCAGCGCTGGCTTTCGCGCGGGGCGGCGTTATTTTTTCCTATCTTCTGTGGCTGACCCAAAAGGAGGGGATGGGGGTGTCGGAGTTCTTTTTGTATTTTACGGCGGCCAACGGTTTTACTGTCTGGATCACCGGGATTTTGGACAATCTCTCCCTGCTGCACAGGCAGAGTCTGGAGCTGTCGGTGATACGGGAATTTTTGGAGTGGCCGGAGGAGTTTGCCTTTGAGGAGGGAAAGCCTCTGGCAAAGGAGGCGGGAAAGGGGTATGAGCTGCGGCTGGAACAGGTGTCTTTTTCCTATCCGGGTTCTGAAAAGGAGACGATTTCCGGAATGAATCTTACGATTTCGCCTGGGGAAAAGGTGGCGGTGGTGGGGTTGAACGGCGCGGGAAAGACTACGCTTATAAAGCTGATCTGCGGTTTTCTGGACCCCACAGAGGGCAGGGTTCTGCTAAACGGGGAGGATATCCGCCAGTATAATCGGAGGGATTATTATGAGTTGTTTTCCGCGGTGTTTCAGGATTTTTCGGTTTTGGAGGCCAATGTGGCGGAAAATGTGGCCCAGAGGGTGGACGAAATCGACATGGACCGGGTGAGGGCCTGTGTGGATATGGCGTGTCTGACAGAGCGGGTTGAGACTTTGCCCCAGGGGCTTTTTACCAAGATCGGGCGGCAGGTGTATAAGGACGGGGTGGAATTGTCCGGCGGGCAGACCCAGAGGCTGATGCTGGCAAGGGCGCTGTACAAGGACGGGCCGATCCTTGTGCTGGATGAGCCTACGGCTGCCCTGGACCCTATTACGGAAAATGACATTTATCTCAGGTACAGCCGGATGACAGAGGGGAAAACCTCCCTGTTTATCTCCCACCGCCTGGCCTCCACCCGGTTTTGCGGGCGTATCCTGTTTTTGGACCAGGGGCGGATCGCGGAGGAGGGGACCCATGAGGAGCTGATGGCAAGGCAGGGGCTTTATGCCGGTTTGTTTGAGATACAGAGTAAGTATTACCGTGAAAAGGGGGAGGAAGATGGACAGGATTCAGGGAAAGGTTTCGTTTGCTCAGGCAATCAGGCTTAACCATCGGGCCTGGAGATTATGGTGGGGGATTTGTCCGGGGCTGTTTGTATCTGTCGCCTGTTTCTGCGCGGCCAGAGCCGCCTGTCCCTGCGTTTCGGTCTGGATGACGGCCCGGTTGGTGGATGAGCTGGCAGGGGGCAGGGATCCCCGGATGCTTATGAGGCTGGCGGCCATGCAGGTGGCGGTGACGGGGGTATTGGCGCTGTGGGAAAGAGGGCTTGGACGGTTGAAACAGTATGAGGAGGATTCGGCCCTCTGCAGGTATGACCGGATTTTCATGGATAAAATGTTTTCCCTGGATTATGAGCATTTGGATAATCAGGCGGTGTATGACCGGTATGCTCAGATTGTGGAGCATGACAAGTGGTCCGGTCTGGGGCTTTATCAGACCATTGAGTTGTTTGAGACCTTTGGGTTTTCTGTGGCCCGGATTGTGGGCGGGGTGTTATTGACGGCTTCTATGTTTTGGGCAAAGGTTCCCGGGGGACGGGGTGGCCTGGCCTGGATGAATCATCCCTTGTGGGCGGTTCTTTTGCTTGGGGCTGTCATAGGGATTTCGGCATGTTCTTCCCTGTGCGCGGGCAGGGGGCAGGAGTATTGGACCCGGTTTGCGGCCGAAAATGGGCTGGGCAACCGCCTGGCGGTTTTTTATATGTCCTTGAGCAGGGACAGAAAGCGGGCCGTGGACCTGCGGATGTACAGCCAGCAGGAGCGGGTGGGCAGCGTCTATATGAGCCGCAATCATCCTCTTGGCCCGTCTTCTCCCATGAGCCGGTATGCCAGAGGGCCTATGGGCCTGTGGCTGGCCTGCTCTAAGGGGTGTTCGGCGGTGCTGACGGCTGCGGTGTACGGGTTTGTGTGCCTGAAGGCCTGGGCCGGAGCTTACGGGGCTGGCCGGGTTACCCAGTACACCGGGGCCTGCGGCAATCTGTTTTTGGGGATTTCCGATCTGATGAATGTCTTTGGGCGCATGAGAAGCAACGGCAGCTTTCTGGAGAGGACCTATGAATTTCTGGACATTCCCAATACCATGTACCGGGGGAGCCTGACGACGGAGAAGCGCAGCGACCGGAAGTATGAGGTGGAGTTTCGGGATGTCTCTTTTCGGTATCCGGGGACAGAGGAGTATGTGCTTCGCCATGTGAATATGAAGTTTCCCGTGGGGAGCCGGCTGGCTGTGGTGGGGATGAACGGTTCGGGCAAGACCACGTTTATCAAGCTTCTGTGCAGATTGTACGACCCTTCGGAGGGGGAGATCCTGCTGAACGGCATTGACGTGCGCAAGTACCGGGATGAGGATTACAGAAGGCTGTTTTCCGTTGTGTTCCAGGATTTTCAGCTGTTTTCCCTGCCTTTGGGGGAGAATATTGCCAGGGGACGGGAGTATGATCCTGGGCGGGCCCGGGAGTGTTTGGAGAAGGCGGGATTTGGGGACTGGACACGGGTGTTTGGCCGGGGGATGGATACCTGGCTGTATGGGGATCTGGATGAGGCGGGTGTCTTGGTGTCCGGCGGGGAGGCCCAGAAGATCGCCATCGCCAGGGCATTGTATAAGGACGCCCCGTTTATGGTGCTGGATGAGCCAACGGCTGCCCTGGACCCGGTGGCAGAGGCGGAGATTTATGAGCGGCTCCACGATATCGCCGGGGACAGGACGGCGGTGTATATCAGCCACCGCCTGGCTTCCTGCAAATTCTGTGACAGGATCGCGGTGTTTCATCAGGGGGAGATGGTGCAGATGGGGAGCCATGAGGAGCTGATGGCGGATAAGGGAGGGATGTATGAAAGGCTTTGGGGGGCGCAGGCGGGGTATTATCAGTAGATAAGAGTAGATTGAACAACAGGGGCAAATCTGTAATTGCCGTACAGATTTGCCCCTGTTGTTCATAGGTACTTTCGTTTTACATTTATGGACGAACCGTTTTATTCAACTGTAAATCTTTTTCCCATAACTGTTTTACCGGCAGTAAGGCCGGAGGTTGTCGCCTCAAGCAATCCTGCCACAGAACGGCCTCCTGTTACTTCGCCGGCGGCAAATAATCCGGGGATTACTTCACCGTCTTTGGAGATAACTTCCGCATCTACATTAACCTTAATTCCGCCTTTTGTTATGTGGGCAGCCGGAGTTCTCGCGCCGGCATAGAAAGGAGCTTTAAATAACCCCGGGGTCCCGTCAGGATTTGTAAAGTCGCCTGCAAAGGACTGACGCTTAAACTCAGGGTCATTTCCTGTTAACACAGCCTCGTTAAACTTTTCAACGGTTTCTACAAAGGTTGCGGGATCAACCCCCATTTGTTCGGCTAATTCTTCAAGAGTGTCACCTTTAACAATGATACCGGCATCAATTAAATCCTGTACAGGCTGGCCTGAACCGTTAAGTCCGTTTTCGTCTACGCCGCTGTTATCCGCATCACTTACAATGAATAAAACAGCATCTGGCTGAGCTAAAATGGCCTTTGAAAGGGTATCTCTGTCGGCAAGTTCATTTACAAAACGCTTGCCTTCCTTATTAACATACATATTTGTCGCGCTGCCGATGAATCCCCCTGTGCTGCTGCCGGCCGGAGCGGAGATAGGTAATACCTGCAAGTGCGCCATATCCGTGACATCGGCGCCGGCTTCTAAAGCCATCTTAATTCCGTCGCCAACCATGGCAGGGTCGTTTGTAGTTCCCAGTTTCGAAACATCGCCCCATCTTCCATCCGTGTACTCAACAAGCATTTCGGGGTTTGCCGAAAATCCGCCGGCAGCCAGAATAACGCCTTTGCCCGCATTCAATGTATATTCCGTTCCATCGGCAGAGGTTCCCTTAACACCTACAACCCTATCGCCGTCGAGAAGTAATTCGTTTGCCCGGACCTCTTTTATTATTTCAACATTGTAATTATTTTCTTCTATTGCATCTAAGAAAGTAAGGATAAAGCCCTGTCCATTTTTATGAGCGGATGACGTGAACCATCTCGGCCAGCTATCGCCTAAAAGCAGGTTGGGTTTTTCGTTCCAGGGAAAGCCTATTTCGGCCAGCCAGTCTTTAGCCGGTTTAGACTTTTTAATCAAATCATATAAAAGTTCCGGTTCGGCAGCCTGGCTGAATCTAAAATAGAACTGAAGAGCCGTAAACTCTACAGAGTCATATACATAAGTAGAATTAGCCGCCTTATAAGCTTCAATATCTTCGGCAACTTTTTTCTGCCATCCCTTAACGATTTCATTATCCGTTTCTTTTACAATCAAAGCTTCGAGTTCCTGCATTTGACCTTCTGTCATCGTATGGGCAGAAATCGCGTCGGGGTCCGCGCATGCATATCCGCCGCCTGCCCGGATCGTGTTTCCGCCTACGTAAGAATTTTTCTCAACAACGATAACGGAAGCGCCTTCTTCGGCAGCCGAAACAGCGGAAGCTAAACCGGCGTTTCCGGCGCCGACAACAATAACGTCGGCTTCTTTTACAACCGGTTCCTTTGAACTTTCCTTTTCGGCCAGCGCAACATTCTTAAGCGCTTCGGCGTCACCGCCGGCCTGGGTTACAGCATCGGCAACGGCAGTGAGAATCGCGTTGCTTGTGAACGTCGCGCCGCTGACAACATCAACTTTAAGTGATTGGTTTGCTATGATCTGTTCCGGAATTTTATCAATAGGAGTATCACTGATTCCTGGCGTTTCATTATGTTCTTTGACTTCGATTGATTTTATGGCTGATTCGTCAAAAGTAACTGCCAGAGTTAAGTCCCCATTATGACCTTTCGCCGTAGCGGTATATGTACCTGCAGTGTATAAGCCGGCGCTGTCAGGGGCTGCGGTGGTGCTCTCAGGAGCTGCGGTGGCGCTTTCGGAGCTTGCAGCGGTGCCTTCGGAGCTTGGGGTGGTAGTATTATTGTTGCCGCAGCCGGTAAAACTTACTAACATCGTAGCAGCCAGGCCTAACAATAAAACTTTTCTTTTAACTTTTTTCATGAAGCTTCCTCCTAATTTTATTTTTATATGAACATTGGACTTCTCTTCATAGTGAAACATAAGGATAAGCTGTTAAAACAAGAGAGAAGAACAACGAACTATAAACCATAAAATTTGTATGAAATATTGGCTGAATATACTATGATAAGATTATACAAAAAATTAAAATATTGTCAATTTATTAACCAAACGAATGTCTATAAATGGATAATATCATGATTTTGCACAAAAATAGGAGGAACTGCTTTCTTTTTCTTGGGAAATATGCTTTGCAGACAAAAGACGGTCTCAGGCAATCGTTCTTTACTGCAAAATATCCAGCTCCTTATACTTAGCCACTCTCTCCCCAACCAGCTCCCAGGTGATATCGGAGCAGACGAACCCATAGTCCCTTTCAATGCGCTCCATCTCAGCCCTGATCTGAGGCACTTCCTCCAACTCCCTGGCTCCGTTTCGGACATAGTAGTCAGGCAGCAGGGTACAGCTCACCATGGAGCTTTCCGCCACAGGCGTTTCCTCCCTGCGGCTTAAAGCGCTTAAAAACCGGAGATGATTGTCCAGATAGCCGTTCAGTTCCAGATGTACCCCCATCATCCCGTTTAGGTCAAACACCTGAAAAGCCGGACCGCCGGGGACTTCAATTTCACCGCCGCCGTAAAAAGCCTGGGAATCCCCCAGGTCATAAAGGGCGTTGCAGGTATCCATCAGCAGATTATACTGGTCCTCCGTCACCGGTTCCTGGAAAGATTCCAGCATAATATCCACAACCCTGCCCAGGCGGCCAAGGACCTCACATCCGGGAAGTGTACCCAGACGGCTGCCAAGCTTTACCAGCCGGGCAATGGACAACAAGCCCCAGATACGGACCTGGATGTCGCTTAACTCCTCCGCCTTCTCCTCCACCCGGGCGGGGAAATCATTGTACAGCAGAGATTCGTCCTCCAGGGCTCCGATGCGGTCAGAGCAGTCGTTGACAATCTCCTTGTGGAACAGCCGGTTTTTGCTTGTCTTGGAGTAGACCTCATCGCTGGCGCTGTAGACTGTGTCCGCCCGGTTCAGCCACAGGACGGCGCTGTTTAGGTCTCCGCTTTCCATAGCCGCGACCCCCATATCGTAGTAAGCTCTGGACAGGCCGTCCCAGTCCTTTTTTTCCAGGCATTTCGCCGCCCGCTCACGCGGGTCTTTTTTCTTTTCGAATAAACCAAGCATTGTTCAATACCTCTCCTGTTTTAGTAAATTTTTGGCTGTAGCGCAGCCATGGCAGTGATACCCCTATTATAGTTCTGTGAGGCGGTAAATGCAATAGAGAACATAGTTGTTCTTTGCGGGAGAAAATACGGATTCATGGGGGAGCTGAATTTGATATATTGTTGAGTGAGCAAGGGGGCGGGGATTGTCGTGAGGCCAGACATCTCTCCTTATCTGACTGGAAAAAGCAGGATTCGCCGATTAAGGTTTGCTCACTCAATTATATATCAATTCAACCACCCAACAACCCAGGCAGCGGTACTAAGCTTGCAAAAAACGTCAGGCAGTCACTCCACAGGCCGCAGCAAAAACATGGTAAAAGTCCCCACCACGGCCAATGCCCCGGATTCAGTGGTGATCTCCACCTGATTTACCACCGAGGAGCGCCCCCTGTGGGCAGACCGGCATTCCACATACAATTTACCCGTCTCCGGAGGCAGCCCTTTAAGAAAACTGATACTGGCCTGCTGAGTGGTATTTTCAATCTCATAAGCGTAGGCAGCCATACCAGCCGCCATATCGCACAGGGTAAACAGAAATCCCCCGTGGGTAATGCCGTAAAGATTAAGGGCGTCTTTTGTAATCTCAATAGAAAACTTTGCGTATCCCGGCCGCGCGTCTATAAGAACAGCCTGCTCAAATCCCCCCAGAGGGTGAATGTGGCGTTTGATCCCCTCCCAAATCTTATCTCTCATAATCGGTCCTTTCCTTGAGGACTGCAAATATGGTCCTGTGGAGAGACTGTACCGCGACTGCCGGGCTATGTGGCTGGAAGAAGGCGCGCCTACGGTGCAGAGGATCACGATTTCCAGGAATACGATTAAGCATGGGGCTAAGATGGAGTATGTGCTGTAGCGCAGCAGAGAGGCAGGGGGAGGCGTGAAGGCGAAATAAAAGAAGGCGAAGTTTGTCGTAAGGCCCATAGGAGTTTTACTCCTGTCCGGGTTCAGATTTGCCGGACATTCCGATGAGCCCCCAAAAGCAGGATCTCATCTCCATGGCAAATATTCACCCTGACAGGAGAAAAACTCCCACAGGCCAAAAGACAGGATTCGCTTTGCTGACATATCCTGCTCTGCGTATTCCTGGCACATGACCGGATATACGATTACGATAAATAAATGCGCGTAAATGCAGCTGGCTGCAAACTGCCCCATGGCTTGGTTGCATAGGGGATTGCGGCCGGCTGTCTTTTAATTTTCGAAACCCTATAACTTCTCGGAATCTCAATGAATGTGATTCTAACTGAAAATTGACAACTGAA
>CAJUPQ010000077.1 GCA_910588505.1 uncultured Hungatella sp. | reverse complement strand
CGGGTTATGAACCGCCTGATCCGCCATTACGCGGCATAAGGTTTGGAGGGAAAAGCAAATGCCAAAGGCAATGAAGATTCGGGGAGCCCGTGTCCATAATCTGAAAAATATCAGCGTAGATGTTCCCTTAAATAAAATCGTGGCAATTGCCGGGGTGTCGGGCTCCGGCAAGTCCTCCCTTGCCCTGGGGGTTTTATACACAGAGGGTTCCAGACGGTATCTGGATTCCCTTTCCACCTACACGAGAAGGCGGATGACCCAGGCGGCCAAAGCCCAGGTGGACGAGGCGCTGTATGTGCCGGCAGCCCTGGCGCTTCATCAGAGGCCGGGCATTCCGGGCATCCGCAGCACCTTCGGCACGGGTACGGAGCTGTTGAACAGCTTAAGGCTCATGTTTTCACGGCTGGCAAGCCACTGCTGCCCAAAGGGGCATTACCTGGAACCGACCCTTTCTGTGGCCGCAGGAAGACAGCTGGTCTGCCCCCGGTGCGGGGAACGGTTTTATGGGCCGTCAGCGGAAGAACTTTCCTTTAACAGCCAGGGCGCCTGCCAGACCTGCGGGGGGACCGGCATCGTGCGCAGGGTTGACAAAGACAGTCTTGTCCCCGATGAGTCTCTTACCATTGATGAGGGGGCGGTGGCACCGTGGAACTCCCTGATGTGGTCCCTGATGACCGATGTGTGCCGGGCTATGGGAGTCCGTACCGATGTGCCCTTTTCCCAGCTGACCGGGGAAGAACGGGAGATCGTTTACAACGGCCCTGCCGTAAAAAAGCACATTTTTTATAAAGCGAAAAATTCCAACGAGGCAGGGGAAATTGATTTTACTTATTTCAACGCCACGTATACGGTGGAAAATGCCCTGGCAAAGGTCAAGGACGAAAAGGGAATGAAGCGGGTGGAGAAATTTCTGAAGCAGGACATCTGCCCGGACTGCGGCGGCACCCGGCTGTCCAGAGCTGCCAGGGCGCCGAAACTGCTGGGCATCAGCCTTGATGAAGCCTGCAAAATGACATTGAGCGGCCTTGCGGACTGGGTAAAAGGCGTGGGGCCGTCTCTGCCGGAGGACATGAGGCCTATGGCAGAGAGCATCTGTGAATCGTTTCAGACCACGGCAAAACGGCTGATGGATCTGGGCCTTGGCTATCTTTCTCTTGACCGGGCATCCTCCACCCTTTCCACCGGGGAACGGCAGCGGATGCAGATTGCCCGGGCAGTGAGAAACCGCAGCACGGGAGTGCTGTATGTTCTGGACGAGCCGCCCATCGGCCTGCATCCTTCCAACATTCAGGGCCTGGCAGGCGTCATGGAGGATCTGATCGCGGACGGAAATTCCGTCATACTGGTAGACCATGACACACAGATCCTGTCACAGGCTGACTGGATCATCGAGATGGGCCCGGAAGCCGGGGGCAAAGGCGGATATGTAACGGCTCAGGGAACCATCGGAGAGATTGTAAGCAATAAAGATTCCCGCATCGGGCCTTTTCTTTCAGGTATAGCTAAGACACGCATAAGAAAGGCGCCGGAGACCTCCAGCTTGTTTGACCAGGGGAAGATTCATCTGTCTACAGGCAGGATCCATACGGTGAAACCTCTTGATGTGAGTATTCCCAAGGGAAAACTGACGGTGGTGACAGGCGTATCCGGTTCGGGCAAGACCACACTGATCCTGGGAAGGAAGCAGACGCGCTGAAGGCAAAGGCTGAGGCTTCCCGGTATGCGGCGGAGCAGGAGGCGGCCGGCGTCCGGGCAAGAAGCGAGGCTGAGGCTGCAGGCATTCAGGCCAAGGGCGCCGCAGAGGCTGCTACGATCCAGGCAAAGCTTCTTGCAGAGGCGGAAGGTATGGAGAAGAAAGCAGAAGCTTACGCCAAGTACAACAACGCTGCGGTGATTGAGATGATGGTAAACATCATGCCGCAGATGGCAGCGGAGATCGCCAAACCCCTGTCTGCGATTGACAAGGTGAATATCTACGGGGGTGGAGAAGGCTCAGGCGGTATCGGCCAGGTATCCGGCAGCGGCGCTACCGTGATGCAGCAGGTGTTTGACACCATGTCCGAGGCCACAGGAGTGGATTTTCGGGAGATACTGAAGGCTCAGACGTTTGACGCCAAGGTTACGCGGAATTTTAATGTGACAGGAATTGATAAGAAAGTGGACAGGAGTCATAACGATAGCAGAAGGATAAAAGAGTGGGCAGGAACTCTGGCGCCGGGGATCCTGCTCACTTTTTTGCCGCAGAGAAAAAGTAAAAGATTGGAAATTTAACATTATGCAATAAAGTTTCTTATAAAAACGAATAATTGCATACAATAGTACCAATCAGTGAAACAAAATACCATACTAGAGTGAAAAGATTGTAATAAAGAATTGGTATGTTATACTTAAGCTACTTGGTGAAAAAAATGATTACGACAGGTGGAAGACAGATGCAGAGTGTACTGATACGGTTAAAAGGATATGCTTCCAGGATTAATGAAGCAGAAAAAGGTGTGGCCGACCTGGTTCTGAAAAGTCCGGAGCTTGTGGTGAATATGACCATTCATCAGTTGGCAGCCAGTTCTTTTACTTCGGCATCTACAATCATCCGTTTTTGCCGCAAATTAGGGTTTGCCGGATACAAGGATTTCCGCAAGGCATTGCTTTATGAAGTGTCGGCCCGGAAAGAGGTAAATGATGAGCAGGCCCGCAAGATTGAGCGGGAGGATTCGCTGGAGACGATTGTACGCAAGGTAACATACCGAAACATCGTGTCTCTGGATAATACCAATAAGCTGCTGAATATGGAAGTTCTGGGGCAGTGCATCGAACTTATTGATAAAGCTCAGAACATTATCTTTTTTGGAATGGGAGCATCCCTTCTGGTGGCGAAAGACGCTTGCCTGAAATTTGTCAGGGTGAATAAGCCATGCCAGTTTGGGGATGATTGGCATATGCAGAAGCTCCATGCCAGAAATTCTACATCAAAAGATATCGCTATTGCCATCAGCTACTCCGGTACGACTCAGGAAACGATTCGGTGTGCGGAAATTGTCAGGAAAAACGGAACTCCTCTGGTGGCGATTACCCGTTTTGACGCTTCCCCCTTAGCCAAGATGGCAGACTATAATTTATATGTAGAAAGCCCGGAGATGTTTGCCAGAATAGGAGCCATGTCTTCAAGAATGGCCCAGTTCAACATGATTGACATAATATATAGCGCATATGTGAATCGGAATTATGACGAGTGCGTTCCAAGAATTGTTCATACGGATTTGAGAAATGATGATGAGGACTTTTAAACAGGAGGTAAAGAAATGAAGAAAATATGGTCATGTGCAATAGCTTTCATAATGGCGGTTTCCATGGTTGGATGCAGCGGTAATACTTCTCAGACAACCCCGACAGACTCGCCTACTGAGGCTCCTATGACGCAGGCAGAAAACGAAAATCTGACAGAAACACCGGCCCGGGAGGAGAGCCAGGGTGAGGCTGTGGAAATTTATTATCCAACCTATCGTATTGGCGCCAATGTTTTATCAGAGACAGAAAAGTACATGATTGACAGCTTTAATGAACACTATGCCGGACAGTATAAGCTGGTGGTAGAGGAGCTTCCCAGCGATGTCAGTTACCAGGAAAAGATGGCTGTGCTGGCAGCTACCGGAGATCTTCCGGATCTTGTTGAGGGGAAAGGACCGGTAATGTCTTTAGCCATTAAGAATGGACAGGCTCAAGATCTGACGCCTTTTATTGAGGCGGACCCTCAGTACAAAGAGGAAGTAGGAGAGGCGGCTTTTGCATCCAACACGATTGATGGAAAGATTTATGGAGTGCCGGATTTAAACCAGTGTTTCGGATATTTCTACAATAAAGAAATGTTTGACCAGGCGGGGATTACTCCGGCCGAGACCTGGGATGAGTGGATGGATAATCTGCAGAAATTAAAGGATATTGGCGTTACGCCTCTGACGTTTTTTACAGGCGAAAATTCCTGGACTACCCAGAATACCCTGGTGTCCATCATCGGGACGGCCAATGAGGCAGGAAATAAGCTGATGAATTCTGATGAGAAGATTAAAGACTGGAATACGCCGGAAGTAATTAATGGTCTGGCCATGATTGAAACCATGTTTAAAGACTACTGTTTTGCAGACGCGGTAGGCGGTATTTATGCCAATATGGCCAACTATTTTCTCCAGGAAAGAGCAGCTATTATGCCGAACGGTGCGTGGATGATTCCGGACTTTTCCGATTCGGACAAGGCGACACAAGGCTTTGCGGACAAAGTAGGAGTAGCCATGTTTCCAGGGAATGGCATGATTGCCAACTACGACTATGGTTTTATGATGTGTACTGATGATCCGGTGAAACAGGCAGGCGTCTGGGAGGCCATCAAGTGGTTTACCAATGCAGATGCTCAGCGAATCAAGCTGGAGATGGGAGGGAATATTCCGGTAGGTCCTATGGTGGAGCTTACACAGGAATACCGTCAGGAGAATCCGCTTACGGCTCAGTTGGTGGATTATTTGAAGGAAACAAAATGGACTTACAAAACCATGAACAAACTGGCATATGAAAATCTGACTTATGACGGGTTTTCGAATCTGTATCCTGAGCTGATTTACGACAGGATCACGCCAGAGGAGATGGTTCTGAAAATGAATGAGATCTCCGAAAAAAATGAATAGGTGAAAGCTGATAACGGAAAGGAGCCTGGCCATTGAAAAAAAAGAAATATTTTAATTATGCAACTTTTATCGCGCCGACAATGGTGTTGTTTCTTCTGGTGTATGCGGCGCCTGTGATTGTACTGTTTGGTTCTTCCCTGTGTAACTGGAGGATCGGAGATGCTATTACATTTTGTGGCCTAGGCAACTACATGGATCTGATTTTCCATGATGTATCATTTCAGAAAGGTTTTTTGAATAATGTAGTGTGGATCGTTCTTCAGGGAACCGTTCATGTGCTTATCGGAGTTCTTTTTGCCCTGATCCTGGCAAGCCGTCCGTTTTACTGGAAATTTGCCAGGACGGCCTACATGATTCCCAGTATTATCTCCAGCGCGGCCATGGGAATGCTGTTTCTGTGTATTTTTAATGCGGAATTCGGCATGATTAACAGTATTGTCCGAAAGTTTATTCCGGGGTTCTCCCATAACTGGATTATGAGCTATGATACTTCGTTTCTGACGGTAACCCTGACATGGCTGCCTTATGCAGGAATCACCACACTGATCGTACTGACGGAGATCATATCCATTGACAGTTCCGTTTTGGAGGCGGCTATTGTGGATGGGGCAGACCGCCTCCAGTTGAATATATATATTATTTTGCCCCTTTTGAAAAATGTCATAGGAACCAGCGTGATTCTGGAAGCATCAGGTATGCTTAAGAAGTTAGACACCATTATGCTTATGACCAAAGGCGGGCCAGGGGATATGACTATGAATCTGCCTATGTTCGTGTATCGGACGGCTATGACAGAGAATAATTTCGGAAGGGCCAATGCCGCCGGAGTAATGTTAATACTCCTGGGATGCATTACGGTTACCATGATCAATCGACTATTTAAAGTAGGGGAGGGAAACGGATGAGAAGATTGCTGAGAATTATGGCCAATCTGTTTGTGACGCTGATTTTGTTTGTCTCCCTTGCTCCTGTTTTGTGGGTATTTATATCATCGTTTAAAAGCAATACAGAGATTTTGTCAAACGCCCTGTCGCTGCCAGAGACATGGAGCATGAAAAATTATGTAACAGCCCTTACTATGGCTCCCATTATCTCATTCTATGGTAACAGCGTTGTTGTGGCCGTTTCGGCGACGGTTCTGAATGTCATGGTTTTGTCCATGTCCTCTTATGTTCTGGCAAGGTTTTATTTTAAAGGGCGCAGTGCATTAAAAGGACTGTTTGGTATGGCGCTTTTGATCCCGGCAGCGGCGCTTTTGCAGCCTTTATATCTCACTATGAAAAATCTGGGATTTTATGACAAATTAACGGGACTTGTGGTGTGTTATGCTACGTTCAGCCTGCCGGTGTCCATGTATATTTTTACCAGTTATTACCTGACGATACCCACGGAACTGGAGGAGGCGGCTTATATTGACGGGGCCAGTTTTTACTATACGTACTGGCATGTGATTTTTCCTCTTACCAAGCCGGCCATGGCTACCTGCGGCGTGCTGGCGTTTTTAGGAAGCTGGAATGAATTTCAGGTTGCCATGACTCTTACATCAAGTACATCAAAACGTACGCTTCCGATCGCTCTTTTATATTTTAAGAGTCAGTTTGCCAGCGATTATGGGGCCATGTTTGCGGCCACTATGATGGTGATTATTCCCAGTATTCTTGTGTTTATTTTGCTTCAGAGACAGGTGGTGGACGGATTGGTGGCAGGTGCGGTTAAAGGATAGATTTCAGAAAAGAGAGGAGAAATTATGAGTGATTTACACAACCGGGTGATTGATTTTAGGTTTGCACCGGAGATTAACCAGACATGCATCGGACTTGTTGATGATTACTATAAGACCATTGTGCGGGAAGACGGAAGTTTAAATTATCTGTGGGAAGGGGACCAAAATCAGTTTGTAGACGGTACCATTCCAGCCTGTGATAAACGTATCTTAAATTGCCAGGAAGGAAATATGGGATTCAAATATCGTTACCTGCCGAAATTTTACCACAGGGACAGGCTGGTAAGGCGGACGCAGGATTTTGGGTCTCCCCGGGCAGCGATTGTTACTACCAGAGAAGAATATGAGGAAACTTTGTTTCAATGGACTACATTTGCCTATCAGGATGAAGCAGGCGCCCGTATGGATGTGATCCTGTTTCGTATGGAGGCGAAAGAAGGGTTTGGTCATGCAAAGAGTGCTGTGTATCTTCAAGAGTTGGGGGAAGCTTCGGATCCGCCGGAAACCTGCAGAAGCAAAAACTCCGCTTATGCTCTTCCTGTGGGCCATCCCCGAATTCCCGCGCCTATTGCTCTTTATACTTCTATATATTCTAATGGAAAAGAGAGTGAAACAAGTGTGATCCGGGAAGGCGATGTATGGGAGGGAGCTTTTGCTCTGGTATACCATGGCAGAGTTTCTCTGTCAAAATTTACTCTGAATTATGCCAGAAATGCCCTCGGATGGGCGGAGAAATACTGGGATAGCGTCCATCCATTTTTAAACCAGTTTCATATTCCCGACAGACAGATACAGGAAATGCTGGATTCCTGCGGACGTAATATTCTCCAGGCAAGAGAAATCGTGGAAGACATCTGTGAGTTTCATGTAGGTCCCACCATATACCGGGGACTGTGGGTGGTAGACGGATATTATTTTGGGGAATGTGCTTACATGATGGGAAGAGATGAAGAGGGCTTCCAATGTCTCCAGGCGGTGCTAAAGCGAGTGAAGCCCGACGGATCCATACGCATTCTTCCGGATCATCACAAGGAGACAGCGGTTGCTCTCTCCACCATAGTAAGGCAGTGCGAGCTACGCAATGACGATGACAGGCTTCGGGAGATGTGGCCTGTTATGGTACGGGGAATGGAGCATCTTCGTCGTATGAGAGACGACTCTCTTAAATTGGGAGAAGATTATGCGGCATATGGTATGTTCCCGCCTTCCTTCGGAGATGGAGGTATCTATGGACCGGAGCCGGAATATACTACCCCAATGACCGTGATTTTAGGACTTCGGGATGCATATCAGGCTGGAAAACGGCTGAAGCTTGAAAGGTTTGAGGAATTTGGAACCTTTGCAAAAGAACTGGCGGCCAGGATGAAAGAATGCATGGACAGAGACAGGAAAGTTACCAAAGAGGGGATCCCCTATGTGCCTCTGAGTATGGCTCATAATGAGGCGTATAAGCCTCAGACTTGTTCGGCTACGATTGCCCGTGTGGCGTTTCATGGGGAATTTACTCCGGATGATCCGGTGGTTGCAAATCTAAGGGAGCTTATGGATTCCATTGATGACAGAGAGGGGATTCCGGAGTGCACAGGATGGCGGTCTGACCAGTCGGTTTATGTGTATTCCAGCGTTCGGTTTGCTCAGATGTTTTTACAGGCCGGTAATGGGGAAAAAGCAGTGGATTATTTATATGCCTTTGCCAACCATGCCTCTCCCAGCCGGGTCTGGAGAGAGGAACAGCCTGTAAAGGAGACTCACAGCGCAGAAATCTGCGGGGATATGCCTCATAATTGGGCTTCTGTGGAATTTATCCGCCTGGTAAGAAATCTGCTGGTTCTGGAGGAGGCAGAAGGTGTGAAACTCTTTGCAGGTTTTCCTGAGGAATGGCTTCCCCAAAAAGAGAACAGTCTTGTATTGGAGCGAACACCTACCCGTTTTGGAAAGATTTCTATAATCATGGATGTGGGTGAGCATGAAGGATACAGGCTGAGTGTGATAAAGGAGCAGGGAAATCAGGAGCTTAAGTATCTGAAACTGCGTTGGAACGGAGAAGCAGTTTTGGAAGGGAAGAAACTGGTATCTCAGGATGGAGAGTATGAGCTGCCAGCGGCTGGGGATCAGATCCAGTTAAAATTATATATATAATCAAATACAGTTGCAGGAGGTGAGAACATTGATTACGATACGGAATCCCCGTATGGGACTTCTTTTAATAGGCTCTCCCAGATTCAAATGTCTGGGAGAAGGAACCGCCCACAAAACCTATGAGGTGCGAAAGACGGCAGAGGAGCAGATGATTCTGGATAATTTCAGAGAAATCGGAGATGTCATTACTCCGGGTATTGTTTATGAGCGTCAGGATGTGGAGAAGGCGGTTGACCTTTTCTTTCAGGAGAAGGTTGACTGTGTAGCGGCTGTCTACCTGTCCTGGGCAGAGGATTTTGCGTGGATCCGATTTTTGAGAGATATGCCCACAGTACCCATTTTTTTTACAAGCATCGTACGGGAGCGTATTGATATTTCAGATACGAACGATGAAGATGAATTTGTGGAATTTTTGTCTGCTGGCAGTCTGGTGGGAGTTCAGGAAGCCTCTGGTGATTTCAGACGTTTTGACCGTCCCATGTGCAAGACATTTATCGGTACCATAGAACAGGTAAAAGAAGAATTATGTTCTTTTGCAAAAGCAGCCATGTGTCGCAGCCAGCTTAGGAGGAGCAGCGTGGGGCTTTTGGCATCCTATAATGAGGCCATGTGGGCCACCTATGTGGATCCTTACAATCTATTTATGAAAGCAGGTCCGGAACTTCATTTTCTGTCGGTGGCGGAGCTATTAGATGAGATTGAAATGATTTCCGGAGAAACTTTAAGCAGTGTGACCAGAAGACTGAAAGATCAGTTTCAATTTTATCCCAATGTGGATGAGAGGAAGTTTGAGGCGTCAGTGCGGGCTTCTATGGCCCTGGAAAATTTATCGGAAAAATATCAGCTGGACTTAACAGTGCTTAATGACATTGATCCAGTACTTTTAAGAAAGGTAGGGCTGCGTCCTGGTTTTTGCCCGACCAGAAAAGAATCCGCCCTGACAGTGGTGCCTGAAGGAGACTTAGGAGGCGGGCTGGCGGTATATATTTTAAGACTTATTAGCGGGAAACGGGCCAATTTTATTGAGCCTTTTTACATCATTAATCAAAGGAATTGTTTTGCGGCAGGACATGCAGGCCCTAATGATTACACGGAGTGTCCGGAAAATGTGATCATTGCCAGAGATGAGCGGTTTGCAAAGACTAATTACAAGTATGCAGGAGCACCTTTTGCCTGGTACGTATTTCCGAAAGGTGAAAAAACAATGGTTCATATGTCAGAGAAAGACGGGGTATTTAAAATGGTTTGCACGGTGGTGGAGGCGTTGCCTACCCGTCACTATATGGCCAGCTATTCCCATGGTGAATTCAGGCACAAAACCCTTTCTCCCCAGGAGTTGTTTGGCCGTCTTGTGAACATTGGAGTGACTCAGCATTATGGTATTGTGGAAGGCGATTGGACAAAAGAACTGGAGAATCTGGCTTATTTCATGGGATTTGAGTTTTACAAAATTTAGAGCAGACAATAACTATTACAGGAAATGAGGGAGAAAACCTATGAGTTTTATGTTTAATCCATATCCCTATGACGATCCCCATGCATCAAATATAATAGATCCGGAGGGGCTTGAACTTGATAAAATCACAGAGGGAAGCGAGGCCGCGGCATTATCGGCGGCAGAAGAGATACTTCATAAGGTCGGTGAGACAGGACGATGCGTAGCGGCCGTTGACGGCTATACTGCAGCGCCCATAGATGTGTTTGTTAATCTTTTAGAACAGCAGCTTCATGTAAAGAATATGGAAAATACTTCGTTTGCTATGGAAGAGCTTTGGATTGACAGTGAAGATGCCATAAAACTTCTGGAAAAGAATCTTCCTGAGGATAGAGTCAAGGATCCGGTATTGCTGTACGGAAAATTGTTCGACGGGGGTTATGAGGATTTTTTTAATCAGGAAAAGCTGGCCTGGATGGTAAAAAAGATTGAAGATTTCGGGCAGACGGGCAAGGGAGTTATGATTATCTGGGGGTATGGCGCTCTCTGTGATACTATTCGTCCTTTGTGCGACTGGAAATTGTATCTGGATGCAACCCCCATGAAGACAATGCTTCGGTTAAAGAGAGGGAAATATCATAATATAGGCTGCACTGGCGCCTTGGGGTTCAAGATGATGGCCAGAAGGTGCTATTATGTAGATTTCGAACTGGCGGCGGAGCTGCGCTTTAAGCTGCTTCGGGGAAGACATCTGGATGGATATATGATTGCCAATGATTCTGAGACTATGACTTTGCTTTCTCTGAAACTTATGGAAAACATTTTTGACCGGGGCCTGGAGTATCCCCTGCGGTGCAAGCCCGTATATCTGGAGGGGGTATGGGGAGGATATTATATACAGCATCTTCGTGGTCTTCCGGCTGAAATGAGAAATTGTGCATGGGTGTTTGACATGATACCTATGGAGGTCAGTATTGTATTTGAACTGGGGAAAAAACGTCTGGAATTTCCTTTCTATACTTTAGTGCAGAGTAAAGGGGACAGGCTTATGGGCAGACGCAGTGTGGATCGGTTTGGATATTACTTTCCAGTGCGTTTTAATTACGACGACACTTACCATTCCAATGGCAACATGTCCATCCAGTGCCATCCTGGTGAGAAGTATGTCACTGAAAACAACAATGAGCTGGGACGTCAGGACGAAAGCTATTATATCGTGGAGACAGGGCAGGGAGCCAGGACGTATCTGGGCTTTCATAATGATGCGGATGTGGAGGAGTTTATCTGTCAGGTACGCCGTTCTGAGAAGGATGGTCAGCCAGTAGATTATCAGAAATATGTTTACAGTGTGGAGTCAAAACCAGGAACTCAGTTGATGATTCCCGCAGGAACCATTCATGCGTCAGGAAGGAATCAACTGATTTTGGAAATAGGCAGTCTTACGGTGGGTTCTTATACTTACAAGATGTATGATTATGTGCGCAGGGATTTGGACGGAAATCCCAGACCCATCCATACATATCACGGAGATAAGGTGTTAAGACGGGATATGAGGGCAGACTGGGTTGATGAGCATCTGGTAAACGGCGGCAAACGTATCCTGCGAAAGGGAGAGGACTGGGAAGAAACTGTAGTGGGAGAAAGTGATCTTCTGTATTTTTCACTGAGAAACGTTCGGTTTGTCACCAGGGCGGAGGATGATACCCAGGGGGATTTTCATGTGCTTTCTCTTGTGGATGGAGAACAGGTGATGATACAATCGAAAACAGATCCGAAAAAATTTTTCCTGCAGAATTATCTGGACATTGTGGTAATACCTTCGGATTTTGGTCCTTATGAGATGATTAACATGAAAAGAGGCACTACTTGCATAGAGCATAAAACCATGTTAAAGCCAGGGGAAGTTTGTTAGTCAGGCAGGAACCGTTACATGTTGACAGAGGAGAACTTCAGACTGAGAAAGGAGCAGGGAAAGGAATGAAGAAAAAGACAGTGGTGCTTGCGATTGATGCCGGGGGAACCTTTTTCAAATCTGGTCTTGTCTCGTGTGATGGTGAGATTGAGGAGAATACAAAATTTTCCTGTCCTGTGGATTCTGGAGGGACAAAGGAGTCTGTGAGAGATGGATACCGCCGCCTGATTGTATGGCAGATGGAGAAGGCCAGATGCCTGGGATTATCTGTTATGGCAGTAGGGGTGGATACCCCTGGTCCTTTTGATTATGAAAAAGGAGAAAGTCTCATGAAACATAAATTTCAGGCTCTTTACAGAGTTCCTCTCAGACCATGGATTGAGGAGGCGGCAGGGAAATTGCCTATAACGTTTATCCATGATTCCACGGCTTTTCTTCTGGGAGAATACTGGAAGGGCGGATTGAAGGGAAATTCTGACTGTGCCGGAGTAATGCTGGGAACGGGGCTGGGATTTGCGTATATGGAACATGGAGTTGTAAAGCTGAACCCGCAGGGCGGACCGGGATATTCCGTTTATAACAGGCCTTTTCGGGATGCTACTGCGGAGGAATATATTTCCCGCAGAGGCATCATCAGGAGGTACCGTCAGCTTACAGGTGATGAAAGCCCGGAGATTGATGTCAAAAATATCGCCCAAATGGCGGAAAAAGGCTGCAAAGAAGCCAGGATGATACTGGAAGAAACAGGGACCATGCTGGGGGAGGTGATGCTGCCGGTTCTTAAGGAAATTCGATGTGATAAACTGGTAATAGGAGGCCAGATTTCCAAAGCATATCCTTATTTCGGAAAAGCATTGGAAAATAGGCTTAAAGGTACAGGACTGCAAACGATAGTCCCCTCCCACAGCCCCGATAATTCTCATCTTTTAGGATGCGCTTATGGAATTTTTGAGAAAAATGGAATGTGTTAAACTAAAAGCAGGACTCTGGAGCGCTTGTGTCCTGCCGGACTTTGGGGCCAATCTTATAGAACTTTCTTATGACGGGCAGAGGCTTTTGCGTTCTCCGGCCAGTCTGATGCAGTTGGAGGAAAATCCTTACTTGTACGGCAATCCATTTTTGTTACCGCCAAACAGGACCCGGGACGGGAGATTTGAATTTGAGGGACGCAAGTATGATCTTCCTGTCAATGAGCAGGAGAGGCATAACCATATACATGGTCTTATGTACAATGCGCCGTTTACGGTGACAGGTTCTACAGATCATGAACTTTATTGCTGTTATGAAAATAAAGGAGAGCGGTATCCTTTTCCGTTTTCGGCGTTGTTTCATTATGAACTTTCACAGGATGGTCTTTTTTTGAACGTTGTTATTGGCAATGACGGAGATAACGATATGCCGCTTTTAGTGGGCTTTCACACTACATTTGCAGCTCCCAAAACATTTGCCGTAGCCTTGGGAAAGCGGTGGGAACGGAATAAGCGCTTTCTGCCTACAGGACGACTGGCAGAATTAAATAAAGAAGAAGAGCTGATAAGAAGGGGAAAAAAGTTTGAAGAAGGAGAGCCATTATCAGGATTTTATACGGCAGACGGACACTGGGCCAGGGTAGGGGATTTTCTCATGGAAACATCAGAAAATTTTACCCAGTGGATTCTCTTTAATGGTGGTGGAGGGGAGGGGTATCTCTGTGTGGAACCTCAGTCTGGTCCGGTTAATGGTCTGAATGTTTCCGAAATGTGCCAGGTGGTTAAAAAGGGACAGACACAGAAATATTGGCTGAGATTCCGAAAAAGCACATCCTAATTTGGCAAATATAGGGTATAATATCACCAACAAAAACTATATAATGAGGTGATCATATGCACAAATTAGGAATTTCCGTATACCCTGAGCACTTCACGCCGGAGAAAGACTATGAGTACATGAAGATGACTGCCAAGTATGGTTTCAGCCGTATCTTTACCTGTCTGCTGTCTGTGAATTAGCCCAAAGAGGAGATTATCAGCGAATTTTCTGATTTTGTGGGAAAAGCCCTTGAGCCGGGAAGTGTTTGCAAAGTTTAACCGTAAGTGGAAAGAACTGGGACTTCACACCGCAGCTTTCGTGTCCAGCAACAATAAGGATACCTATGGTCCATGGCCTGTGTACAACGGCCTTTGCACCATGGAGATCGACAGAGGACTTCCTGTTGATGTGCAGGTACGCCACATTTTGGCTACGGAGGCTATTGACGATATCCTGATCGGTAATGCCTATGCTTCCGAGGACGAGCTGAAAGCCATGTCGGAAGTGGATATGACCAAGACCAATGTGACCATAGAGACTGTGGACAGGATATGTTCCACAGAGGAGATGTGGTAGTACTCAATGACAATCTGGGCCATTACAGAGGCGAGGCGGAAGTGATCCTGAAAGATATTCCCAATGACGGGCAGAGAAATCTGGTGGGAGGCTTATCCCGTGAGATCTCATGGACGGTTTCAATAGCCGTAGTAACAACGAACCATGAGAAGTCAGCAGAAGACATAGTAGGCAGTGCTTAGAAACGAGGACTGCCGAAGGGCAGAACAACGTAACCGTGTAATCAAATGTATGCCCCAAGGAATACCTGACAGCAGGGATGGTGAAACGTAAAAAAGATACTGCACAAAGACAACATGAACGCCGCCTACAAAAGAGTCTGCGCCAATAAAGGGGCAGGCGGAGTGGACGGAGTGACGGTTGAAGAACTCGATGATTACATTAAAGAGAACTGGGAGACAATCAGAGAGCAGATCAGGCACAGGAAATACAAACCCCAGCTAGTCAGGCGGGTAGAAATACCAAAGCCAAACGGAGGAAAGAGGAAACTGGGAATCCCGACCGCAATGGACAGGGTAATTCAGCAGGGCATAGTGCAGATAATAAGCCCTATGTGTGAGCCATTGTTCTCGGAATGGAGCTACGGCTTCAGACCGGGGAGAAACTGCGAAATGGCAGTGAGGCAGCTGCAAGCGTATCTAAATGAAGGATATGAGTGGATAGTGGACATCGACTTGGAAAAGTTTTTCGATAACGTCCCGCAGGACAGGCTTATGAGCCTTGTACATGAGATAATCAAAGACGGAGATACGGAGTCACTCATCCGCAAATATCTGAAAGCGGGAGTAATGACACCGCAGGGATATGAGGAAACAAAACTGGGTACGCCGCAAGGGGGGAATCTGTCGCCGCTGCTGTCAAACATCATGCTGAATGAACTGGACAAAGAACTGTCTAAAGGGACAAACTTTAATACAAAATAAGCCTTCCATTTCGGAGGGCTATTTTTCTGCAAGTCTTGAAAAAGCCTTATTCTGCGGGCTTTCTTGGATTTCATCTCTTTCTATGCTTTGTGCTGGATTTTCAAGTTTTCTTTTTCCAAAATATAAAAAGATGGAACCGGCCAGCCGTGGGGATATTGGCTGGCCGGTTCTGGCGGGGTATTATGTCCTTTCAAAAGATTCCCCGCAGTCTGCGCAGGTTACATTGACCCGCGGGTTGCCCGAATGATGGTGCCGCAGCAGGGGCAGATATATTTAATACTGCGGTTGATGGATATCTTGCGCCCGCCTTTGGAGCCTCCGGTTGCTTGGAGGCGGCTGGCATGGATGCTTAAAATAAGCAGTGAAATTTTTTCATGTTTTCTTTTAAGCAGACAGCATAATAGGTTACGCTGGCTTCCGGATCAAGAATAGGTACTACAACCCGGTTTTCAGGTTTTCCCATTAAACGGATGATAACATCCGATATAAAAGATGGAAGCACAGAGGATTGTACAAGTTCATCAAAAGCGAAACGCTCGCTTTGTACAAGGAAACGGGAATGAGGCATTTTCTGTTTGTGAAGTTCATGCCAGAAGCCGATATCCGAATACAGAAGCATATTTTCACCATCCAAATCCTGCATATGAAGCCCTTTGCTGCCGGCAAGAGGATGATTCATTGGAAGGGCAAAGGAAAGGGATTCCGTCCCGCATTCCCGGCAGCAGACGCTTTCGATTTCTGGTTTATATGGCAGGATGATAATCTGGTAAGTGCCATCTTTTATGCCGCTTTCAAGCATTTCGTTTTTTTTCAGTTCTGATGTAATGGCCATGTTTGGGTATAGGCGTGTGGCATCCTGAACGAACAGCAGCATTGGCATAGGGGCGCAGGCACCGATAGACAGCGTGCGGTTCGCGCGGTCGAAAGAGCGTACCAGGCTTAACATATCCTGTGTCTGATCTAATATCTTTCCCGCATAGTCTGCAGCAAGTTTTCCGGTTTCATTAAATTCCAGTCTGTTTCGGCTGCGGCGGAACAGCGGTACATCAAATTCGCTCTCTAATTTCTGCATTGCACGGGTTAATGTGGGTTGGGACATATGCAATTCTTCTGCCGCTTTGGAAAGCGTTCCATATTTTGCAAACGCAACAAGCTGTTCTAATTGAAATAATTCAAGCATTGTTTACCTCCTGACTCAGTATTCATAAGCATGCGGCACCAGACAGTGATGGAAGTAACTTTCAGTTTCAAAGCAAGCAGGTAGGAGCGCAGCATGCAGGAAGGGAGTCGTGGTTCCGGGCCAAAGACAGAGTAACATTCCCGCATGATAGAATCCGTCTTGGAAAGATCGAGGTACCAGAACTGCACGATATAATCCCAAGTGCTTTTTGGAAGGACAAAGGGATCCGGGTAAAATTTAAGGAACTGGGATACGA
>CAJUPQ010000076.1 GCA_910588505.1 uncultured Hungatella sp. | reverse complement strand
CAGGTTGTCAAAATTCTCGTACTTGTCAACAAGGGCGATAAATTTTTCCGCTGATGTCCCATTCGGGCCGGGTCTTGACGACTCTGCCATATTTGGAATCCGCACAGCTGTTTTTGCGTTTGGAACAGTGCTCCTTTCCATAGGGCAACGCCACATGAGGGAACCGCTGGATTTGTCATAACCATTGGGCTTCATACGCAGTTTTTCCTGGCATAAAGGAGTCCCGTCTTTGTCAATGGTGATGGAATCAGGGATTGATTTTGGCCGGCCGCATTTGTCGTTCAGGTCGATAAATGCCCGTATCTGCCGTTTTTTGAGGAGCCTGTAAGTGGGATAATTGTCCATTGCGGAGTCCAGGCACATATTTTCAATAGGAATTGCCGTCATATGTTTTTCAAGTTCATGGAAAGCGACGAGGAAGCTGACGGAATCATGCCGCCTTGCGCTGGTAAAACGCAGGAGCAGTGGGATATCCGTCCGGAGTTCATCGTTATAACAGGATAACTGGAACAAAGTGAATCCGAAGTAAAATTTATCCAGGTCGCTGTCCCAGCCCCAGGAAGCATCGGGGGCGGGGAAATGGCACAGGTTATCGGGAGAGCCATCCCGGTGGTGCCCACGGGGGCAGGCATGGGTATGCACGGCAGTGCCGTCACCGGAAACGGTAAGGTGTGCCTTAGGTATGAGGCCGCATGATATATGGGTGGGATTATGCGGATGATGAGGATCGGACGATCGGATACAAGGATGGTTCCCTGTATGATATTGACACAAATTATGGATTCGGCCCCGGGCAGACGGCATGGATCGACAGCAGACGGGAGCAGAATGAGAAGGACAAAGCGGAATACATGAGGGAGGTTTGACTATATAGGCGGTGGAAAAACAGGTACGATATGGGATGAGATGTTAAAGGACGGCATTGGCGCGCCAGAACGGATCACATCTAAGTTGAATGAGCGGATGACCAATGCTGTGAGAAGTGGAACAGGGGCGCTGGCAAGTGAGATGTCTGGCATACCGGGGACAACTGTGAGGAGAACAGGGATCAATCTGAGAGCGTGATGGATTCCCTTTCTAAAAGATGTTGACAAATGCTTTCTGATGATGTAAATACTAATTAACGGGGATGGCTATTTGGGAGATTTGCGTACAATATAAAAGAGGGTGACTGAGATGAAGCAGAATTTTGGTTTGACGAAGACGGAAGAGCAGATCATGGAATTATTATGGGAAGCGGAAGATCCCATGACATTTAAAGAGATCATGGAAGTGGCGGAAACGAAGTGGAATAAGAGCTGGAAAGTTCAGACGCTGAATACATTCCTGCTGGGGCTGCAGAAGATGGATCTGGTGGGAGCGGAAAAAGGCACGTCCTGTAATTATTACTATGCTTTATGTACCAGAGAACAGCTGATCCATAACTGGACGAAAAAAATGGTGGCAGAGTGTTATGGCAATTCCTTTGGACGTCTGGTGGCAGCGTTTATCGGGGACGGGGAATTGTCGGAAGAGGATGCCAATGAACTTAGAAAATTGCTGTGAGCGGCGGGGGCCTTGGGGGATGTCAGGGAAACTTGATCAAACATGCGCCATAACCGACAGTGTCAGCCAAAGCGGCAGGGACGACACTTTGCCGGGGAATACGCGGGAAACTTACAAGATAAGAGCCGGGATGGACAGTCAGATTATGGAGACATATGGACAGGATGACGGGACGCGGGAAGGATATTCTGTTGATGCCAAAGGGGTTGGAGTCCATGAGACGTGTTGGGAGGCGGAGTATTTGTATGGGGAGTATTAAAAAAGGCGCGCTGTCTGATGTTTCTGTTGGCAGCCGGAAGATGTGGGAGGGCGGAAAGCGGGAGCGCTTTCCGCTTTTTTTACTTTATAGGGTGCGCCAGAAAGAAAAATTGTACGCACTTGTAATCATTGCTTGGAAATGTTATAATTTATTTGATTATGTAAGGGAACTGATATAGAAAATAATGCCAGATATGGCAGGAAGGTGGTGATGTTGAGGATGTCGATGATCAATAAAGAGCACAAGGATCGACTGTTCTGTTTTCTGTTTGGAAGTGAATCCAACAAGGAATGGACGCTTAGCTTGTATAATGCGGTAAACGGAACCGATCACAGGGATGCGGATGATATTTTATTTACGACCATGGATGACGCTATTTATATGGGAATGAAAAATGATGTGTCATTTAACCTTTTCCATGTGATGAACATTTACGAGCAGCAAAGTACCTATAATCCAAACATGGGAGTGCGGCAGCTTATGTACGCGGGGAAACTGTATGATAAATACATCCATAGGAATAAGCTGAATATATATGGAAAACGGATTGTGAAGCTTCCGATTCCTAAATTGGTGGTCTTTTATAATGGAACCGAGGGTAAGGAAGACAGGATTCTTAAGTTAAGCGACGCATTTGAGACGAAAGGCCAGGCTGTCGAATCGGATATAGAAGTCAAGGTTCGGATGATAAACATCAATTATGGCCAGAATAGAAAGCTGCTGGGAGCATGCAGACCACTGGAGGAGTACGCGTGGCTGGTGAAGCATATTCGTGAGAATCATGAGGATATGGATATTGAAAACGCGGTGGATAAAGCCATTGATGAAATGCCTGCGGATTATGTGATAAGGCCGTTTTTAATAGGCAACAGAGCGGAGGTGAAAGGAATGTGCATCACGGAATATAATGAAGCGGAGACATTACAGATGATTCGGGAGGAAGGCCGGGAGGAAGGCCGGGAGGAAGGCCGGGAGGAGGAGAGGATGGAATTACTGTCGCGGATGGTTCGACGTGGAGATATGACAGTCGAAAGGGCGGCAGAGTACGCGGGGATGACAACAGAGCAGTTTAGCAACTATGGAAAATAATATATCAGTAACTTAAGCAGGATAGGAAAAAGGCCGTATGGCCTTGGAAAGCAGGGAGGAGAAGATTATGAAGTGTAATGTTTGCGGAGCGGAGCTTGGCGTTGAAAAGAAGGTTTGCCATGAGTGCGGGAACCCTGTAAGTACACAGGAGCCGTCAGGCGCGGGCGCGGCTGGGGAAGGGATGCAGGAGGGTTCAGGGGAAACAGGGTCTTTGGACGGAGGTTCTTCCCTGGACGGGACGGGCGAGCCGCCCAGATCCGGAAAGAAGAAGGGCCTTATCATCGGCGGGGCTGTGGTTGGAGTGGCGGCTGTGGGAGCGTTGGCTTTTGGCCTTATGGGGCGCAAGGATCCCAAGGAAGTGGTTATCAGCGCGTTTGAGAATGTCTACACAGAGGATCAGGCGCAGCCCTTGGAGGAGCTGTTCGGGCTGAGCATGTTTTCGGAGAATGCATTGACAGGGGATGTGGAGGATTCCTTTACACTGATCCTGGACGACTGTTCCGAGGCTGAGGTAAAGGCGCTGGCGGGCAGCGGGGTGCGGGTGAGCGCGAAGAGCGACAAAACCAATAAGAAGAGTTCAGCGGATATCGCGTTGATCTACAAGGATATGGATTTTATCAATGTGGACGCTTACTATGGGGATGAGGAGCTGATGATGGCGTTTCCAGAGCTTTCTTCCAAGGTGTTTACCATTGATCTTGGTGAAGGTCTGGCCCAGAGGATCCAGGATTCTCCTTTGGTGGGGCCGATCCTTGAGGAGTCGGGGATGGATGTGGAAGGGCTGTTTGGGTATTTTGAAGAGCAGCTGGAGCTGGCGGAGTCCGGAAAAGCCAACCTGGACTTTGAGAGTCTGATGACCCGTTACAGGGAAGGAACACAGGCCCAGGAGAAGTTTAAGGAGGCTTTGTCTGTGGAAAAGGGAGAGAAGGGAACCTTTACCATGGATGGGGCGGAAGTGACCTGCAATGGTTACAAGGTGTTGGTGAGCAAGGATTCTATGATGGAGTTTCTGCGGACTACCACGGATTTCTTCCTGAATGACGAGGAGCTTAAGGAGCAGTTTTTAAATCAGCTGGAGCAGAGCGTGAAGCTGACGGAGATGATGGGCGGCGCAAGCTCAGGGGTTTCCGCCCAGCAGCTGTACGCGGACAGTCTGGAGGATGTGACGGAAGCGGTAAATGAGATGGTGGATTTCCTGGACAAGAGCCTGACCGATGTGAACATGACGGTCTATGTGGATAAAAAGGGACGTCTGGCAGCGGTGGACGGCTCTACCTATCTGATTGATCCGGACGCTGTCGAGGAGGGCGATGTTACCGACGAAGATAAGCTTCAGGTGACTTTTAACTGCAGGCTCCAGGGTGGTTCTTACCTGACCCAGAACATGACAGCGGAGGCAGTGCTGGGCAGGGAGGGGGATGACTTAAAGATTTCTATGGTGAAGAGCGGCTCTTATGACGGAAAACAGCTGACCGGGGATCTGGCCCTGGATGTGAAGCTTGACAGCGACGAGAAGATCGACGCGGGCTTCACCTGCACAGGCTCTTATAATTCTGACGGCGGCGATTATCATATGGGGATGGCTGTGACGGCGGACGACTCGCTGTTAGTGGATCTCTCCATGACCGGCGTTGTGGATCAGCTGGAGAAGGGAACCTTGATCCATGCGGATATTGATGAGTTAAAGATCACGGTGATGGACGCTATGGCGCAGCTGACCTTAAGCGGCGATTATGGGTACGGTCCTTTAAGCGGACAGGTGACTGCGCTACAGGGCGACGCTTTTGATATTCTGGCAGCGGATGAGGCTGACTGGGAGAGCGTTATCATGGAGGTTTACATGAATGTGATGCAGCTGATGTCACAGCTTTCCTACTAAGCGGGGAACATGACAGTTTAAACATCACAAGAATTATGATCACAAGAATAAAAATCATAAGAGAACAGGAAGAATGGGTGTATGCGTCTGGTTTATTGGAAACTGGAATTAAAGAGGGCATATAAACGGCTTCCACACCTTTATGCAGGGGCAATCATGCTGTTTTTTCTGGCAGCGGTGATTGCCCTGTTGTCCAGCCGCCTTTTGTACGACGGCCAGGTGGTGGGGAGAGTGGCGGTGGGAGTGTCTGTCCCCGAAGAGGACCAGCTGGCCAGGCAGGTGGTGAAGATGATCAGCTCCCTGGAGAGTGTGGGAAGCGTCTGCGATTTTCAGTATATGGACAGGGAGTCCTGCCTTTCGATGCTGGAGAAGGGGAAGCTGTACGCGGTGCTGGATGTTCCGGAGGGATTTGTCCGGGATATTATGAACGGCGCCAATACTCCGGTGACCGTGTGGTTTGGCCCGGACGCCGGGGTGGAGGGGAAGCTGTTTCAGGAGCTGACGGACGCGGGGGCATTGACCCTGGGGGCCAGTCAGGCGGGGATCTACGCAGGCAATGAGCTGTATCAGATGCTGGGCCTGGAGGAGGCCATCGGGCAGCTGGAGCGGGATCTGAATGAGCGGTATATGGCGTACAGCCTCCAGAGAACCGGGTATTTCCGCCATATGAAGGTGCAGGCAACCGGGGATGTGGATACTATGGAATTTTATGAGATAAGCGTGTATGTGCTGTTTTTATTTCTTGCGGCGATCCCTGTGTCCGGGTATCTGATGCCGTCCCGGCGGGCGCTTAGGCAGAAGCTTTGGATGGCCGGGCTGGGCGGCGGCTTTTTGGCGGCGGCGAGGATCGGGGGCATGGGATTCCTCTTGGCGGCGGCTACTCTGCCGGTGATGGCGGGAGCTGTGGTATGCAATGTGGTGGAGATTAGCGGGCTTTTGATCCTGGTGTGGCTTCTTACCTGCGGGGCGGCGGCCGGGGTGGTGACGCTTTTGTTTCAGATGGCGGGAACGCTTCTGGGGGGGATCATGCTGCTGTTTTTCGTTATCACAGGGCAGCATTTTCTGGCAGGAGGGTTTTTGCCTATGGTGTTTCTTCCTGCGACGATCCAGAGATGGGCGGCGTATCTGCCGTCTTCGATCCTTATGGACACGGTGAAGACGGCGTTTACCATGGAGCCGGACTGGCGCAGGCTGGCGGCGTGTACAGGGCTTTTGGCGGCTGCGTGGGTTTTTAGCGGGCTGATGGAGGTGAGAAGGCGATGAAAAGCGGCTGCGTGTGGTTTTTTCTGTCCTGCAAAAGGTATCTGCGGAAGGCGTCGTTTCTTTTGATCCTTCTCGTCCTTCCGGCGGTGACTTTTTTCGTGAAAGGGCTTGAGGAGAAGGAGGGGCAGGAGGTAAGGATCGCGGTCTGCGCGGAGACGACGGACAGCGAGGGGACCGATGGCGAGAGGATCGATGGCAAAACGGCTCTTCTGGAGGAGGAGCTTTTGGAGGCTTTGGTCAAACAGGAGGGGGATGAGGAAGACGCGGACGGGAGCGGGCTGTTTCGGTTTTATAAGTGCGGGAGCGAGGAAGAGGTAAAGGCCCAGGTGGCTTCCAGGCAGGCGGAGTGCGGGTATGTGTTTTCCGGTAATCTGCGGGAAAAGCTGGATGAGGGGGATTATAAGCGGTGCATCCGGGTATACTCCGCGCCTTCCACGGTTCTGGCGGATCTTTCCACGGAGGTGGTGTTCGCGGCTTTGATGAAGCTTTATGACAGGGAGATCTTTTTGGATTATGTGATGGAGGCCCAGGTATTAAGGGATTCGGGAGCTGAATTTGGATGGGGCGGCGAGACCGGCAGAGAAGAAGGGGGAGAGGCCCTTGACGGGGGAATGGAACCTGGAGGGGCGGACGGTCTGGAGACGCTGGCGGGACAGCTGTATGACAAATGGCTTGCCAGCGGAAGCACGTTTCGGTTTGCGTACCGTTATCAGAACCGGGGAGGTCAGGGACTTGACAGTGAGGGCGGGACGGAGGCCGCGGGGGTGTTCCCGGTCAGGGGGATTGTGGCAGTGTATCTTTTGCTGGTGGGCATGTACAGCGCGGTGATGCTGGGGTATGATGAGGAAAAGGGATTGTTTCTGCCTCTTTCGTCAGGGAGGCGGCTGGTGTGCCGCATGGCAGTTTTGGCGGCTCCGGTGTTTCTGGCGGCATTGTCGGCGCTGGGAGCGTTAAGGACCGGGGGATGTCTGGATGATCCGGCGCGGGAGTTTGGGGTGATGGGTGTTTATGTGCTGGCGGTCTGCGGGTTTTCCTATGGGCTGAAGGTTATATGCCGGAAGCCGCAGGTTGTCTGCTGTTTGATCCCTCTGGTTTTGGTGGGGAGCCTGGTGTTTTCGCCGGTGTTTGTGGATATCCGGCAGTTCTTTCCGGAGTGGGGGTGGGTGGAGAAGGTGTTTTTGGCGTCGTATTATTTGAGGGCGTTTTGAAGGGGGAATAGATTGCGATTTGGTGTATTATTGAGTGAGCAAAAGGCGAGTGTAGTCGTGATGCCAGTCAGAGAAGGGAAGGATGGTCCTGGCAGGGTTCAGATATGCCAAACATTCCGATGAGCCCTTAAAGCGGGAACCAGTCGGGTATCAGCCCTCCTGTTTCCCTGGTCTCATCTCCATGGCATAAATTCACCCTGCCAGGACCATCCTTCCCTTCTCTGACTGGCAAAAGCAGAATTCGCTGGATAAGGTTTGCTTACTTAAGGTGTTTTCGGTAGGGGTGCGGTTTCTGCTTTGCAGTGGAAAGATAGCTGTTTTATCGGCAGCAGGGTTTGTTCGGAGTATTTAATTCGGAACAGATTCTGTTTATTATATTTTTAGTGATAATCAAAAAGTATGTTGTTAGAATCTGCGAATGCCGTAAACATGATCTTTTCATATGGTCAAAATACGGCGGCCAACATAGTCACTGACCAACTCCAAATTTTAAAAATACAAATAAAGTGAGCAATCTTGACTGGCTTCACGACAACCCTTGCCCCTTTGCTCACTCAATAGAGCCTTTTCGGTGCACTTTCTTAGAGGTTCCTAATGACTTGACTCCTATTTACGCACGTTTGCGTTGGAAAAACGACCGTTTGCGTTAATGATATAGTTGCAGATAAAAAACAGACGATATAGGAACTATATTGGAATATTGATATTTCCGGAGGAGGTGCAGAATGAGGTTAGATGGAATCAGGATAAATCCATTTACAGAAGCATTATTTGTAAAACGCGTGGATAAAGAAGAGAACAAGAAAGAGGAGGTTTTAAAACCGGATAAACCAGTCCGGAAATCGGATGAAGATATTGCGGTACGGTTATCTCTTACTCAATCGCTCCTAAAGCCAAAAAGTTTTGAGGAGCGTGTAAGAGAGGATGATCCGAATGATCCTCTTTTGAAAGGAATGACTCCAGGAATGAAGAAAGCCTTTTTGGCAGAATTGGATGGAAAGGTTGTTTCAAGAGGATATAATAGTTTGTTGACAATAGGCGGCGGCAGTGGTAAAACGGTGATGAACAATATGCTTGAAGCGTATGCAAAACGTTATGATGAACTTGTTCAGGGACATAAGGATGGTATGAGGTCCATTTTTATAACAGATTCTCAAACTGGGGAACTGCGTACCTTGACACTGGAAGAGGAACTGCAGGAGTTGAATGAGAATTTGGAAAAATCGATAGAGTGTTTCAATGGATTGGTGGATCAGATGCCACAATGGATAAAAGCCCTTGAAAGACATGCGAACAGTTTGGTTGAATCCGTAAAAAAATATGGAGGCTCGGCAGCTTTAGACATGGCGGAACAGGCGATGGATCATGCGGACCGTCTGCGAAGAGATCTGAAAACTCTTCCGGAACGGGCACAGGAACGTGAGAGGAGGATGTATGCCGCGATTGATGAATTTTTGGCGCAATATAAAGGCTGGAAAGCAGCGGGGATGGATATTAAGAGCATGATTGACAACATAACAATTTTTTGATTATAGTAGTGTCCTGCAAAGCGTTAAGATTATTAGTCTTTGCGGGACTTTTTATGGAACTATATTCTTTTTTATGATAAGATGAAAGAAAAGGAGAAAGCTAATGCTGTCTATCGCCATCTGTGAAGATGAGAATTATTTTTCTGATCATATCCGTAAACTATTGGACCGGTATTTGAAACAAAAGAATATGGCGGCGTCTGTAAGGTCGTATGTCAGAGGGGAGGAGCTTCTCGATGCCGACGAAAATCCTGATATCATCCTGATGGATATTGAGCTTCCAGGAATAAACGGTATGGATATTATCGGGCGGCTGCGGAAGAAGGGCTGTAGTTGCCAGGTAATCTTTATCACAGCATATGAGAAGTATGTGTTTCAGGCATTTGATGTGGACGCGGTCCATTATCTCTTAAAACCTGTGGAGGAGGAGCGTTTTTTTTCTGCTATGGAGAAGGCGGTGGGGCGGGCAGACCTTCAAGGTGACAGAGCGATATTGCTGATGAAACAGGATCTGAGTACAAAGGTTTTTATCAGGGATATTCTGTACTGCGAGGTGTTTGATCACAAGATTTTTATTGAGACGATCTGCGGGAGGTTTTCCTATATCGGAACGCTGGGATCTCTGGAGCGTCAGCTGAGCGGAGACTTTTTTCGATGCCATCGAAGCTATATTGTCAACATGGGCCATGTGATGGATTGGGACGGGGAGGTGGCGACTATGGCGGGAAACGGAAGGATCTTTGTGTCCAGAAGAAAAAAGCAGGAGTTTGAACGGAGGCTTCTGGAGGTGTGCAGAAGAGAGGGGGTATGATGAGCGGACCCCGGATCATGGAATTGTTGTTTTATGGGTGGTGGATGGTGTACAATGGGCGAGTCCAGTATCTGGAGATTGACTTTTTGGGCGGGGCTGTGGGAAAGCCAGGCCGCAAGCTGACCCTTTTGTGGATAGCGGTCAATGAACTGTTCATTATGGCAAAGCTTTGGGCGGGGATAACCAATGGGTTTATGTTTCATATCCTTCTTTTATTGTTATTTTCCGTAACCTTATTAAAGATTCCGTGGCGGGTGGCTGTGGCTCCCCTTGTTATCATTGGGACGCTATATACGTTTATCGAAGGGTATTCGGCTGTGTGTATGTATTGGATCTCCAGACATATGGGATCAAAGGTCTGGGGAGTGGTATTGCAGATCGGTATCTCTCTTTTGCTGCTGGCAGTGTATGACGGGATATTAAGGCTGGTTCGGAGGCGGTATTCTGCCGCGCTGCAGTGGCCGGTTTCCTCTTATTTGTATGTGCTTTTGTTTCCCTGCGGCTTTATCGTTTTGCTGGTGCGTGTGGGGCTTAAGCTGGACAGCGGAGATTTGGAGCGGTATTTTTCGGCAGTTGGCATCGATACCAGTATTGCGGTTTTTCTGATCCTTAGCGGGGCTATGGTCATCTTTCTTTTGATGATAAGGATTTTTTGTATTATCGTGGATCAGGCACAGCGGGAGAACCGGATGGCGATCCTCAACACACAGTTGGAAGGGCAGAAAACTTATGTGGACGAGGCAGAACAGAGGAATCGGGAATATTCGAAATTTCAGCATGATATTCATAATCATTTGCTGGTGTTGTCGGGACTTATGAGGGAGCGGGATTACGAGAAGGCACAGGAGTATGTGGACAGGCTCTATGCCAGAAGCCGGTTATTGACAGGGACGGATGTGATTGTAACCGGAAGCGGGGTTTTGGATGTATTGTTGAGGGAAAAAGTGAGTTTCGGGATGGGAAATGGAATCCGGGTGATCTGTAACGTGAGAATTCCGGAGGACTTTTGCTTTGATGAGATGGATTTGTGTATTGTTTTTGGCAATATTCTGGATAATGGGATCCGGGAGTGCATGAAGGATCCGGCAGAAGATAAGGAAATTTCTGTCTGCACGAAAAGCCATGGGAGGTTTTTGGTGATTGAGTCTGTCAACAGTTGGACGCCCAGGTCTGTTGAGGAGGGAATTGGACTGACCAATATCAGGAATGTGGCGGCCAAGTATCAGGGGATGGCTGAGATCTGCAGCCGGGACGGAAGATTCTCCATAAGCGTGTTGCTGCGGACGCCAGGAAAGGACGGGGTGGTTTGATGGATCAGCTTTTAGGGATGTTTTTGTCTATCTTAGGCCCGCCATGTCCGGGAGTGATATCCCCAAAGCTGTTCCCTTTGGGACTGGGCCGAGACAGCATAGGAATCTGTTTTGGCAGTTCTTAAATCATCAGATACTTCTGCAAGCTTTTCTTCCATATTTTTAAGTTTCTCTGTGGCGTTTTGTCCGGTGTCCGCCCCGGTGGCTTTTATGAGAAGCATCTCATTGTGAAGTTGCTGTTGCTTGTTCTGTAAACTTGTTACTTTCGTGGAACTGTCGTCGGGCTTTTTGATGGCCTGGAGTCCTGATAGCCGGTTAGCCCTGTTGTGTTCCATCATAGTCAGTGGATTGGTGTAACCTGGTTTTATCTGCATTGACATCTTAGATCTCCTTTCTGTTTCAGCATCCCTAAAAGCTACTTTTTATATCGGATCGATCGTTTCGGGCAAATAGATGGAAAACGTGAACGGCTTTTTGGAGAGCGTAAGCGGTGAGACCCTTTTATGTAACAGTTCAGATGACCCTTGAACTGTTATGCGTCCGGCCAATTAGAATCGCCTTTGGCGATGGACCGGAACAACTTGTAAAGGGCTGCCTTTTTATGATAAGATAGAACCATAATAAAAGTGTTGCGTGAAACTCTGAGAAAGGAAAGCGGATATGGGAAGATATTTGAACAGCAGAGCGCCGTTTGAAGTATACAAAGAAATCGTCCGGACACGGTTTTTTGTGGATAAATCACTGCTCCTTGAAGATATCTTAAGCGCGATGGAGGTTGACGGACAGAAATATTTATGTATCACAAGGCCGCGGCGATTTGGGAAAAGCATTATGGCAAGTATGATTGCCACTTTTTTGGGAAAGGCTGTTGATTCCAAAAGTCTGTTTGAGGGGCTGGCTATTGGCGGGAATGAAAATTGTAAGGCTCATTTGAACAGGCATAATGTTGTTTACATTGATTTCAGCGAAGTGCCAAGGGACTGCGCGGATTACGGACAGTATATTGCCCGTATACAGGATGGGCTTAACAATGATCTTGCCAAAGCGTATACTGATCTGTCAATTGACACAGCGAAGGCGGCCTGGGATATTTTGACAGATATTTTTCAGGAAAAAGGTGAGAGATTTATTTTTATTATGGATGAGTGGGATGCCATATTTCATATGTCATTTGTGACCCAGGAAGATCAGGAGGCTTATCTGTTGTTTTTGAAATCATTACTAAAAGGAAAAGCCTATGTGGAACTGGCCTATATGACAGGAGTTCTTCCCATTGCTAAGTATTCCGGCGGCTCGGAGTTGAATATGTTTTTAGAATATGACATGGCGACAAAGAGAAAGTTTAGTGAATATTTTGGGTTTTCAGATTCCGAGGTTGATAAACTGTTTGAAATATATCAGAAAGGGACAGAGGAACCTGCAATTACCAGAGAGGAACTGCGGATCTGGTATGACGGTTACTGTACGGCAAAAGGAGGGCGGCTTTATAATCCCCGTTCCGTTGTATGCGCTTTGACAGACAATGAACTGTCCAATTATTGGACCAGTTCAGGACCGTATGACGAGATCTTTTACTATATTCGTAATAATATTCAGGATGTAAGGGATGATATTGTCCTGATGGTGTCAGGAGAACGAGTTCCGATTGCCCTTTTGGGGTATGCCGTTACCGGTACGGAACTTAAGACAAAGAATCAGATTTATTCAGCCATGGTAGTTTACGGGCTTTTGACATATGAGAATAAGACGGTTTTTATTCCCAATAAAGAACTGATGGATAAGTTTAATGAACTTCTTTTGAATAATGACAGTTTGGGATATGTTTATAGTCTGGCCAGGGAATCGGAGCGGATGCTGGCAGCTACCCTGGCAGGGGATACCGACACCATGGCGGATATCCTTGCGTTCGCTCACGATACGGAGTCCCCAATCTTATCTTACAATAGTGAGACAGAACTGGCGGCTGTGGTTAATCTGGTATACCTTGGGGCGCGGGACAGATACCGGGTGGAACGGGAGGATAAGGCAGGCAAAGGGTATGTGGATTTCATCTTTTATCCGGAGATAAAAAGCGCGGATGCGGTGATCTTGGAATTGAAGGTAGGAAGTACGCCTAAAAGGGCGATCCAGCAGATTAAGGATAAAAATTATGTGCTGCGGTTAAGAGGGAAGCTGGGGGAGACGCCTAAATATACGGGAAGAGTTCTGGCAGTGGGGATCAGCTATAATAAAAGGACGAAAAAGCATGCCTGTAAAGTGGAGGTGTGGTAGGAATCGCGGAGAAAATTAAAAAAAGCAGGCAAAGGGTATGCTATAACCGGAGGGAAGAAATACGGTCTTCCCTCCCCAGAACATTTATACGCGTCTGTATTTAACCTAGCGGACGAGTGATCTTTCCTTTGTGTCTTTCATATGCGGCGGGCATCCATGGATATCGTTCCATCAGCTGGGACTGAAAGTGTTCCAGATCCCGCATTTCCTGTACCGTCTTTTTTACATCCATAGCATCTACAAGGCGCTCGATGATCTCTTTCCCTTCCAGGGCAAGCTCTTGCCGTCGTTCCTCTGTGGGGATGGCTGTGGTACTCATGTGGTCTTTGGGGTCTCCAAAGCAGTATCCGATGCTGCCGCTCTGGTAAGCAAGGCCAAAGAGACGCTGAAACGGTTCTACGGTCTGCGGCTCTGTGTGGAAAAATTCCGTGGTCAGGGGAACATCAGACAATCTCCCCATGATGTGGTAGGCGCCTACTGTGATGGCATGGAAGCTGTCTATGGAGCGGATCAGACCTTTGCCCGCATTCCCCATTTCCATGGTTAAGTCCATATACAGAATGGGGACTCCGGTTTCGTCAAAGAAATCCCGGACCATAGGACTGCAGGTCATATGGGCAGGCCCGTGGAAACTGATGTAGATCTGCCTTTTAAAGCCCTGGCGCAGAAGGCTTCTGGCGATGGCCCCCAGATAGTCGATTCCCTGGCGGACGCTGACCTGCACAGTACCCCGGCCGCTGGCAGTAGCCCCGGCGTAAAAATAGGGAAGGCCTGTGAGAACCAGGGCGTCGGCCTGCTCCGCCATTTTCAGGGCAAAGGCCTCGCTGATGACGGTTTCGCTGTCAAGGGGCATACCGCCATGCATCTCCACAGTACCTGTAGGGACGATGATGATATCTCTGTCTTTCAGATATTCTTCTACTTCACAGTTAAGCATTTTTGGCAATATTCTTGTTCGCATTTGTCTTGTTCCTTTCTTATGAATTTGTTGCGGCTGCCTGTCTTCTTGCTGCCAGCTCTTCATACATCTGGTCGGTTTTGGCTTTGTCCAGGTCAAAGATCAGCCCGATGCCCACGATCTCCAGCACTGCTGTAATTACGGGAATGGCACATACCAGAATACGGATGCTGTTTACCACCTCCGGCGCCTGAACGATATTGGTTCCCGACACATAGCCTACGGCGTGAAGGGAGAAAGAGGCGATGGTGGAGGCCAGGGTAGAGCCGATCTTGCGGCTGAAGGTGTAAATGGAGTACATGGAGCCGTCATTGCGTTCTCCTGTAACCCACTCGCCGTAATCAAGGCAGTCCGTGACCAGAGCCCAGATAAGCATGGTAAATACGGTTTGCCCGATGGAAGCGATAATGGTGAGGACAGCGTAAAGCCATACATTCTTAATAGGGACAAGGAGCATGAATCCGTACAGTACCAGACTGTAAATGGAGGAGTACAGGATCAGTTTCCGCTTTCCGAATACTTTTGTCAGCTTTGGTACCAGCGGGAAGCAGATGATCATGACAAGGATGCTGGACAGGCTGAGCACGGACATTACGGAAGTATTCTCATAATATTCTTTGAAAATGTAAGTCCTTAACTGGCTGTTTCCGGTGATGAACAAAAGGCTTCCCACAGTGGCCACCATGACGCCGATGAGAGGACGGTTTTTAGTGACGTTTTTGAGTATTTTCGCATAGTTAAATTTTTCCTTCTGCTGGGGAGCCGCGTCTCTGACCCGCTCAGTACAAAGGGAGGTTAAAAGGATGTAGCAGATCAGGCTGCCTATACCGAACACCACAGCCAGCATGGTAAAATTGGCGGGGATGATGTTGCTGTCTTTGTCAAAGCAGAAAACAGGGACTACGGACAAGGCTCCCACACCTACGATAGTGCCTCCTACGGAGCGGGCTCTGGACAATTTGGAGCGCTCGATGGGGTCATTGGTGATAACCGAGGCCATGGCGCCGTAGGGCATGGAGGTTCCGGTGTAGCTCATGCCGTAGAGCACATAGACGAATGCTACCCAGGCGTGGAGGGCAAATCCACTTAGATTCCATGAGGATACATCCAGAAAACACAATACGCCTGACAGAGCCAGAGGGATCATAAACAGCTTTACATAGGGCTTGAATTTGTCCCCGCTTTTTCCCAGACGCCAGCGGTCCGGAAATGAGCCTATCATAGGGTCGTTAAAGGCATCCCACAGGCGGGCTGCCAGAAACAGGGAGCCCATCCATTTCGCACTGATTCCAAGAACATAGGTGCAGAAGGTAAGGAAGTACGCGTCCACAAACAGGTTTACAAAACTGCCTGCCATGTCCCCGCACACATAACCGATTTCGTCTCGAACGGTAAATTTTTTCATATGGTTCTCCTTTGAGCTTGCTTTTCTAATTACGGCCGTGTATAATGATGGTATCATATTAGATATGCAATTTTAATTGTGAATAACGCAAATAACCTTGTATATCTTGTAAATTTTATATTTAGATTCATCAAAATATCTATAAAATTAAAAAAATTATGCAGAATTCACAACACCGCCTGGGAGACGCCTATGAAAAATATATATCAGGAATGTCGGATGTCTTGTCCGATTGAGATCCATGAGGATGTGAGTCAGGCTCCTTTTGTGCTTCCGCTTCATATTCACAACTTCTACGAACTGCTTTTTGTATGCGGCGGGGATCTGGAGTACCTGCTCAATGACCAGCATTTTCGGATCCAGGAGGGGGATCTGCTTTTAATCCCTCCAGGGATCGGCCACCGGCCGATACTGCCCTCTGACATGAAAGAGCCCTACACACGTCTGGCCCTATGGATCGATCTGGATTTCTGGAACCAGATCACCGCCATGTTTCCTGACCTGGATTACGCATTTGCCCAGTGCAGAAAGCAGGAGCAGTATCTTCTCCACACTCCTTCCGCTACCTGGTCTGCTTTTTCTTCCCTTTTGCGCAATATCTATCGTGAATCACAGCAGAAGAAGCTGAACTGGGAGGCCTGTCTGATGGCGCACACGATCTCCTTTATGGCCCATTTAGGGCGTACCTACTATTACCTGAATCCGGCTTTGCCGGAAGATGACGGAGACAGCCTTTTTGACGGTTTATTAAGCTATGTGTATGCCAATTACCGCAGCCGATTTACCTTGAAGGAGATCTCGGAACATTTTCTTGTGAGTCAGTCTACGGTTTCCCATCTGTTCCAGAAAAGGCTTGGAATTTCTTTTTATCGTTATGTTACCCAACGGCGTCTTGTTGACGCCAAGAATCAGATACTTTCCGGCGTGGCGGTACAGGGGGTGTGGGAATCCTGCGGCTTTTCGGATTATACGGCTTTTTACAGAGCTTTTCGGAAGGAGTACGGAGTGTCGCCCAGAGAGTTTTTAAAAAGAAGCTCTGAAAAAGGCGAAGCGTATGTCAGGGAGGGAAAGGATGGATGATGGGACGGTATAAAAAAGCAGGCATGGATCCATGCCTGCTTTTATTACCTCAGTTCTGATCTCGGAACAGTCTTTATACTACCTGATATTTTGCCACATATACCGGGAAAGTACCCGTACCCTTAACCTCTTTGCCGGCAGTAACCTTAACATCCTTATCTGTGATCAGGTACTCTACGCTTGCGCCTTCTTCCACAACCGTATCCTGCATCAGGACGCAGTTCTTAACCTTAGCGCCCTTGGCGATCTTCACGCCGCGGAAGAGAACGCTGTTCTCAACCTCGCCTTCAATCACACAGCCGTCAGCTGCCATAACATTCTTAACCTTAGCGCCCTGGATATAGCGGGTCGGGTTGTCGTCGCGGATCTTGGTGTAGATGGGGCTTGGGTTGAAGAGCGCATCCAGGTTTTCATCGTCCAGAAGCTTCATGTTCTCGTCAAAGTAACTCTTCATGTCGCTGATGCGGGCCATGTAGCCAGAGTACAGGAAACCGTGAACTTTTAGCTTGTCAAGCTGAGGGGCAACGATGTCCCGCTCAAAGTAGGAGAAACCTCTCACAAAAGCGGCATGGATCTGCTCGATCAGGAACTCTCTGCCAACTACATAAATGTTCATGGAGAAGTTCTGAACGCCCTCATCCTTGGGGTTGATGAAGATCTCTTTTACGTCTCCGTCCTCGACTCTCAGCGTATAGTAAAGGCCTTTACCTACATTGGTTGACTCTCTGGCACTTACGGGAATCTCCTGCTTTGTGTAAGCGATGGAAACGTCCGCACCGCTTTCGATGTGCTCGCTGATCATGGCGTTAAAGTCAAAGTTTACGGCAATGTTGGTGTCAGCCATGACAACATACTGCTGTTTCTGGTCTTTTAAGAAATCAAGGATGCTGGACAGGGCCTCCACACGGCCGTTGTATACTTTGACAGTCTTCTCCGCAAAGGGAGGAACGATGTTTAAGCCCCCGTTCTTGCGGGTTAAATCCCACTCGCGTCCGGAGCCAAGATGGTCCATAAGGGAGTGGTAGTTCTTGCGGACAATGAGGGATACATTGTCAATGCCGCAGTTTACCATGCTGGACAGCATAAAGTCTACCATGCGGT
>CAJUPQ010000075.1 GCA_910588505.1 uncultured Hungatella sp. | reverse complement strand
TTCTTACGCAAAAATTTTGCCATTTTGCGTCAAAAATCATTGATAAGTGGCCTAAAAACCTTAAATTTATATCCAATTATAGACAAATGCCGCAGGATGTCAACTGGTTTTTCGATCCTTTCTATAAATATGAAAAAATGCAGATCAGCCCGTCTCTCACGTCCCCTCCTCCACAACCAGCTTCCCATCCCGCACATCCAGCCTGCACCTTCCGCCCCGCCTTAGCTTCCCAAAAAGCAGGCGTTCCGCAAGTAGGGGCTTGATCTCACGGTCAATAACCCTGTCGATCTCTCTGGCCCCGTATTCGTTGGTGATCCCCGCCTTCTGCACATGTCTTTTGGCCCCGTCCGTCACCAAAAGCTCCACTTTTTTGGGAGCCAGCTTCCGGGAAAGCTCCTTAAGCTTCTTTTCCGTGATCCGCGCTGCCATGTCGTCGTCCATGCCATGAAAGGTCACGATGCGGCTTAAGCGGTTGCGGAATTCAGGCTGGAACGTCCGGTCCACGGCTTCTGCCAGGGCGTCCATATTGATCCGGCTGCTGCCAAAGCCAATCCGGCTCTTTCCCACCTGGCTGGCTCCGGCGTTGGAGGTCATGATCAGGATGATGTTGCGAAAATCCGCTTTGCGGCCCTGATTATCCGTCAGGGTGGCGTAATCCATCACCTGGAGAAGCACATTAAAAATGTCGGGATGGGCCTTCTCGATCTCATCCAGGAGAAGGACCCCGTGGGGATGGCGGCGTATCTCCTCTGTCAGAATGCCGCCCTCCTCATAACCCACATACCCGGCCGGCGCGCCGATCAGCTTGGCCACGGTGTGCTTCTCCGCGTACTCGCTCATGTCAAACCGCATAAAGGAGATCCCAAGCCGGGACGCCAAAACCTTAGCCAGCTCCGTCTTCCCCACTCCCGTGGCTCCCACAAACAGGAAGGAGGCGATAGGCTTCCCCTCATCATTTAGCCCTGCCTTGGAAAATTTGACCGCGTTGACAACCTCCCTCACCGCCTCATCCTGGCCAAAAATCTGTTCCCGCAAATGCTCCTCCAGAGACGCCAGCCCCTCCAGTTCATCCTTCTCCACGCTCTTTAGGGGGATATTGCAGGTTTTTGAGAGCACCTGGTCTAAAAGGGCCTTGTTAACTGTCTGCCGCTTCTGATCCAGAGGGTGGAGCCGCCGCCACGCCCCAGCCTCGTCCATAAGGTCGATGGCTTTGTCCGGAAGAAACCGCTCGTTGATGTACCGGCTGCTGATGGAGACCGCGTGCTCCAGGACCCCAGGGCCGTACTTAACTCCGTGGAACTTCTCATAGCCGGATTTCAGCCCTTTTAAGATCTCCACCGCCTCCTCATAGGCGGGCTCTCCCACATCCACCTTCTGGAACCGCCTTGCCAGGCTTTTGCTGACGGAAAAATATTTCTTGTACTCCTCATAGGTGGTAGCGCCCATAAAGCGGATATGGCCTGACGAAAGATAGGGCTTTAGCAGATTGGCCGCGTCCAGGCTTCCTCCCCCCACGGCCCCGGCTCCCACAATGGTGTGGATCTCGTCCAGGTAGAGGATGGGGCTTTTCTCACCTGAAAGGCCGTCCATGATCTCCTTAAACCGCTTCTCAAAATCTCCCCGGTACTGGGTCCCGGCAAGAAGGCCTCCAAGGTCAAGACTGTAGAGAACAGAGCCCTTAAGAGGCTCCGGAACCTGGCCGAATGTGAGCTTTCTGGCCAGCCCGTAGGCCAGAGCCGTCTTTCCCACCCCGGGCTCCCCCACGTGGAGAACATTGTTCTTATCCTTGCGGCACAAGATCTGTATTGTGCGCTCTAACTCTGCCTCCCGGCCGATAAGGGGATTCTTCTTCCCGCAGGTTTGGTTCATATTTTCCACATACCGTCTCCACTGCCCCGCCGGGCCGGCGCCTCTCTGGTCCTGGCAGCCCGTCCCCCGGTTAGTTGTATCCGCTTCCCCTGATCCGCCTTCATGGAGCCGTCCCTGGCTCCTGCCATCTGCCTCCCCGCTCCATCCTTTAGCCGGATCCCGCTCCCGGGCCAGGCTGTCCCTGGACATCTCCCCGGCAACTTCCACAAGATCCACCCCCTGGACGGCCAGATAGTAGACGCCATAGCACTCCTCCAGCTGCATGACGGCGGACAGAAAATGGCTCACGTCAATGGCGCTCCGGCCGCTGGCCCGGGCCTGTCCCTCGGACATCCGTATGACCCGGTCCGTGTCAGCGGTCAGCACCGCGTTTTCATCCCTGGCTCTTCCCGCCTGCTTTTCAAGAAAACCCAGGATATCCTGCCGCAGCTTTTCCACATTGCCTCCAAATATCTCGTACTCCCGGCAGAACCCCTCATCAAAGGTCATGCCGTAGATCATGTGCTCCGGCATAAAATACCGGTGGCGCTGTTCTCCTGCCAGCTTTACGGCACGCTCCATAAGCTTCTGCATATCTCTGCTGAATTCCATCTCTCTCACCTGTTCCTCGCACGCTGTCTATAAAACACCGATGTCTTTTCACCGGCCAAACGACGCGTCTGGCGCCTCACCCCTCCGGCACTGCCTCCACCTTCAGAGGATATCCCTCTGACCTTGCCCACTGAACTGCCTGGGCAGCCTTGGTGGCGGCGATATCCCTGGGATAGACGCCGGCAACCGCGTAGTTTCCTCTGTGGACATCCAGCATCATGGACACAGCCGCGGCCTCCTCCTTGTCAAATATCTCTATAAGCACTTCCACCACAAAATCCATGGGCGTAAAATCGTCGTTGTAGATCAGAACCTGGTACTGTCTCGGCTCCTTTATCCTGCTTTTGATCTCTTCCTTGATCTGTTCCCTCACTGCCATGTCCCTCACCTCTTTCCTCGTCCGGATAAATGCTCTGGCGTGTATGTTATCTGCGCTTCCAGCCGCCCCAAAAGCCCCGCTTAAACTGTTTCAGAGCCTCTCTTGCCGGCTCATAGTCTCCCGCCGCCTTAAGATATCCGACGCCGGTTTTTATGTCCTGATCCACTCCGATGCCGTCCGCGTACATCATTCCAAGGCCGTATGACCGATATCTGGTATCTCTGCTTTCTTCCAAAAGCTGCCTTCCCCTCTCCGGGTCCCGCTCACAGCCGTATCCCAGCAAAAGGCACAGGCCCAGGATATCCGGTCTGCCCTCATTTCCCCGAAGGGCGAAATTCTGCTCCAGGTACTCTACGGCCTTCTTGTAATCCCTGTCAGCCCCCAGGCCAAGGAAATACATCTCCCCCGCCTGACCGCTGGAATCGGGGTCGTCCCCGGCTGCTGCCGCCTTCTCGTAACACTCCAGGGCCCGGACCAGAGCTTCTTCGCCCTGCCCGTCCCGGCAGGCGTCCCCTAAAAGGCGCCATCCCTCCAGATGCCCCATCTCGGCCGCCCTGCGGGCCCAGGAAAGCCCTTCCTCCTTCTCATCCCCGCGGCACAGATCACAGGCCAGATCAAACATACAATCCGGGTACCCAAGCTCAGCCCCTTTTTTGACCACCTGACGGACCATTTCCCGCTCTGGCGGTATAAGCCCTGCTCTCCCATTGTCATAATAGTGGATCAGATTGCGCCCGGCCAGCCCCATGCCGTTCTCAAACGCCTTCTCGTACCAGGAGACGCCCTCCAGGATCTGCTGTCTCTGCCACTCTTCCCAGTCTCCCTGGCTAACAAAATCATGTTCCTCTGTTTCCCGGAGCTTCCTGATGTCCAGATAGTAGAACGTACTGCCGACTAAGTACTGGCAGAAAGGACAGCCATCCTCCGCCTTTTCAAGGACCATCTCCCATGGCTCCCTGATACTGGAAAACGGCATGATCTCCAGAAGTTCCCCGTTAAGCGCCCCCATACGCAAGGCCCCCACCACCGCAGGGGCGCTTCCCAGAAAGATGCCTTTGCGCAGCATGGTGTAGACCGCGCCCTGGTTCTCCTCAAAGGGATGGTACTTCCAGGCCTGGCAGGCCCGGGAAAAACAGCGGGCAAGAATATAGCAGGCGTCCCCGTCCTCCTGCTCCGTGGCGGCCAGGGCCAGATCATCCGCCGCCTGTGTCGCCCTGGCATTGTCATAACAGTAGTAAATGTCACTGACCGCCTTCTCAACAATGTCACTGAAATATTTTCCCATAATGCGTCCTCGTTCATAAAAAGGGCAGCCCATTCCCCGTCCCGGAAAACAAACTGCCCCTGTTCTTTCGATCAAGCATTTCCCAAATAGTACTGCTGATAATACTGGATCCGCAGAAGGTCAAAGATCTGCATCAGCTGATAGTTAAAATTCACCCCGTCATACCGCCCCGGCATCCGCAGGATATAGTCGCTGATCTTGTGCTCCGGTCTCATATATATGGGATTCTGGGTGATCAGAAGGCTGGTGGCCCTCTCCGGGCTTAGATCCCCCCGGGAGTTTAAAAATCCCTTCATGGCCCTGCCTGTAGCTGATATAAAGATCAACATGTCCTCCTCCGTAAAGGTAAGGGTGGGATCATAGTTGTGGAACTGAACCACATTTTTCCCGAAGGTGATCAGATCCGTCTGAAACTCCACGGCAATGGACATGGGGTAAAGAGCTCCCACAAGGACGATCCTTCTGTGCTTTTCCATCTGCCCGCACAGTACGTACAGGCGCTCAAGCATCTCCTGGTCCGATACGTCCTTTTCCATAGCCTTCACCATGTCCGAGGTCTTTAACCCCAGCATCCTGCCCCGGATCTGGTCCAGCCTGGTGTAGTGGTGCTCCATAAAGGTCTTGTGAAAATCCTCCCACTGAAAGCTGCACCCCAGCCGGCTGACAAAGTCGTCCATGTTCTCCTCACTGATGCCCGTCTCCTGAAGGATCCGCTCCTTTGTCATGGTCTCCATCTCCAGGTAGTGATCCACCAGATAGGTGCAGAACTTGTAGGAGTCGTCATAGAACAGGGCTCCGTTTAAATACTTTAAGATCCTTGCCAACAGCACATCCATATTCATACTGCCTCCTTTTTCTCTGCCATGTCCGTTTTTTTGATAACTGTGACGGACATATCATTGAGGCAGAGACAATTAAGCTGTCCGTTTTCAAAGGGGCCAAGTCCGCCGTCAATGCCGATCTTATCCTCATAGTAGGGGTCAAACCAGACATTAAAATTCTCGCCGCCGTTTAGATGGCACAGAGGCGTGTGGCCGAACACAATGGTCTTCCCTTTGATGGCCGGGGACATGTAAAACCACTCCCGGATCCAGGCGCAGATCTCCTCGTCCTGGTCATGGAGAGGCTTTTCCGGGTCAATACCCGCATGGATCAGCACCAGGGCCTGCCCTCCCACGTTGATCTCGATGAAACTTGGAAGGTGGTTGATATAGTCAATGAGCCACTTGCGAAATTCCTTTTTCCGGCACTGAAAATCCTTATCGCTTCCGCATGCTTTCTTTAAAAAATGATCCATGTCCTTCATGGTCTTGTCGCCGCCGTTGCACTGCCAGATCCTGCCCTGGGGACACTCCCAGTCCTCCTTCATGAGAAAATCCCGCATCATCAGCTCATGGTTGCCCTTTAAGAGAAAAATATTGTCCTGGTGCTGCTGGATAAAGTGGTAGATCTCCATGGCCTTCTTCCCCCGGTCATTGCAGTCCCCCAGGATGTAGAGCTGGTCCCTGTCCGAAAAACGGATCTTTTTGAGCATGGCCATCAGGGCGTCGTAATGCCCGTGCAGATCCGACAGCGCATACACCTTTCCCGTCATAAGCATTCTCCCCTCCCGTGCCTTTTCGCGTCCCAAATATTCTCCCTATATTATAATACCAGGAGAGGGATTTGACAATGTTTTTTATTTCCCTCAGTGAGCAAAAGCGTGCTCCCTGCTGGGGTCCGGGGGCGCGTCCCTCTATTCCGCCATGCCATCAGGCAGTCCTCCGGCCTGCCTGATGTACGGCTGTCGCCGTATAGGAAGGTGTACATGGATTTCCCTCAGTGAGCAAAAGCGTGCTCCCTGCTGGAAATCCATGTACACCTTCCTGCATGGCTCCTAGTTGCGCCCAAATTCCGACATCACCAGATCTGGGTTTCGGTCTTGGACCATGCCTATGCTCCAGCTGTTTACGAATAACAGCAGCGGATTGTCTTTGAGATCTTTGATCCGCTTCATGTCGGATGTGCCTTGGATCTTTGATACGTCTATTTCGCCTTTGTTCTCTACCCAGCGGATGTATTCATATGGAAGTTTCTCCAGTTTTACTTCCACATTGTACTCATTCTCCAGCCGGTAGGTCAGAACCTCGAACTGCAGCTCTCCCACCACGCCTACGATGATCTCCTCCATCCCGGTGTTAAACTCCTGAAAGATCTGGATGGCGCCTTCCTGGGCGATCTGGTTGACGCCTTTGATGAACTGCTTCCGCTTCATGGTGTCCACCTGGCGGACTCGGGCGAAATGCTCCGGGGCGAAAGTTGGGATGCCCTCATACTGGAACTTCTCATTGGACAGGCACAGGGTGTCGCCGATGGAGAAGATCCCCGGGTCAAACACGCCGATGATGTCCCCGGCGTAGGCCTCCTCCACGATCTTCCGGTCTTGGGCCATCAGCTGCTGGGGCTGGGATAATCGCAGCTTCTTGCCCCCCTGGACATGGTTTACCTCCATGCCGGCCTCAAACTTCCCGGACACGATGCGCATAAAGGCGATCCGGTCCCTGTGGGCCTTGTTCATGTTGGCCTGGATCTTGAACACAAAGGCGGAAAACTTCTCCGTAAAGGGGTCGATCTCTCCGGTTATGGTCTTTCTGGGAAGGGGGGAGGTGGTCATCTGCAAAAAATGCCGCAGAAACGTCTCCACGCCGAAGTTGGTCAGGGCGGAGCCGAAGAACACCGGGGACAGATTTCCCCTCTGCACCCGCTCCAGATCAAACTCATCCGCAGCTCCGTCCAAAAGCTCGATCTCCTCCAAAAGCTGCGCGTGGTAATCCTGGCCGATCACAGCGTCCACATCATTTCCCTCCACGTCAAAAGTCCTGGAGGCCACCTCCTTCTGGCCGCCCATGGCCGCCGTAAATGTGGTGATCTGTTTCTTCTCCCTGTCATAGACGCCCTTGAAATTCTTCCCGCAGCCTATAGGCCAGTTGACGGGACATGTGCGGATTCCCAGCACATTTTCAATGTCGTCCATCAGCTCAAAGGGGTCCCTGGCCTCCCGGTCCATCTTGTTGATAAAGGTAAAGATGGGGATCCCCCTCATGACGCAGACCTTAAACAGCTTGATGGTCTGGGCCTCCACGCCCTTGGAGCCATCGATGACCATGACCGCGCTGTCCGCCGCCATAAGGGTTCTGTAGGTGTCCTCCGAGAAATCCTGGTGGCCCGGCGTGTCCAGGATGTTGATACAGTAATCATCATACTCAAACTGCATGACCGACGAGGTCACCGAGATCCCCCTCTCCTTCTCGATCTCCATCCAGTCCGACACCGCGTGCTTGGCAGCCTTCCTGCCCTTTACGGTTCCCGCCAGGTTTATGGCGCCGCCGTAGAGAAGGAATTTCTCCGTCAAGGTGGTCTTGCCCGCATCTGGGTGGGATATAATGGCAAATGTTCTCCGCTTCATTATTTCTTCTGTTATCGTTGACAAAATAATTCCTCCGCTTCCTTAAAATGCCTAATCATTGTAATATTAATCCCAGGTCCCGTCAAGGTTTTCAACGGCAAAGTTACACTTTTCGCTCCCCATCCTCGGTAAAATTCCGTTTCAAGGCCCGCTCCGTGGGAAAAATACAGCCGATCAGCACCGCGTACTGTACCATACATAAGATCCCGCCCACTACTCCCACCAGATCCTCCGAGCGGCCATAAAGAGGCAGGTGTATCAGCACAGAAGGTACTGCCATCCGCCAGCCAATCTTCCACCACAGACGCCCACAGTAATCCTGAGCAAACTTCCAGGTATCCGGATTTTTCATGGAGCGCGCCGTCCGATAGCCCACCAGGCCATTAATGCTTTTAGGCGGATGCCGATACATCATCCGCCCGGAACCTGCCATGAGCGCGGGAATCAGCAGATCGCTAAAAAACATAAACCACCAAAACCACATAAAAATATCCCCTTTCAGATCTACGGAGTCACCTGTGGATAGAAGATCTTTGTCAGGATCTTATCCGCAGCCTGCTCTTTGCTCATCTTCCCCAGCTCCACTTCCCCATCCCTGGTGATCAGAGTGATCACGTTAGTGTCCGTGCCGAACCCGGCGCCCTCCACCTTTAAGCTGTTGGCTGCCACCATATCCAGATTTTTCTTCAAAAGCTTGGCCCTGGAGTTTTCGATCAGATTTTCCGTCTCCATGGAGAACCCGCACAAAAACTGCCCTTTAGGCTTGTGCTGTCCCAGATAACCGATGATGTCGTCCGTCCTCTCAAGAGCCAGGGAAAGATCCCCCTCCCTTTTCTTGATCTTCTCACTGAAAAATACGGCCGGCCGGTAGTCCGCCACAGCTGCCGCCTTGATTATGGCGTCCTGTATAAGGCTTACGGAGGTTACTGCCTTAAACATATCCCTGGCGCTCTCCGTCTCGATAACCTTCACAAACCTTGGCCTGGGAAGCTCAGTGGGTCCGGTCACCAGGGTCACCTCTGCTCCCCGGCAGGAGGCCGCCTTGGCGATGGCATACCCCATCTTGCCCGTAGAATGGTTGGTCAGATACCGCACCGGGTCCAAGGCCTCCCTGGTGGGCCCGGCGGTCACCAGCACTTTCTTCCCCGTCAGGTCCTTGGCATACCCGATCTCATGGATGATATAATCCAGAAGCACCTCCGGCTCCGGCATCTTCCCGGCCCCCGTGTCGCCGCAGGCCAGATACCCCACTGCCGGGTCAATGATCTTCATGCCAAAAGAGGCACACCGTTTCAGATTGTCCTGGGTAATGGGATTTGTGTACATCTGGGTGTTCATGGCCGGCGCAATGTACTTGGGACACTTGCAGGCCAGAAACGTGGTGGTCAGCATATCATCCGCCAGACCGTGGGCCACCTTCGCGATCACATTGGCCGTGGCCGGGGCCAGCATAAAGATGTCCGCCCTTTTGGCCAGTGCCACATGCTCCACGCTGAACTCAAAATTTCGGTCAAAGGTGTCCACCAGACACTTACTGTCCGTAAGGCTCTCAAAGGTAACAGGAGTAATAAACTCCGTGGCATTTCTTGTCATAATCACCTGCACGTTGGCGCGAAGCTTTTTTAAACTGCTGGCCAGATACGCGATCTTGTAGGCCGCAATGCTTCCGCTGACACCTAAAACCACTGTTTTTCCATTTAACATATAAAATCCTCCCTATATAAAGATCGCTGCCTGTTTTGGAATATCCCTTTAAACCATTCGCGATTTCTTGATATTTCCCTCAAAATATGGTAACCTTTTCGTGTATCACACCAAGTATACCACACAATTTTTTAAGTGGAAAGGAGTCTTAAATGATTTTAACCATAGATATGGGCAACACAAACATTGTGATCGGAGCCATTGACGACGAGAAGACCTACTTTGTGGAGCGGGTCACCACCAACCACGCAAAGACGGACTTAGAGTATGCGGTCAACATCAAAAGCGTTCTGGAGATCCACAATATCCCCCAGTCAGAGATCACAGGGGGGATCATCTCCTCCGTGGTCCCGCCCTTAAACTCCACCCTGAAATCCGCCATCAAAAAACTCTTCGGCTTTGAGCCCATGCTGGTAGGCTCCGGCATGAAGACCGGCATCAACATCCTCATGGACAACCCAAAGACTGTGGGTGCAGACATGATCGTGGACGCTGTGGCCGCCATAAGGGATTACCCATGTCCCGTTATCATCATTGATATGGGCACAGCCACCACCATGAGCGTGGTGGATCCTTCCGGCAATTACATCGGCGGCGTCATCCTCCCCGGCCTCAAGGTGTCTTTGGATTCCCTAAGCGGAAAGACGGCCCAGCTTCCCTACATCAGCCTGGACATCCCCGGCAATGTCATCGGCAAAAACACCATTGACTGTATGCGCTCCGGCATCATGTACGGCAACGCGGCCATGATCGACGGCATCATCGACCGCATGGAAAAAGAGCTAAAACGCCCCGCCTCCCTGGTGGCCACGGGAGGCCTGGCAAAATTCATCACGCCCCTGTGCAGGCATAAGATCTCCTATGAGGACGATCTGTTACTAAAAGGACTGCTGATCCTCTACAATAAAAATCTGCCCCGTTCCTGACAAAAACACCCGTGGCGCGGTATCAATACCGCGCCACGCTTATCAAACCCCTGTATCACCGCCTCGGTCAGCGTCTTTTCCTCCCGTCTCCCTGTCAAGGCCGCCCTTTCAAATTCAGCAGGAAATTATTTTCAGCAATCCAACCGCATAAATCCATGGAAATCCGTACATCATTCTCATAGAACCTTACAGCCGGCCCAGTCCATCCCTGATCTGACACGCCATGGCTGTAATAGAAAAGAAGCTTGCGGAGGTAATGGATATGTCACTATACAAGGTCGAAATCTGCGGAGTCAACACGGCGAAGCTTCCGTTACTGAACAACGAGGAAAAAGAGGAGCTGTTTAAGCGGATCAAACAGGGGGATAAAGAGGCACGGGAACAGTACATCAAAGGCAATCTGCGCCTGGTATTAAGCGTGATCCAGCGTTTTTCCGGGAGCAATGAAAATGTGGACGATCTGTTCCAGATCGGATGCATCGGTCTCATCAAGGCCATTGACAATTTTGACACGTCCCAGAACGTGAAGTTTTCCACCTACGCCGTCCCCATGATCTTAGGAGAGGTCCGCCGCTATCTTCGGGACAACAACTCCATCCGGGTCAGCCGCTCTTTGCGGGACACGGCCTACAAAGCCATTTACGCCAAGGAGGGCCTGACCCGCAAAAACGCCAAGGAGCCCACCATCATGGAGATCGCCCAGGAAATCGGCATCAGCAAGGAGGAGATCACCTACGCCTTAGACGCCATCCAGACCCCGGTAAGCCTCTATGAGCCGGTGTACACCGACGGCGGGGACCCTCTCTATGTCATGGACCAGATCAGCGACAAAAAGAACCTGGAAGAAAACTGGGTGGAGGACATCTCCTTAAGCGAAGCCATGAAGCGGCTCCCGGAGCGGGAACGCCATATCATAGACATGCGCTTCTTCGAGGGCAAGACCCAGACCGAGGTGGCGGAGGAGATCCACATCAGCCAGGCCCAGGTCTCCCGCCTAGAAAAAAATGCCTTAAAGACTATGAAAAATTACCTCAGCTGACATCGATCACCCATCTGCAAACCTGCCAAGCCGCCTATCTGCCATCCTTCCGGTCCAAAAAGAAAAAAGAGTGTAACATCCTGTCTGCGTGATCTTACACTCTTTCTTGCCGGGATCACGCGGGTATAGGCTGTCTCACTCCCCTCTTTTGGTTCATGGGTTTCCGCATACTCGATGATCTCAAGGATCTCGTCGCTGCCCATGCCTTTTTCTTTTAGTTTCTCCGTAAGCTTCATCACCTCTTGACCCGTCATATTTGTCCCCCCTACAGACCTGTTGCATCTGCTTTTACATCTGTCTCTATTATACAAAAGAAACCACACATGTAAAGCCCACAATCAGAATATCTACAACCTAATTACGACAAAATCTCCGATATCGCCGTCAACTTTTCGATAATTTGCCATATTTTCTCTAATTTTCTGTGGATTTTGTATAAAATATGTAGTATAATAAACTTATTCATCACAGACTTATTGCTACCCAAATCATGTACAAATTTGAAAGGGGAACTAACAATGGATGACAAGATTATCCTATTACAAAAAATCCTGGACAACAGCCGCTACACGGTGGCCCTGTGCGGCTCCGGCATGATGGAGGAAGGCGGTTTTATCGGCGTAAAGAAGCAGGAAAAGGCCTATGCCATAGAGGAGAAATACGGCTACTGCTCCGACGAGCTGTACACCAGCGGCTTCTACAACACCCGCCCGGAACTTTTCTTCACCTTTTACCGCAACGAGATGCTGGATTTTCCACCTGAACTGACCGCCTCAGGACCTGCCCTGGCCGCCTTAGAGCAGAACGGCCATCTCCACTGCACCATCACCAGCAACATTTACGATATCCCCCGCAGAGGCGGCTGCAAGAACGTGATCAACCTCCACGGCACCATCTACGACAACCACTGCCCCCGCTGCAAGAAGACATACCCTCTGGAATATATAAAGAATTCCAAGCGCACAGTCCCTCTGTGCGAGCACTGCAACATCCCCGTGCGTCCCCTGGTATCCCTCTTCGGCGAGATGGTGGACAGCCAGAGGATGACAAAGACCACATTGGAGATCGGAAAAGCCGACGCCCTGCTCCTTCTGGGCACAGCCCTGGACTCCGAGGTATTCAGCCACTACATCAAATATTTCAATGGGCGCTGGCTGGTCATCATCCACAAGAAATCCCACTACATGGACTACTCCGCCAGCATGGTCATCCTGGATCACCCCAAGAATGTTCTGCCGAAACTGACATGATCGTTTGTGTACCTTTGTAAAAACAGCGGGAAATTGTCCCGCTGTTTTACATACTTAAAAAGAGCGATCTGCCGCCATGGGGCGATCCACACCCCAAACCGCCGCTCTCATGAAACCACAAAGAAAAATCGCCAAATCCTCAACTCAACTGAAGATTTGGCGACTCGCCCCTGCCAAGGAGTGCCGGCCGCGGGACTTGAACCCGCACGGTATCGCTACCAATGGATTTTGAGTCCACCTCGTCTGCCATTCCGACAGGCCGGCTTAACTTCCTGCAACGAATGTTATTCTAACACAATTCTCCTGTTTTGGCAAGTATAATTTTTTACAAATTTCATCACTGCAAATTTCATCACCCGCTCCCGATTAGCCGCAGTTCAGATAACCCTTGAACGGTTACGCATCCGGCCATGAAAATCGCTTGGCGATGGGGCCGGATGTCTGTTGCCATTACGTTTTCGCACGGTTAGCGCGGACGTGCAGACCTACCTGAACTGTTACCCCGATCATCCGACAGAAGGGCCTTGAGGAACGCGTTACACGCTCTGCGGCGTCCCCTGATCCAGCTGGCTAAAAATGATCTGCCGGTCAAGAGCCGCACACAGGTATTCTCCCCGCAAAAGCCCCTCCATCACCATCTTGATCTCAGGGCTCCCCTCCCGTATAAGCGTTCCAACCAACCTCCCAAATCCTTTACGCCATCTCGTCCTCTTTAAGCGCCTCCCGCTTTAACTCTCGCTTCCGTTTGGTCATAAGCCCTCCGATCCTTCCGCTCTCCTTTGCCGTCAGGCTGCGCCATCCATTCTCCATCACTTTATCACTTAACCCCAGCTCCGTGGCAATCTCAAATTTCAGCAGCTCCTCCGGCGTCTTCAAGCTGGCGGGGTCAAAAGGCTTTTCATTCTTCTTCTTAGACATAATTACGGGTATACTCCTTTCCTCAATTCACTAGAGAGTATACCCGTTTTCCCTTATCCTATTCCCATCAGAAATTGTCCGGCGGGATGATGATAGCAGCCACAAAGTACGCCAGAGTCCCCGCCCCTGTGCAGGCAAAGATCGCCCACACAAGCCTGACCAACGTAGGATCTATGTTCAGGTACTCGCCGATGCCTCCGCACACTCCGCAGAGCATGCGGTTACTGCCTGACCTGTAAAGCTTCTTTCCGAAATCCATAAAAACACTCCTCTCGTAAAATATTTATTGAAACGACACGTCAATAGCACCTGTTGTGCACTCCAGTTTGGCCTTTTTCGCCGCCCCAGGGTTCTCGATGACGCTCTCCCGGTTCAAAACGCCCTTCTCCTGCCCGTCTATGAGGATGGAGCCGGCCGCAGCCTCCACCTGGTACCAGAAATCCTCCTGGCTTCCCTCTATCCGATACTGGATACTTCCGGCATTGCACTCTGCCTCCATCTCCCGGCCTACCTGACCCTCATAGATCAATTCCCCAGCCTTGCACTCCCCATCCAGCTCCTGAACCGCGCCGCCCGACACTTCCAGATACCCGGCCTTTACCTCCAGATCCAGCTTCTCTGCCGTCACTTGGCTCATGGATATCTCTCCGGCCTTTACCGCCAGATCCACCTGGCGGAAATTCGCGCCTGCAGGGATCCGGATCTGGGCAGCAGGCTTTTCCTCATCTAAATCCTCGACCCAGTCCTTCCAAAGGCTGCCGTCTATCCAGCTGTCCGCGTCCCAAAAATCCATCCCTGTATTAAGCCCCACATAGATCTCAAGCTTATCCTCATCCAGTTCCTGGCGGCACCGGTAATCCTCATCGCTGCTGGTGACCACGATCTGGTCCGTGGACGGGTCCGCCACGATCTCAACAAGACCTCCGGCCACCTCGATCTCCAGCTGCCTCACCACCGTGGCCCCTGACTTTGCCTGGCCGCCAGACACCGCTGCCTTTGTCCCCAAAGCCCCATCCTGTCCCGCGCCTACAGACCTGTCCGGCGCTCCTTCTTCCTCTATGACAGCTTCCGCCTCATAAGCCGCTTCCTCCCTCTCCCTGTCTGCCCTGGCCATCTCCTCCAGGGCTTCCCTCTCATCCTCAAACTTTGCGAGCCCATAACCTCTATTCCGAAAATAGGCAAATCTGCCTCCCATGGCCCATGCGCCCATGCACAGCACGGTTCCTGTGCCGATGCAGGCCACAGCCCCTATGATCATTCCTTTTACCCAGCCTTTCATAACTTCTCCTTCCTCCTTCCATGAATCAGCCTTCCAAGAGCGTCAACAATTGCCCGAATTAACCATGGTATGAACTTTCCGTAAAATAAGATGGACACCATAAGGCTCAAAAGCCCCAGTCCTATGACCACCACGCCGGCGCCAAACATCAAAAGCCCGCTGGCCACCCAATGCACCATGGCCAAAATCCCCACCACACACAGTCCCGCTCCTGCCAAAAGAAGAGCAACTGTCAGCACTGCCAGAAGCACGATAAGCCCAACCAACAGCCCCAGAGCTCCGGCAAACAGCCCTGTCAAAGTCCCGCCCACGCCCACCAAAATCGGCGCCATGACAAAAAACAAGATCACCCACAACACGATCTTTAGGGGGCCGCTGGTTCGAAACTTCCTCTGTCCTCCCCCCTGATCTTTCTGGCTCGCCCCCTGCTGCCCCTGCCCAAAGCCGCCGCCCGAAGCCTGCTGCCACCCACTCCCGGACGGGTCTTTTTCCCCCTCCTCCGGCAGATCAAGCCGTTTGGCCACCTGGTAGCTTGGGTCCCGAAACCGCTCATCCTCATAGCCCCGCTCCGTAAATTCCCCGCCGTCCTCCAGATTCCCCGCCAGCTCTGACCGAATCATAGCCGCGATCCGCTCCGGACTGCCAAAATCCTGGATAGCCTTCCCCACATCATCCCCCGCCTCCTCCAGGTAATCCCGGTAATAGGCAATGGCGTCCGCCTTCTCCTCCTGGGGGATATCTGACAAAAGATACTCCAGCCTTTCCATAAACTCATTTCTGTTCATCACTCTGCTCCTCCAATATACGTGAGATTTTCCCGGAATACACAGCCCACTCGCCCCGGTACAGATTCAGCTGTATCCGTCCCTTCTCCGTGATACGGTAATACCTTCGGTTCCTGCCGTCAATGGCAAGGTCATACACCTCCAGGCAGTCCTCCTTCAAGAGCCTTCGCAGAACCGGGTAAAGCGTTGACTCCGAAATCTCTATGGCCCCCCTCACATCCTGCGTTATCTTGTAGCCATAGGTTCCCTTTATGGTCCTTGACACCACCGCAAGGACAATGGCGTCCAAAAGGGCCGCGCCTGTGTTAAATACCATCACTCCACTCCTTGTCTCTTGGTCTGTTAATGGGTTTCATTTATAATATTGTTTCTTTTTCTATATTATATATTATATAATATTGTTTGTCAAGCATTTTATATATTTGGATAACTCTATCCGCGCTGTTTGGTACGATTCACGGAATATCATGTACTCTCGGAGTCTCTTTGTGCCTGATTTTGTGAGATGATTTGTTGTCAGATGCGCATAAATTTATGAGGCGTACGTGGAACGTACGTTGATTAAATTTATGCGCATCTGGCGGAAAATCAGCCACAAAAGCAGGTGCAAGAGAGATTCCGAGAGTACATGATCTAAATTGGGGGGATTATTGAGTGAGCAAAAGGTGGGGGGGAGTCGTGGGGCCAGCCAGAGAAGGAGAGATGTCCTGTCCGGGTGAATTTATGCCATGGAGATGAGACCAGCCCCTCTCAAAAAAGAGGACATCACCCAAAGGCAAAAACCTCCGACTGATATCCTCCATACATCTATCGAGCACTCTCAGAAACTCCCCACGCACCATGCCCTGACTGAGTTTCCAAGCGTACTCTGCCCCTTCCTTACGCCCCCTGATACACCACATCCCTGTTAAGAAGCCCCTCCTTCACCGCCAAACGGTACTTCTTAATCATATCCCCGATCTGGGCCCTGGTGTAGGGCTTGATGATAAAACCAAAAGCCCGAATCTTCCACGCCTCCAGGGAAAACCCCGGAATCCCTGACAGAAGCACCACCTCCGGGTGAACCTCCCTCTCATAGATCATGGAAGCCAAGGTGATCCCGCTGATCTCCGGCATCACCACATCGGAGAACACCAGATCCACCGGATTCTCCTCCACAAACTGCATAGCCGCCACAGCGTCGTCAAAACTCCCCAAAAACTCCACGCCCTCCATGGCGCGGAGAATGGAAGTCAGCCGCTCCTTAAGCTCCGGCGAATTGTCCACTACAATGACCTTGATGTCCATATATATCCCTCCACAAATCCTGTCCGACACGAAACGGACGCGCCTTCCACACCCGCCATACCGCAAAAAGACCGCCAGCCCAAAGGCCGGCGGTTCAAACTCCTGCTTTTCCGTCATCCGGATATCCCGCATCCCGTATCAGTCCGCAGCTTAATACTCCTCCGCTGCCATGGCCTCCACATCTACGTCCACCACATCGTCATCATACTCCTGCACCGGCTGCATCTGAAGAGCCTTCATGCTCAGGCTGATCTTCCTGTCTGCCTCGTTAAAGTCAACAATCTTAGCCTCGATCTCCTGACCGATGGACAGAACGTCAGCAGGCTTCTCCACGTGCTCCCTGGAGATCTGGGATACATGCAGCAGAGCATCCACGCCCGGTTCCAGCTCCACAAAAGCGCCGAAATCTGTCATGCGGGCCACTCTGCCCACAACCACATTGCCCGCGCCGTACTTCATAGCGGCGTCGGCCCATGGGTTGGCCTCCGGGAACTTAAGGCTCAAAGCGATCTTCTCGCCGTTAATATCCTTGATCATGGTCACCAGCTTCTCGCCGGTCTTAAACACCTTCTTCGGATTCTCCACACGGCCCCAGGACATCTCGGAGATGTGCAGCAGGCCGTCCGCGCCGCCAAGGTCGATGAACGCGCCGAAGTCTGTCACATTCTTCACAACGCCCTCCACCCTGTCGCCGATCTGGATCCGCTCAAACAGGGCCTTCTGCATCTCAGCCTTTCTGGCCACCATCAGCTGCTTTCTGTCGCCGATGATCCTTCTTCTTCTGGGATTGAACTCCGTGATCACAAACTCAATCTCCTGACCCGCGTATTTTGTCAGATCCCTTTCATAGGAATCGGACACCAGGCTTGCGGGGATAAACACTCTGGTCTCCTCCACCACAACGCTAAGGCCGCCCTCCAGAACCTGCGCCACCTTTGCGGTCAGCACCTCCTGGTTGTTAAAGGCCTCCTCCAGCCGCTTGTTGCCCCGGTCGGCAGCCAGCCTCTTGTAGGACAGGGCCACCTGGCCTTCGCCGTCATT
>CAJUPQ010000074.1 GCA_910588505.1 uncultured Hungatella sp. | reverse complement strand
GGGCTATACCGCCTAATCTGAAATTACTTCCCTCTAACCGTAAACATTTGTGTTTCGGGGTTTTTTGCCCCCCCTGATCGGCAAAAAGCCGGCTTGGATTTGATGGGTAAGCAGCGTACAATAAGCAAAAATATCATATACAGATAAAATAAAGACCCCTGGGAAAATGGAACCCAGGGGCATTATAGCAAAGGTAGGTTTAAACAATTCTGTACAGAGATCACACATTACATCAAACGGTCACGCCCCGATAAAGAAGCAGGTTATAATTACATAGGCAAGGTATACAACCAAAAGCGCCACTCCCTGCCATCTGCTGAACTTGGAGGAGATCATGGCGGGGACGATGGCAATGGTTCCCACAAGAAGGCAGGCGGGCAGGTCCGCCAGGGCGGACGCCTGGGCGATCGGGAGAGGCTTTCCTGACACAACGGCGCACAGGGGCATGATAAGGGAAAGGTCCAGGATATTGGCCCCCAGGATATTGCCCACAGACAGGGAGGACTGTTTTTTGGCCACTGCGGTGATGGTGGTTACCAGCTCCGGCAGGGAGGTTCCGATGGCCACGATAGTTACGCCGATGACGCGCTCAGATACGCCGATGATGCGGGCAAGTACACTTCCGTTGTCCACCAAAAGGTCAGCTCCTACCACGATACCCACAGCTCCCAAGACAAATTTTATCAGGTTGACCGTAATTTCTCTTCTTGCAGGTCGGGAGCGTTTTGGGGCGCTCTGGTCCAGGCTCTGGGCTGTCAAGGTGTGCTTGGCGGAATTGATATTTTCAAAGATAAAGATGACGAAAATGATCAGCAGCAGGATGGACATAGGGATGGATACCTGCCCCTGGAATCCTGCGATAACGATCACCAGGGCAGCGCCCATCATCAGAGCTGCCTTTGGCAGATAATCCATCCGCCGGATGGCTCCGGGCATGAAGAACAGGGAGATGGCCATAATAAGGCCAATGTTAGCCGTGACGCTTCCCACGGCATTGCCGATGGACATATCCACCTTGCCCTGAAGGGCTGCCATCATGGACACCAGCATCTCTGGCATGGTGGTGGCCAGGCTGACAATGGTTGCGCCGATAATAAGCTTGGGGATGCCGCTGACTGTGGCGATCCAGGAGGAGGCGTCCACGAAAAAGTCGCCTCCTTTTACAATGAGGATGATTCCCAAAAAAAACAGGAAAAGGATTACTGCAAGGTTCATAGTTTTAACGTCCTTTCGTAATTTGATTACAAAAGAAAAGACCCCTGACAGCCGCTGCGGCTGTTCAGAGGTCAAAAAATAAGACCTATGCATAACCGCTGCGGCTATACATGAGTCTCGTTATTTAAGACAAGCCAGACCAAAGGGCCGGGGTTGTTGACTTGCCACACACTCCCTGGAGTGTGCTGACTACTCCCTCAAAGGTTTTTTCTGTTGTGCTTTTAATTTAGCACAAATGGATCCTTCTGTCAACTGCAAAAGACAATAAAAAAGTGTTAATAAAAGTGTTAATTTCAGAAGGTCCCAAGAGAAAGAAACAGTTGCGGAGAATAAAAAATGTTGGTAACATAGGGGAAGCGGCAATGAGGAGAACTTATGCGGCAGATAACAGGAATCAGAAAAGTTGGCTTTTTATATAGGAAGGAGAATGAAAGATGGCGATCAGGATCGGAATAATGGGATATGGAAATCTGGGGAGAGGGGTGGAGTGCGCCATTAAGCACAACCCGGACATGGAGCTGGCGGCAGTATTTACCAGGAGGGACCCTAAAAGCGTTTCTGTTTTGACAAAAGGGGTTTTCGTGTGCGGAGTGGACGAGGCGGTTTCTATGAAAGAGGATATTGACGTGATGATCCTGTGCGGGGGAAGCGCCACGGATCTTCCGGAGCAGACGCCTGCCCTTGCGAAATGGTTTCATGTGGTGGACAGTTTTGACACCCACGCGAAGATACCGGAGCATTTTGAGGCGGTGGACCGGGCGGCAAAGGAGAGCGGCCATGTGGGGCTGATCTCCGCAGGGTGGGACCCTGGGATGTTTTCCTTAAACCGGCTGTACGCCGACGCGGTTCTGCCGGGGGGACATACGTATACGTTTTGGGGCAAGGGCGTGAGCCAGGGCCATTCGGACGCCATCCGCAGGATTAAGGGGGTAGCAGATGCCAGACAGTACACCATTCCGGTGGAGGCGGCCCTGGAATCGGTGAGATCCGGCGCTAATCCCGACTTGTCTGTGAGGGAGAAGCACACCAGGGAGTGTTTCGTGGTGGCGGAGTCCGGGGCGGATCTGGCAGAGATTGAGCGGCAGATCGTGACCATGCCAAATTATTTCGCGGATTATGACACCACAGTGCATTTTATCAGCCAGGAGGAACTTTTGAGGGATCATGGCGGGATTCCCCACGGCGGGTTTGTGATCCACACAGGCAGCACCGGGTGGGAGGATGAGAACAGCCATGTGGTGGAGTATCGCTTAAAGCTGGATTCCAATCCGGAGTTTACGGCATCGGTCATCGCTGCCTACGCCAGGGCGGTGTACCGGCTGGGCCAGGAAGGCCAGACAGGATGCAGGACCGTGTTTGACATTGCCCCGGCATACTTAAGCGCTCTTGACGGCCAGGAGCTGCGAAAGCGTCTGCTGTAGCGGCGGGCCGATGGAAGGCAGCGGGAGAACCATGGAGAAACGACTGGTAATCGGAATTCTGGCCCATGTGGACGCGGGAAAGACCACCCTGTCAGAGGAGATCTTATTTGAGACAGGGGTGATCCGCCAGCCGGGGCGGGTGGACAGGCAGGACGCATTTCTGGATAATTATGAGCTGGAGCGGGCCAGGGGAATTACCATTTTCTCGAAACAGGCGGTTTTTAAGCTGGGAGATAAGCAGGTGACCCTTCTGGACACCCCGGGCCATGTGGATTTTTCACCGGAGATGGAGCGGACTCTGCAGGTTCTGGACTATGCCATCCTGGTGGTCAGCGGGGCGGACGGCGTTCAGGGGCACACAGAGACTTTGTGGCGGCTTCTTGGGCGGTACAGAGTCCCTGTTTTCGTATTTGTCAATAAGATGGACCAGGATGGCACGGACCGGGAGATGCTTATGGAGGAGCTGAAAAAGCGCCTTCATGACAACTGCGTGGATTTTGGCCTGGAGAGGGCCCAGAGGGATGAGAATCTTGCCATGTGCGAGGAGCAGGCTCTGGACGCGTTTCTGGATAAGGGCAGCTTAGAGGACAGCCAGGTGGCAGGGATGATCCGGCTAAGAAAGGCGTTTCCCTGTTATTTTGGATCGGCCTTAAAGCAGAGCGGGGTGAAGGAGCTTTTAGAGGGACTGGCGCGGTACGGGGAAGGGCCGTCCTACGGGAAGACCTTTGCCGCAAGGGTTTTTAAGATCACCAGGGATGAGCAGGGGAACCGGCTGACCCACATGAAGATCACCGGGGGCAGCTTAAAGGTGAAGGAGGAGCTGGTTTTTTCAGAGGGCGGACCGGGGGAGAAGATCAATCAGATACGGGTCTACTGCGGAGCCAGGTATGAGGCGGTCTTAGAGGCTGAGGCCGGAGTGGTGTGCGCGGTTATGGGGCCTGGGGGGACATTGCCCGGTCAGGCGCTGGGGGCGGAGAGCATTTTAAAGGCGCCGTTTCTGGAGCCGGTGCTGACATATCAGATGATCCTTCCCCAGGACTGCAATGTCCATGAGATGCTTAAGAACATGCGGCAGCTGGAGGAGGAGGAGCCGGAGTTACATGTTGCCTGGAACGAGGCTCACCGGGAGATTCAGGTCCAGGTCATGGGTCAGGTGCAGATTGAGATCTTGAAATGCGTGATCAGCCAGAGATTTGGGGTGGATGTGGAGTTTGGACCGGGAAATATTGTGTACAAGGAGACCATCACCAGGACTGTAGAAGGAGTGGGACATTTTGAGCCTCTGCGCCACTATGCGGAGGTGCATCTTCTCATGGAACCTGGGGAGAGAGGCAGCGGACTGATCTTTGATACCAGATGCAGCCAGGATGTGCTGGACGGCAGCTGGCAGCGGCTGATCCTGACTCACCTGGAGGAAAAACGGCATCCCGGAGTGCTGACAGGGGCGCAGCTGACGGATATGAAGATCACCCTGATTGCGGGGCGGGCTCATTTGAAACACACCGAGGGCGGAGATTTTCGCCAGGCCACTTACCGGGCGGTGCGCCAGGGGCTTATGGAGGGAGACAGCAGGCTTTTGGAGCCGTTCTTTGCTTTCAGGCTGGAGATCCCCTCGGAGTATACAGGGCGGGCGCTGGCTGATATTGACCGGATGCAGGGAAGGTTTGAGCCTCCGGTTGTGGAGGGGGACAGGACCATCATCTGCGGCAATGCCCCGGTGGCTTTGATGCGGGATTACCAGATGGAGGTGGCGGCCTACACCAGAGGGCGGGGACAGTTTTCCTGCCGCCTGTCCGGGTATGAGCCCTGCGGCAATGAGGATGAGGTAGTGGCGGCTTCGGGGTATGACCCGGAGGGGGATGTGGACAACCCCACAGGTTCCGTGTTCTGCACCCATGGAGCCGGGTTTCAGGTTCCTTGGTATCAGGTAAAGGAGTACATGCATGTGGAGAGCCCGGTGGAGCTTCAGGTACGTCACGACAGTGGAGAAAACCAAAAGGCGCAGGCCGGGAGCCGGTCCGGCGCCGGGGGTTTCTATGTGGATGACAAGGAGCTGGAGGAGATATTTACCCGCACTTACGGGATCAGCAAGCGGGAGAAGTACCGGGACCAGGGGCCAAGGAAGGTGACTTATCAGGAGATCGGTGGGGTCAGGAGTGGGAAACTGGAAACGCCTAAGGAGGAGTATCTTCTGGTGGACGGTTACAACATCATGTTTGCCTGGGAGGAGCTGCGGGAGTTGGCCAAGACTACGGTTGACGGGGCCAGGCACAAGCTGATGGATATTTTGTGCAATTATCAGGGATACAGGAAATGTGTCTTGATCCTGGTGTTTGATGCCTACAAAGTGGAGGGAGGAATCGGGCAGGCCATCCGGTATAACAATATCCATGTGGTGTACACAAAGGAGGCGGAGACAGCTGACCAGTATATTGAGAAGCTAGCCTACAAGCTGGGCAGGGATTATCAGGTGACGGTGGCCACCTCCGACGGGCTGGAACAGCTTATTATACGGGGGGAGGGATGCCGCCTTTTGTCAGCCCAGGATCTGCGGGAGGAGATCGCGTATGTGGAGCGTCAGATCGAGACGGAGCATCTGGAACCTTTGCGCCAGGGGACAGGAAAGGGAAAGAATTATCTGTTAGGCCATGCGGGGGAAGATGTGGCTAAGTATCTGGAGGCAGTCAGGCTTGGGAAGGGGACTGAGAAGAAAGGGAAGAGAGGAGGAGAAAACGGTGGGCGAAAAGCTGACAAAAAGTGATGTGGAGAAGATCGAGAGGGAGATTGAGCACCGGAAGCTGGTGGTGCGCAAGGCTGCCATTGAGGCGGTGAAGGAGGCCAGGGCTCAGGGGGATTTGAGCGAGAATTTTGAGTATTACGCCGCCAAAAAGGACAAGAATCAGAATGAGAGCCGGATCCGCTACCTTGAGCGGATGCTGAAAACTGCCCAGATCGTGTCGGATGTGTCCAGGGAAGATGAGGTAGGCATTAATAATACGGTGGAGCTGTACATGGAGGATGACGACGAGGTGGAGACTTACCGTCTGGTGACTTCTATCCGGGGAAGCTCTCTTAACGGTATGATCAGCACGGAATCGCCTCTTGGGAAAGCCATCTTTAAGCGCAAGGTGGGGGACAGGGTGTATGTGAAGGTCAGCGATACAGCCGGGTATTATGTGGTGATTAAGAAGATTGAGAATACACAGGATGACGCGGAGGATAAGATCCGCAGCTTTTAGGATAGTAAAAACGATTTATTAGTGTATAAATGAGTGAGCAAATGGGGCGAAGGTTGTCGTGGAGCCATACCTCCCTTCCCCCCAGACTTGCGATAACCGCCTCCCTTGCTCACTCAATTATACAGCAATATGATAAATTTAAAGTTCCGTTTTATCTGGGGGAGGAAAGAAAACAGGAGAACTTAGTGCTCCCCAAAGGTGTGATTTAGCCGAATATCCAGGGGTGTCCCCTGCTCTATGTGTTCCATGAAATTCATAATGAGCTGGGATGCGTCCTGGACGGCCCAAAGGTAGCGGCGTTCCAGCTCTCTGGTGATCGGGGCGCAGGCCGGATTAGGATGCTCTTTGATTATCATTTCCCGGACTGTCACAGGAAGCGGGGTTCCCTTTAACAGGCGCAGCACCACAAAGCGGATTTTTTGCCCGGAGGGAGCCAGCAGATTGCAGCAAAACCGCATGGAGCGGATGGAGGTGACAATCTGTCCCGGAGAGATGCCGGGGAAGAATCCGGAGATGATGCTTCCGTAAAATACTCTGGGCCGCAGGTGGGAGGTGGGGCGGCAGACCATGGGGTTAAGGCCGTCACGGACCATCAGGTCCCGGTCCAGCTCCGCCTCGATCTCGCTGTGAGTGATGCCTGTCTCGCGGACCATGGACTCCACATAGGGGTGGCAGTTGCTGTCCAGGGCAAAGTGGCAGAGAAATCCAAACAGGTAGGCGTACCTGGACGAGGTGAGGAAGGAGAAGCCTTCTTTGGCGGAGTGTTTTCTGTACCGCTTTTTCATAACTTGGGCGGCTTGTTGGAAAAATTCGTATCCCGGCTGGTCATGCATGGCAAAGCCCGCGCTGCTTACAGGATTTTTCTTGTATATTTTGTAGTAGAAGAGAAGGTCAGGGCCGTGGAGGCCGATGTTGTACAGGCCGCCGTGGGAGCTGATGATAGTCTGTGCCTCTTTGGGGAGATGTTTGTACACATCCCGGCCAAAGCGGTAATGGGCGTATGTGGTGGGCATGTCAGAACCATCCTCCGTCCAGACCTATGACCTGTCCGGTCAGATAGGAGTTTTTGTAGCCAAGGTGGTAGACTAAGTCAGCCACTTCCTCGGCTTTGCCCAGCCGTCCGGTGGGAATCTCTTCCACCAGGGCAATGAGCTCTTCTTCCTCCAGAAACTGGTTCATCTCCGTGTCGATGGCTCCGCAGGCAACGGCGTTGACCTGAATATTGCTGGGAGCCAGTTCCTTGGCAAGAGCTTTTGTGAACGCGTTGATCCCACCTTTGGTGGCGGAGTAGGCAACCTCGCAGGCTGCGCCTACATTGCCCCACACAGAGGAGATATTGATGATCTTGCCATACTTGCGGGCTACCATGTCCGGGATGGCCAGCTTGCTTAAATTGAATACGGATGTCAGGTTTGTGCGGATGATGCGGTCCCAGTCCTCGGTTTTCATGTCCTGGAGAAGGCCGATGTAGGAGATACCCGCATTGTTGACCAGGACGTCCAGGGCGCTGAATTGTTTTTTAATCTGTTTAAAAAGGGCTTCACACTGGGACATATCCCCCATATCTCCCATGAACGCCAGGCAGGGAACCTGGTAGGATTCGATTTCTTTTTTGGTCTGCATCAGGCGTTCCTGGCTGCGGACACAGTTGATAACTACATTATAATTCTTTTTGGCGAATTTGACGGCAATGGCTTTTCCGATGCCTCTGGAGGCGCCGGTTACCAGAACGGTTTTTCTGGACATAGAATCACCCCTTTTTTAATAAAATATGATTGGCGGGTTATATATAAAATTATAGCACGTTTTGGGTGGGGTGGAAAGTACAAGATCAATGGAAGGTTAAGGTTGCCTGCTGCCATTAGGCTTTCGCACGGTCGGCGCGGTAAACGCGCAGACCTGTCTGAACTGTTACACAGAAATGCCAAATGCTGAGAAAAGAAGATTATGGAAAATGAGGTGGTAATGTATGGAGAGATTGTATGATATGATCATTATTGGTTCCGGGCCGGCGGGGTTGGCGGCGGCGATCTATGCCCAGAGGGCAAGGCTGGATACCCTGGTGATCGAGAAAGAAATGGTCAGCGGAGGACAGGTGCTGATGACCTATGAGGTGGACAATTATCCGGGGATGCCGGGGATGAATGGGTTTGACCTGGGAACTAAGTTCCGGGAGCATGCGGACAAACTGGGAGCCGTGTTTGTGACAGATGAGGTAAAGCGGGTAGAGACGGACGAGGAGAGCCAGGAGGGGGAACTTCTCCGGGCGGCGGAGCTGTCCCCTCTTTCTGGCAGAAAAGCGGTTATCTGTGAAAATGGGCGTTATTATGGGAAGACGGTGGTCATCGCCACAGGGGCCCGCCACCAGAATCTTGGGGCGCCCGGAGAGGCAGAGCTTACAGGCATGGGGGTGTCCTACTGCGCCACCTGCGACGGGGCCTTTTTCAGGAACAGGACCGTGGCTGTGGTGGGCGGCGGGGATGTGGCCCTGGAAGACGCCATTTTTCTGGCAAGGAGCTGCGAAAAGGTTTATCTGATCCACCGTAGGGATGAGCTGCGGGGGGCAAAGAGTCTGCAGGAGACTGTGTTTAAACAGGATAACATCGAGATTTTGTGGGATACCGTGGTGGAGGAGATCACGGGGGAAGGCCGGGTGGAGCGGCTTAGGATTAAGAATAAAAAGACCCTAAAGGAGAGGGAGCTGTCGGTGCAGGGCGTGTTCATCGCCGTGGGGATCGTTCCCAACAGCCAAAGGTTTGAAGGGCTGGTGGACATGGAAAAGGGGTATATTAAGGCCGGGGAGGATGGAAGGACTTCCGCCCCGGGAATCTTCGCCGCGGGGGATGTGCGGACAAAGCCGCTGCGGCAGATCGTGACGGCCGCTGCCGACGGCGCCAACGCGGTCATAAGCGCGGAGCGGTATCTTATGGGACAATGACAGGCAAAGCCGGCGAATCTTCGCCGGCTTTTGCGCAGATGGGACAGTGAGGCGGAGTTATGCCTCCGGTTCAATGAGTCCGTACGAGTTGGCTTTTCTTTTATAGACCACGCTGATTTGGTCAGTCTCCGCGTTCAGGAACATATAAAAATTATGTCCCAGAAGCTCCATCTCCAGGCAGGCATCCTCAGGATACATGGGTTTCATGTCAAAATGCTTCGTCTTCTCAATGCGGATCTCCTCATCATGAACGTCCTCTTCCTCCTCCATAAACAGGGCAGAGAAGGCCTGGGCGGACTGTTTCTTGTCAATGAGTTTCTTGCGGTATTTTTTAATCTGACGCTCTATGATCTCTTCCACCAGGTCAATGGATACATACATATCTGTGCTGGACTCCTCCGCGCGGATGATGCTGCCTTTGACGGGGATGGTTACCTCAATTTTCTGAAGTTCCCTCTGAACGCTTAAAGTTACAACTGCCTCCGTGTCAGGGGTGAAGTACTTTTCCAGCTTGCCCAGCTTGTCCTCAACAGCTTCCCGAAGTCCCTGAGTTACTTCGATATTTCTTCCTGTGATGGTGTAACGCATATGATCAACTCCTTCTTTTGAGATGGTTTAAGTATAGCACAGATAGTCGAAATATTCAATGAAATAAAGAAGAATATTTTGACAATTGAACAGAATTTTTTCTAAAATTCATCGACTTTTGGCACAAAATTTGATGTCGGTTTGTGTCGATTTATGAGTTGTGAACAAAAAGAGAGGGGGGAAATCTGGTGGGGAAATGGTTCACAAGCAGGTGGAAAATACTGTGGATACTGTGGATAACTTTGTGTATAACTGCTTTTTCCCATGAAACGAGGATTTTTGATGTGGATAACTTTTGGATAGGTTTGTGGATTTACAGCTGTGGATAATGTGGACAAGGAGGCAGTCGAACATAATTTTTGTGAAAACTGCTGTGTTTACCATAAGAGGCAGTGTTATGTAATCCGCCAGAACCGTATTTCCGGAAAAATGAATTTTTTGTTAAGAACAGGGGAATTGGTTGAATAAAACAAAGGTTGGTGATACAATGTATAAGATTATACCATAAAATATGAAGCGAGAACGATAATAGGAGAGAAGCTCATGAATCTCATTGAAAAAATGTTCGGAACTCACAGTGAGCGCGAACTGAAGATGATCACCCCCATTGTGAGTAAGATCGAGGCCATGCGCCCGGACATGATGGCATTGTCGGATGAGCAGCTAAAGGACCGAACCAGAGTCTTTAAGGAGAGGCTGGCAGCGGGAGAAACCTTGGATGATATCCTCCCCGAGGCGTTTGCCACGGTTCGGGAGGCAGCGAGAAGAACGTTAAATATGGAACACTATCCGGTGCAGCTGATCGGCGGCATCGTTTTGCACCAGGGACGTATTGCGGAGATGAAGACCGGCGAAGGAAAGACTTTGGTATCCACAGCCCCTGCGTATCTCAACGCCCTGGCAGGCAAGGGGGTCCATATCGTCACGGTCAATGACTATCTGGCCAAGCGCGATGCGGAGTGGATGGGAAGCGTCCATGAATTTCTGGGGCTGACCGTGGGCGTGGTGTTAAACGCTATGACCTCCGAGGAGAGGAAGAAGGCCTATGCCTGCGATATCACCTATGTGACCAACAATGAACTGGGGTTTGACTACCTCCGCGACAATATGGCCATCTATAAGGAACAGATGGTTCTGCGGGACCTGGATTACGCCATCATCGACGAGGTGGATTCGGTTCTCATCGACGAGGCCAGGACACCCCTCATTATCTCCGGTCAGAGCGGCAAGTCCACCAAGCTGTACGAGGTCTGCGATATTCTGGCCAGACAGCTGGAGCGGGGGGAGGCTTCCGGGGAATTTACCAAGATGAACGCCATCATGGGCGAGGATATCACCGAGACCGGGGACTACGTGGTCAATGAAAAGGACAAGGTGGTCAACCTGACGGAGTCCGGAGTCAAGAAGGTGGAGGATTTCTTCCATATAGAGAACCTGGCGGACCCGGAGAACCTGGAGATACAGCACAACATCATCCTGGCCCTGCGGGCCAACAACCTGATGTTTCGGGATAAAGACTATGTGGTAAAAGACGACGAAGTCCTTATCGTAGACGAGTTTACAGGGCGTATCATGCCGGGACGCCGGTATTCCGACGGACTGCATCAGGCTATCGAGGCCAAGGAGCATGTGAACGTAAGGCGAGAGAGCAAGACCCTGGCCACCATTACCTTCCAGAACTTTTTCAACAAGTTCAGGAAGAAGGCAGGCATGACCGGTACGGCCCTTACCGAGGAAAAAGAGTTCCGCAATACCTACGGCATGGACGCCATCGAGATTCCAACTAACAAGCCTGTGGCCCGTCAGGATCTTAACGACGTGGTGTACAAGACCAAGAAAGAGAAGTTCAATGCGGTGGTGGAGGATGTGGCCGAAGCCTACGAGAAGGGCCAGCCGGTTCTGGTGGGAACCATCACCATCGAGACGTCCGAGCTTTTAAGCAAGATGCTTAAGAGGAAGGGGATTCCCCACAAAGTACTGAACGCCAAGTTCCATGAGCTGGAGGCGGAGATCGTGGCCGAGGCCGGCGTGTACAAGGCGGTTACCATTGCCACCAACATGGCGGGCCGCGGTACGGATATTAAGTTGGACGACAAGGCCAGGGAGTTAGGCGGTCTTAAGATTGTAGGCACGGAGCGCCACGAGTCCAGGCGTATTGACAATCAGTTAAGGGGACGTTCCGGCCGCCAGGGAGACCCGGGCGAGTCCAGGTTCTACATTTCCCTGGAGGACGATCTGATGCGGCTCTTCGGTTCCGAGCGCCTCATGGATATGTTCAATGCCCTGGGGGTTCCGGAGGGAGAGCAGATCGAGCACAAGATGTTGTCCAATGCCATCGAGAAGGCCCAGAAGAAGATCGAGAACAACAACTACGGGATCCGTGAGAACCTGTTAAAATACGACGAGGTGGCCAACGAGCAGAGGGAGGTCATCTACGCGGAGCGCCGCAAGGTGCTGGACGGGGACAATATGCGGGACGTGATCTTGAAGATGGTGACCGACATTGTGGAGCATGCGGTGGACATGGCCATTCCCGACGACGCCTCCGCGGATACCTGGGAGATCAAGGAGCTTAACGATTTGCTGCTCCCCATTATTCCCTTAGAGCCGGTGAAGCTGACAGACGAGCAGAAAGCTTCCATGAAGAAAAATGAGTTAAAACACATGCTCAAGGAAGCTGCCATCAAGCTTTACGAGGCCAAGGAGGCACAGTTCCCGGATTCGGAGCAGATCCGTGAGGTGGAGCGGGTGATCCTTCTCAAGGTCATTGACAATAAGTGGATGTCCCACATCGACGATATGGAGCAGCTGCGCCAGGGCATTGGCCTCCAGGCTTACGGCCAGAGAGACCCGCTGGTGGAGTACAAGATGAGCGCCTACGAGATGTTTGACGGCATGACGGCCGCGGTGAAGGAGGACACGGTGCGCATCCTGTTCCACATCCGGGTGGAGCAGAAGGTGGAGAGGGAACCTGCGGCCAAGGTGACAGGTACCAACAAGGACGACAGCGCCGTGAAGGCTCCGATTCGGAAGATCGAGCGCAAGGTATATCCCAACGACCCCTGCCCCTGTGGCAGCGGGAAGAAGTATAAGCAGTGCTGCGGGCGCATTAAATAAAGAAAGAGGGTGACACAGTGGTAGAATTAGATCAGTTCAAATATACGTTATCAACGTATGACAAACCATTAGTGGAAGTGAGGGATTCACTTTGACCTGGACAACAAGATAAAACGGATTGCCGAGCTTGACAGGTCTATGGAGGAGCCGGGGTTCTGGGACGACCCGGAGCGCTCCACCAAACTGATGAAGGAAGCTAAGAACTTAAAGGACACGGTGGAAGGCTTTCAGAAGCTGGAGAACCAGTACGAGGAGATCGGGCTTCTCATCGAGATGGGATATGAGGAAAACGACCCGGATGTGATCCCGGAGATTGAACAGATGCTTCAGGAATTTGAGGGGGAGCTGGAGTCCCTGCGGATTACCACGCTTCTGTCCGGGCAGTATGACAATAACAATGCCATCCTGCGCCTCAATGCGGGAGCCGGGGGAACGGAGTCCTGCGACTGGTGCAGCATGCTTTACCGCATGTACTGCCGGTGGGCGGACAAGAAGGGATTTACCACGGAAGTTCTGGACTATCTGGATGGGGACGAGGCGGGGATAAAGTCCGTCACCGTGCAGATTAACGGGGAGAACGCCTACGGCTACCTGAAATCAGAGCACGGCGTTCATCGTCTGGTGCGGATCTCCCCGTTTAACGCGGCGGGCAAGCGTCAGACTTCCTTTGTGTCCTGTGATATTATGCCGGATATCGAGGAGGATCTGGACGTGGAGATCAACCAGGACGATCTGCGCATTGACACCTACCGGTCCAGCGGCGCCGGCGGGCAGCACATCAACAAGACGTCCTCCGCCATCCGGATCACCCACATTCCCACAGGAATCGTGGTGCAGTGCCAGAATGAGCGGTCCCAGTTCCAGAACAAGGACAAAGCCATGCAGATGCTAAAGTCCAAGCTGTTTATCTTAAAGCAGCAGGAGAATGCGGCCAACCTTTCGGATATTCGGGGGGACGTGGCGGAGATCGGATGGGGAAGCCAGATCCGCTCCTATGTGCTCCAGCCCTACACCATGGTGAAGGACCACAGGACCAACGAGGAGAGCGGCAATGTGAACGCGGTGCTGGACGGAGGGCTGGACCCGTTTATCAGCGCTTACCTGCGCTGGATCCGTCTGGGCGGCGAAAAAAAGTAGTTGCAACGGTAATACAAATGTGCTAATATCTTTCACGTGAGTACAGATGTGTATGTGGCGCAAACGAAGGGTTTGTACCGGGCAGGAAGGATGGACTGGCGTGGGAGAAAAGGGAAAGTATTTTCTGGTGAAAGAAAAGGCTGTGCCGGAGATATTGCTGAAAGTGGTGGAGGCCAAGAAGCTTTTGGAGTCTGAGAAGGTCATGACCATCCAGGAGGCCACGGACGTGGTGGGCATCAGCAGAAGTTCTTTTTATAAATACAAAGATGATATTTTGCCGTTCTATGACAATACCAAGGGAAAGACAGTTACGTTTGTCCTGCAGATGGATGACGAGCAGGGGCTTTTGTCGGACCTGCTGCGGATTGTGGCAGTGTACAAGGCCAACATCCTGACTATCTACCAGAGTATTCCTGTAAACTCCATCGCCACCCTGACCATCAGCGTGGAGGTCCGGTCGGATACAGGCAGTCTCTCCGCCATGACGGAGGAGATGGAGGCTATGCAGGGCGTTCATTATGTGAAGATATTGGCAAGGGAATAGCATTGCGGCTTGATAGCCCGGCTCTTTTGGACGGCCTGTGGGCCAGTCGGACGGAGGCGGGCTTTTCGGATGGCAGAGAGGTTCCCTATACGAGTTCACAGATTACAGGAATCCATGAGATTTCCCAGGAGGATGAGATGATTAAAGTTGCGATTATGGGTTATGGGACCATTGGTTCCGGTGTTTATGAGGTGCTTGAGACCAACAGAGAGGTTCTGGCCGCCAGCGTGGGGCAGGAGCTTTCGGTGAAATATATTCTGGATCTTCGGGATTTTCCGGGAACTTCGGTGGAGAAGAAGATTGTCCACGATTTTTCGGTGATTTGTCAGGATAAAGAAGTGAAGATCGTGGTGGAGACCATGGGGGGCCTGGATCCGGCATACCCCTTTGTGAAGGCGTGCCTGGAGGCGGGGAAACATGTGGCCACCTCCAACAAGGCTCTGGTTGCGGCCCACGGCACGGAGCTTCTGGCTATTGCCAGAAAGAAAAAGGTCAACTTTATGTTTGAGGCCAGCGTGGGAGGCGGGATTCCCATTATCCGTCCTCTGTACCGCTGTCTTATGGGGGAGAAGATTGAGGAGATTACCGGCATTTTAAACGGCACCACTAATTTTATTCTGACCAAGATGGACAAGGAGGGGGCTTCTTTTGAGTGGGCTTTAAAGGAGGCTCAGGCCCTGGGCTATGCGGAGCGGAACCCGGAGGCAGACGTGGAGGGCCATGACACCTGCAGAAAGATCGCCATCCTGACGGCCATGGCCACAGGCAGGGAAGTGAACTATGAGGAGATTCCCACGGAGGGCATTACAAAGATTACGGATGTGGATTTTCGTTATGCGGACGCTCTGGGCATGTCCGTCAAGCTGGTGGGCCAGAGCCGCGTGGAGAACGGGAAGACTTACGCCTGGGTAGCCCCTCTGATGATCGGCAAGGACCATCCTCTGTACGCGGTCAGCGATGTGTACAACGGGATTGTGGTTAAGGGCAATATGATAGGCACCACTATGTACTATGGAAGCGGGGCGGGCAAGCTCCCTACGGCCAGCGCGGTGGTGGCGGATATGGTGGAGGAAGCCAAGCATATAAACTCCAACATTCCCATTGGGTGGAGCGGGGAGAAGCTTTCCATCGCTTCAGGGCAGGATCTTATTTTCAGATATTTTGTCCGGGTGTCGGGAAGTTGTGAGGATCGGAAGGACCTGGTGGAGGCGGCCTTTGGCAAATCCAGATTTGTGCAGCTGGAGGGGATGGATGAGTTCGCCTTCCTGACAGGGGAGATGAAGGAAGCCAGATTTACAGAGAGCATGGAGATTCTGAAGGAGGAGCTGACGGCTGAGAATGAGCGGGTGCTTCAGGTGATCCGGGGCAACCGCTAAGACAACCTGAAAATGCGGGGCTGTAAGGTTATGGTTTTTGTGACATATGTGATTTATTTGCTAAAAGAGTATTTCAGGCAGGGAAGTCCCTGCCTGTTTCGCTCTCTTACCGGGCTTTATTGTCCGGGGTGCGGGGGAACCAGGGCTTTGAGATTCCTTTTGAAGGGGGATGTTATGAAGAGTCTGTGGTATCATCCGCTGGTGGGGTATATGGCGGCTGTGATGGCGGCGGAGTTTGGGGGATGGGTCATAAGAAGGTGGAGACGGGGAAGAAGAAGTGATGGGGGAATCACGGAAAAGGGGACGGGAATGACGGGGGATGAGAAAGCGTGTAGCTGCGCAGAGGATAGGGAAAGATCGGATAAGGGGAATAGACAGGCAGGGAGGGCCGGATTTTTGGGACATTATGAGGCGGAGGTTTATGTGGGGATTGGGATCGCGGCGGTTAACTGGGCGGTGAAAAACTGGGTGCTTTTGAGGTGGGGAGTGGAGTTGATATCGTAGGAGGGGAGAAACAGGGAACATGTAAAAAGCCGGCGCACATGATATGATAAAGTTAGAGATTCTGGCTTGCATGGAGGAGGCGAAAACATTGAGCTTTTTGGAAATAAGAAATTTTGGACCGATAAATGATCTTAAAATTGACGCGGATAAACATATTAATATAATAATTGGTCCCCAGGCATCCGGAAAAAGTACAATGGGAAAAATATTTGGAGGAACTTCATGGGATGTTCAGCAACAGTAAACTTTTGGTGACAACTCACAGCCCATATATTCTTTCTTCAGCGAATTTGCTGATACAGTCAGCGTCTGTTGAAAATCATATTGGAGTCAACAAAAACGAAGAGACTATTATTTAGAAAGCAGCTTAGAATATCACCACAAAAGATTTCGGCATACAAAATTGGCGAAGATGATAAAGATACGTTGAAAGATATTGTTGATCAAACATCCGGACTGATTGAGTCAATAGAGATAGATACGATTTCACAGAAAACTAATGAGGAGTCCGATAAGCTTGATATATTGGAGATGAAATATGATTTGTAGGGAATTGCAGGAATGCCGTGCTGATGAGATATATAATTGCAAAAATAAGAAAAGGTGTGTGATCTATAGTTGGAAATGGGTTTTGGGAGAGGATTGGTTTTGCTGTCAGAGATGATTTGGTGTACAGGAATAAAAACATTCATGAGTTTGTAAGAATGGATACGTAAACATATTTTTTGTAGTAGTCATGACGAAATAACAGGAAAAAGGCTGCTGCGCAAAAGATTTACAAAATCTTAGTGCAGCAGCCTCTCTCAATTTTACTCATACGCTCTTACTGATACATCTCCATCATCTCATTCAGAATCTTAGAAAACTCCGGATCATTCATCAACTGCAGGTAAGCCCCCCAGTAGAGCAGCATAACAATGCTCAAAAGGATGGCCAGAATGCCCATGACCAGCCCGGCGATGGCAAAGCCGCTTAAGGGCTGTTTTTTCTTGGAGAGAATTACAAGCACAATAGCGGTTACAGCCAGAGGAAACTGGATAAACGGCACGCAGCAGGTGATAAGGGCAAAGATGCCCACGATCATGGACGCCAGAGCCAGGTTATTGCGCTTTTTTTGAGGCTGTCCGTTCTGCCAGTACGGTTGGCTGCCTGGGGAACCATTCTGCCAGTACTGCTGGTTGTTCTGGGAACCGTTCTGCCAGTACTGCTGATTGTTCTGCTGCCCGTTCTGCCATGGCTGCTGACTGTTCTGGGAACCATTCTGCCAGTACTGCTGGTCACTGTTCGGCGCGTTCTGCCACGGCTGTTGCCCGTAAGGCGGCTGATTAGGGGCCTGTCCGGACTGAGTGTCCATGGAGGAGCCTGAGTTATATGGGGACTCAGATGGATGCGGCTGGTTGCTGCCGTTTTGGTCATCAGAGTTTTGATTGCGGTATTCGTCCATATGATTTCCTTCTTTCTTTTTTCTGGGGTAAACCTAATTGTATCACGAAAATAAAATACTGTCTAGACGTAGGAGAGGATTCGCTATATAATGGGGGGAGCCGACTGACAGGAAGAGAAGGAGAGTACACAATGCTGGAAACACAACTGGAATGCCAGGTTTGGGTGGTATCGCTATGATTCCAGATTCGCTCTTCCGATTTTTGATGATTTCGGAGAAGTTTTGCGCTATAATATATTCCATGCAGAACTTGTCATAAGGCACGCAGAAGATAGGAAGCTGTACTTATATGACATTATAAATATAAAAAAAGAAACGAGTACCCCGCTTGAGCAATAAAGCTGTACGGTTAAAAACT
>CAJUPQ010000073.1 GCA_910588505.1 uncultured Hungatella sp. | reverse complement strand
CGCAGAGAGCGGCAGTCTCAGATCACTGGTGATGACGAACAGGTCTTTCTATTTCTCAAAGAAGTTATTCTCATTATGAAGCAGCGGGGAATTAAAATCTCTTTGCTACAGAGCTGAAACAGCGTCCCATATCAGAAACATGTTAAGTAAGTAATCTTAGCCAGCGAATTCTGCTTTTGCCAGTCAGAGGAGGAATATTTGGCATATCTGAACCCGGACGGGACATCCCTCTTCTGACTGGCTCTGTGACTAAAGCCGACTTTGCTTACTCACCTTTCCCCCTCAAACACCACCCCAAACTGCCCAAACACCTCCTGGCAGGTCCCAATATTATAAGGCCCTGAAGCCTCAAGCACCGCGATCTCCTCCCGTTTCAGCACCACTCTCGCCCTGGGAGCCTTAATCCTCTCCCTGTAAATCCTCTCCGCGATCTCCATCCTTTTCGCGTCCATGGAGCGTTTAACCTCATAATAGGCCATTGCCTCCTCAAAAGGCATAAGCTGAGCCTTAATAATATGTCCGCCGTGAGCGAACCAGTCCTCATAACTATCACCGCTTAGGATCTGATCCTCCTCCTCCCAAAACCCCGTAGTCACAAAAGGCAGCTTTTTCTGCCCTACATCGTCCTCAAAAAGAATTGATAAAGCCTGGGCGGCGCTTTGAATAAACTCAGACGCCCCTTTATAATGGGATCTGGCGTACTGATCCGACAGCACAAGCTTAGAGCGCGGGCTGCTGCGGTCGTCAAACATGCCCATCAGTAGTTCCATATCCTCTGAAAACGCAAGGGCCGCCTTTCCTCCCTCATCATTCCGGGTAATGTAAAGTTCCCCGAACCACGCGTTCTCATTGACAATAAAAGGGTACTCTCCAAGCATGACCCCGTGGACGCATGAGGCGAGGATACAGCCCTCCCACAAGGCCTTTCCGTCTATGGCAAGCCTGTTTACAGCTCTGTCTTCCAAATGACGCATGTTTCCCTCCTGTTATTCTTTAAAGACGGTTACTATGGGGGCATGGGCCCGTCTGCACCCACGCGGGTCATCCAGGTTGCAGAGTTTTTCCGGGCCGCATATACCGGGAAGCTCTTTTGGAGGTTCCCCCTCATCCTGATTTCGGTTGTATGTAACACATACAAAAAGAAAATACCCTCCTTCTTTTGGATGGGGGTCAAATGGTCTTAAGTTAGGATCCTTCTCTCTTAGCGCCGTGACGCAAGGACAGCCAGGCCCGTCGTCGCCCTTGCTGCTGTTTACACCAAATTTTAAAACCCCGGCATTGCAGAAACGGTTGCATCCCCCTTTTGCCCTTATCTGGACATGGTCAATGGCCCACATCTCATTCATGACGCCTTTGGCAAAGGGATAGGGAACCAGATCATTTGAACCAAAGGTTTCTCCTTCATAAATATCGGACTTCAGCATAAGCCCGTTTCTCACCAGGTTGGCCCGGATGATCATAGACTTCTGGAAATCCGTAAACACAGCCACATTACGCAGGGATGCCTTTAACTTTTCCATTTGGTTAGTAATTTCCAAATCAGTTGTCTCCGGCAAAACCAGGGCCGAATTGTACGTCCCTGTCGCTGAATAAACATTCCCGAAAAACTTGTTGAATTTTTGGCCTTCTGCTGCCCGTTTTTGATTTCTATCCATAAGGTCCTGGAGCATCTTATTCAGCCTGCCCCGGTCTGTTATCTTGTCGCCTCCGTCAAAGGCTATGATGCCCATGGCCTGTGCCTTGTTTTTTGGGCTGCCCCACACATCGCTTCCATAAGGCCGCCGTTTTCTGCACCGCTCAAAGACATTGCAGGGACAATTCCCCTTTGTCTTGCAGTCAGGCGGATTCTCGATTTTTCCATCTGTCTTTTTTGCCTCAGTCTGTGTCATCCCCCATCGCCTCCCATCGTCTCAACCCTCTCCAGCCCCAGATTCACATACCCCCGCCGCAGCAGGCTTTCCGCCAAAGCCAGATTCACCACATACGAAACCTTTTTATAATTGGGAACCATAAAAATAGGCGTCAGCCCCATAGGGCCCACCGCCGTCACCGACCCGTCCGGCCCAAACCTCGCCTTTTTTACGTCCTGCTCCTTTGGATGAAATCCCCAGTAATCCGGTTGATCCTGCCCCTCTATGACGCAGGGGATAAAATCCATATCCCGCAGAAACTGCTCCAAAAGCTCCTTAAAGCGGTTGCTGATTAATGGGCAGGGATGAAGGGTAAAATCCGGCGCTTCGCCCTTTTTCACCATGGAACAGATCAAAATATCCTTGTCATGGTTTACAATCTTAAATCTGCACCCTCCCTCAAAGGGCTTCAACAAAAAATATTCCATCCGCCTCTCCTCACTCCTCGCAAAACACAGCCTGCCCTCTCTGCCCCTCATCCAGCCGGTAGTAATCCCCATGGCCCTCATCAAACACCGCGCCCTCCAGATCCGCCTTTGAAAAATCCGCCCATTCCATGGCGCTGAACGTTAAATCCGCGTTCTTTAACCGGCATCCCACAAAGCTGGCCCGCTCATTGTCCGGCCTAAGCCATATCTCCTCATTAAACCTGCAGGAACTGTAAGTTCCCTCAAACACCGCGCCCTCCAGGTCAGCCCCGTCAAACCTTGTACCCGGAACCCAGGCGTCCCGAAAACAGGTCCCCTTCATGGCGCTGCCGCAAAACCAGGCCCCTGTCAAATCCGCCTCCCCAAAGCTGCACCCTTCCAGATTACAGCCCCGAAAATCACACCCGGTCAGGTCAAGGCCGTCAAAATTCCAGCCGGAAAAATCCATTCCCCTGAAATCCCGAAACCGATATACCTCCGCCTCCCCTTTTTCGAACCATTTTTTCATCTCCTGCCGCTCCATGGCAGGCAGATGGCGGCGGCACACAGACCCATAGCCCATATACTCGCAGATTCTCACCCGAAACTGGTCCGTAATGGCCATTCCCTCAGTGGAAAAGCCCATGACAGCCCTGCGGCACGCCATATCCACATAACTCCAAAAGGAATCCGCAACCTGACACATGCATATCTGTGCCATGCGCTCCGGAACCTTTGACCGGTACTTCCTCACAAGGCGGACCGTCTCCTTCTCCATATCCTCATAAAACGAAAAGATTCCCCTTGTGTCAATCTCCCCTGCCTGGGCCTGACAAGGATCCGCGTACCATTTTGGCCCGTAGACCAGAATAGGCGCCTGAAAATCCTGTTCCAAAAGCCTGGTGCGCAGCATGGTAATCTCCATAAACTCCACATCCTGGTATCCTTTATCCTGCATGGCCTTTACCTGCCTGCACGCCCCGGCCATGGCCTCCCTGTAAGAATCCGTCAGCTCCTCCATATGTGAAAAATAATAGGCGTTAACCCCAAGACGGGCCTGGTTTTGTATTTCCCTGAACTCTTTCCTGAAATTCTCATCCATATCAATTTTCCTTTATCTTTGACGCCTTTAAGTCCATGGCCCCGTCCAGCTTAATGGAACTGGATTTGCAGGAAATCCCCACCTCTGACTTGGCGCTTAACTTCATCTTCTTATCCGAAGCCTGGGCCATGTCCTCCTTGGAAGAAAGAGTCATCTTTTTCTGGCTCACCACGGTCATATCCTCCTCCGATTTGGCCACAAACTCCTTCTCCGTCTCCATGCCCAGATTCTTTGTGGCGGTAAAGGTCATCTCTTCACCGCTAAACAACGTCATCTGGCCTCCCGCGGTGACGTCAACCGCTTTCCCTGCCCTGGCGTCAATCCGCTTTCCCGCGCTGACTGTGTACCCTGCCCCTGCGTTCATCAGGATATTGGTTCCCGCTGTCAGGGAAATATGGCCTGCCGCCGTCACGTCAATGCTTGACAGGGTATTTACCATAATCCCGTGCTGGGAAAACACCTCAATCCCGTCGTCCTGATTCAGCCTGATATACAGCCCCCCGGTCTTTGCGGTTATCAAAATCTCCTCCGGGCTGATTTTAATCTCTTTATCATTGGGAGTCCGCAGGTATTTTACATTGGGGTCTCCCATGCGGTCGCTTTCCACCTGCCGGTAGGAGGACAGGGCCACAGCCAGGCTCTCATCCTCTGTGGGAAACTGAATATTCACCACATCCCCAGGCTCGGGCATCAAATAAAGCCCTGTATGGTTCTCCGCGCTGTAAGGGGTAATATAGGGAAAGGCATAGGCTTTGGCCGTATCCTGGCTCTCGTCCACACAAAGCAGAACCTTCACCGTGTCCTGATTGACCTCCAGCACCTGCCCCGAAAGAGTCAGGCCCGTTATATGCTGATTATAACTTACAGGAACCTTAAGCCCATTCTCCGGGCACAGCACATAGCGGCAGGTAAGCACCGCGTCCGCCAGATGAATCAAAGCCTCCCTGACAAACAAGGCGTTTCCGTTGTAATCCACCGTATCGCCGATAGAAAGCACGCTGTCATCTGCCGTAACCATATATTCCAAAGAATCATCAGGGGCAGCGTCCACCCCGGCGCCCGTATGCCTTCGATAACGTCCGATATTTTTCCCCACTGAAAAACGGTAAGAAAGAAGACTCCCCTTCTGATTCCCCTTGGGTATCCCAAAATAAAATTTCGGTTCCTCCACCGAGGGAAGAAGTACAGAATGATTGTGGGAAGCAATCCTCTTTAAAAATTCCCAGTTGGTCTCCTGATACTGAAGCAGAAGATTGTTGACAGACAGGGCGGAGGCCTCCATGGACAGGGACAATCCGTTTTCCCCTGCCATTAGCTCCCCAATCTGCTGATAATTCATCCCTCCGTCCTGAAACGACCGGGACAAAACATCCGTGTCCGCCTTGACGCTAAAGGATGCGGCCCACACTTCCAGATAGCACACCTCCCCCTGAAACGAAGCCCTGATATTCTGCACAAGTCCCCGAAAAATCACTCCATCCTGGTCAGAAACCGTGACCACCGTGGAATCATCCGTATCCATAACCCCCGAATCACCATTTTCTTTGGGTACAATGCCTTTCAAATACATGGCTGCATGGTGGTTCAGCGACTGTTCCACCTTCATCTCCACAATGCCCTCCAGGGCAAAGGGACTGACCCTTAGCCTGGTCACGTCAATTATCATGGTCCTCCTCCTTTTCCTGCCCGTTCTCAAGCTCCTGCTGCTCAATCAAATCCGCCATCCACGCGATAAAATCCTCGTCACCGTACTCCATACTCACTGCCCGTCCTTCTGAATCTTGATGACCCCGCCTCCGCAGGAACAAATGGCCATGGAGTCGCTCATCAGCGCCGGCATTCCTCCCACCAGCACATTGGTCTTCCCCTTCATCCAGGCAGCCACCATAGGCGTGCAGGGAACCGGCGGCGCCATCTTGGCGCAGGTCCCGAAAGGCTTAATATTCACCATGGGCTTGCAGTCCATAATATTGGCCTTTGCCTTCCCTCCGATCTCCACCCGGTTCACCGGCAGCACGGTCAAAGTAGAAGGCGCCGCTCCCAGGACACATTTTAACGTAGCTCCGTTTACAACATAAGTTTTAGCCATATGACCCCTCCTTAATCAATCATGGTCTTCCCGCCCATCCCTCTGGGCCTTTGACGTTTTTCCCCTCCGGACACAAGCCTGGCGTAAAGCCTCCTAAGCCCCTGATACAGATACAGATTGCCCTGGCCTTCGTCCCCCCTTTTTTCCCTGGCCAGAAGATACCGTTGTATCAGCTCCCGGGATATAAAAGGACTGTTTAGGCAGGCCACGCTGAAACTAAGGTCCAGAGGCAGAGCTTTTTCAGACCCCAGAACGTCCCTTCCGTAAAGCCGGAGAATAAAAGGCGCCAAGGTATGGCCCCCTTCACAGGCATAGGGGATATGCACAGGATTTACCGTGTTAAATTCTGTAACCAGGTCATTAAAATCCTGATATTCCTCATAAGTTCGAAGCCGTGCCCCCTGTTCCAGGAGAAACCGCCCCAGCTCATACTCCCCGTCCCCAAGGACCCGCACAGGCTCCAGAGACAATTCAAACCGCTCCGTCCTAAAATCCGGGGAAACCCTTTCCCCTGCCTTTCGAAAAACCACCTGGACCATCTGTCCATACATGCAAAACTCCAGCCTGGCCTCCTCCTTCATACAAAAAAAATAAGGGCCGTGCTTCAAAATGCCGGGACCAATCACAAGGTCCTTTCCCTCCCCCCGCACCGAAAACCCGGCAATCACCCCGTTTCCGTACTCCCGAAACAGGAGGGAGAAGAAATCCGGCGCGTAATCCCGGATAAAATCCAGAGAATCCCGTTTGAGAATACGGCCTTCCTCAAACAGAGGGAACACCTGCTTAACCTCCATGGCAGCCTCCACCTATTTTTAAAATGCCCCGCAGAAATAATCCACGCACTCATCGTCAAACAAAAACCGGCTTACCTTTCCCGCGCTTAAAACCCCCTGCCTTCTGGCAGCCGGCAGCACGCAGAAATCCCAGTTTTCCTCCCTGTACACAAACAACCGCACCTCGTCCTCCCCAATGGAATCAAAATCTCCCTGAAAAGGCTGAAGCATGGGAAAAGCCTCAAACAAAGCGTCATAGGAAATCGGCTCAAAGGAACCTGTATCCAGCCACACCATCCGTCTGCCCACCTCATGCTCCAGGGCGTCAAACACCGTAAATTCCACCTGACGGGTGGCTGCGTGGCGCTTCACATACCCGAAAACATCCCGGTCCGGCTGCTGCTTTGCTATCATGCGCATAACCGAACCGTCATGGGTTTCCACTGTGACCATAAAAGGAATCTCCCCTTCTTCCTCTGTAATCTCCGGAATAACCCGCCCGCTTTTTTCCATCTGTCCCCGAAGAATGGCCCCTTCCAGGGCGCGAAGCTTAAGCCCCTCATCCCCTGCCCGCTTCACCCTGGCCCTGCGCCCCACCGTAAACTCCCGAAGCGCGTCTCGAAACACAGGAATCTGACAGCTCATGCCCGTGAACTTAATCCGGTATCCCATCAAAATACCGTCCTCATTGCAGAGGGGCTCAATAAAACGTTTTACAAGGCCATAGATTTCCGGGGCCATCACAAGCTCCAAAGCCTCCTTATGCACCGAAAAATCCAGCCGCTGTTCCACAATCCCCTGAGGCGTGGCCACATGGACCATACACAGCTCCCGAAACCGGTCCGGCAGATCAATCACACTAATGGGCTCCCCTGAGAAAAAAGCCAGCTTCAGCCCTTCCGCCAAAAACCACAGCCGGTAAAAATTCCGGCGTTTCCAGGAATTCCCCTTCTCCGGACCGCCAAACCGGGTGGGAATAATGGCCTCCGCCTGTTCATATAAGCCGCGAAACCCCTCATAAACTTCCTTCGTCCCCCGGTATTGGTCCACATAAGAGTAGGCATCCCCCATTTTCTCATCAAAAATCTCCTGGTCAGAGCCGGTAACCTTTAACATCACCCGGATTTTCAAGTACATAAAGATAAGGCAAGTCAGGCTGTTGCCGCCAAACCCCCTGTCCCCGTTTATATACCGGGCATTCATCCGCACCTCATAAGCCACCCTGGTATTCTCCGCCTCATGGCCGCAAAGTACCAGGGAAGACGAGCCTGCGCCGCAGTGGAAGGCAAGCTCCCGGGTCATCTCTTCCCCCTCAAAATCCCCCCGCCGGATAATCTCCCCGTAGACGCAGTTGACGGATTCCGAGGAAACGCCCCATACCTCATAGTCAGGCAGAATCTTTTTAAGCCGCTCAATGGCCATCCCGCCCCGTTTCTCAGGCATCAGAAAACACAGCTTTGTATAATTCTTTTTGTGTTCCCCTTTGGCCGTATTGATAATATACTGAAAAAAACCATTTAAAAGGGCGTCCGAGGAAACAAACGCGGCATTCCCGTCACTGTCCCTTACCTCCAGCATTCGCTCTTCATACAAAAACAACTTCAGGTTATGGAAAAACGTCATTTCCTCCCCATAGCCCCTTCGCCGTATCAGGCCAAGAGCCTCATATCCAAAGGCAAACTCCGCCTCCCCTTCCCCGCAGCGCCTGACAGCGGCAGCGCTTGGAAGGAGACTGCTTCCCCCCTGGAACCGGACCTCCAGAAGCTTCTCCGCCCCCTGTCCCTGGGGCCATGGAGAAGCCGCGGCAGTATTCCCCGCCCCGAAATCAATCACCAAAGGTTCCTGACAATCCATGACCTCCACAATGGAAAGGACAGGAAGCCTGGCCATGGCCGCAGTCAGACTTCCCTCCCTGGCCGCGCTCCACTTCTGGCTGTTGTAGGCCCTAAGAACCTTCCGGCTGGAAGGCCCGTCAAAGAGAAGAAGCTTAAGGTCCTGATAAATGCCCACAGTAAGGGTTTCTGCCATGCGTTTCGGAGACAAAGTCATTCGGCTGCCCAAAACCTCAAACACCCCAAGAACCGCTCCCGCATCATCCAGAATCACCCCAAGGAAATACTCCCCGTCAAATCCATGGCTAATCAGCACATCCTCCCCTTCCAGAAGGGGGATGTCCTTCTTTAACTCAATCCTGTCAGGCGCCTCCAGCTTTTCCGCAGCCAGAACCGCCCTGGATGCCAAAGCCTTCACAATCTCCACAGACTCTTCCCAGAATCCGTCGGCCAGAACTTCCTCCTCCCTGCCCCGATAGCGGTACAGCAGTTCAATCAAAGCCTCCCGGTCCAGCCGCTTAGGGTCAATGCCTGCGGACCTGGTCATAATCTTCTCCCTTACACAGATATCCCGAAGCATAAAAGTCCCCATATCCTGCAGCTCATCCAAGGTATAGCGCCTCATATTCTGCTCTCTGCCGTTCTTAAACAGCCTATATCGGTACCCCACAGCCTTTTCCTCCTTTTTTGCAGGGAATCGGCACGCGCCGCTTCGCGTCACCTGCCAAGTCGTCAGAACGATTCCTGTTGGGAAACTCCGTTTCCCAAGCATTCCTCCTTTTTGCAGGGAAACGGCACGCGCCGCTTCGCGTCACCTGCCAAGTCGTCGGAACGATTCCAATTTGGGAAACTCCGTTTCCCAAACGTTCCTCCTCTAAAACAACACGAAGTTCCCGATGGTGGTTTCCTCGCACTCCACGATTCCCGGCGGGATATCCCAGAAGACCCGGCATGTTCTCCCTGCCTGCAAAAAAATACTTCTGACAGCCAGAACCTTCCGCACATCCTCCGGCGTTTCCTTCCGGTTTAAAAACAGCACAATGCTTCCGTCTTCCCTCGCGTTTATCCAGGAATTTCCATACAGGCCGGAAAGGACGTCGCAAAAGCACCGCTCATAATCCCCTGTCCGGCACAGCTTTAGATAAAAATAGGCCAGCATGCGTATCTCTTCAGAGGTAAAATCCTCCACAGGCACCTCAGGCCCAAAAGCCCCCGCCAGAATATCCGCCTCCAGAAACCTGACGTAAAACGCCTCCACATCCATGCCGGACAAGGCGTCCACCTGCCAGAGATGATGGAGAATCAAATCGCACAGATACCGGGTCAGCTCCGGTATCTGTCCAGGCCGGATGATGTGGTCAAAAACAGCCTCATAGCTGTAATAGGGATTCACGGCAATCCTGCCCTCCACAGGGCCAAAAGGCGTGTAGGCATTTTTCACCGTAGCCTCCCCGTAAGGAGAACTGGTATCCGCCACGTCGAAAAACAAGTCATTCTCCCGGATGCCGTTATTCCTGGCCTCCATAGCTGCCTGCCACAGACGCTTCATGCCATCCTCCCTTCCCCTTATCAGGGCTTTCCCCAAAGGTTAGCTCCCCCGAAACCGCAAACTGGGGAAAATCCCTTTGAACCTCCGCAACCAGAAAAGCCGCCTGGTCCTGGGTCAGAAAATGCTCCTCCTTTGCCCAAAACCGCAGCAGAAGACTCTCCCTCCCCTTTGGAACAAACCCGTACCGGCTGCCGAGACCGGCAATATCCCCCCAGCTCCCTTCCTCGATACCCCTAAGGGTAAGCCCCTCATAAGCCTCATAGCTGGTGACAATCCGCCCAATCTCCGCCCTGGTCCGAAGCCCTGCCGCGGCATTGTCCGCCTGCCGGTCCACATGGCGCATCCGCCGGAAATTAGAAGTAAGAGGATAGTGAGGCACCTTCACGTCCCTGTGTACGGCAATCCGGTACAAATCAAACATCCGCTGGCTCTTCTCCCGTGAAACAACCTCCAGCCCTTCATTACTCATAAACACATTTTTAACCGCCTGCTCCATCCTGACCACATACCCGTCCTGGTAAAAAGGCAGTTTCAGCGTATGCCGGAAATTCTCCTCGTCAATAGCCGGAATGGGAAAAACCGTACACTTAAGGCTTATCGGCTCCACGTTCCACAGAGGAATAAGCCCGAGCCCCACCGGAATACTCTCATCCTTAAACCGCAGAGACTTCACCTCCAGATCCTTTGGGAAATCCTCACAAAAAACATCCCCAAACCGGTCCACATAGGGAAGGTAAGGCGTTCTCCAGAAAATGCCGTTGTCATAAAACACATTCTGCAGCTCATCAATCTTCCTCTGATACCGCCTGCAGGGCATGACCCTGGCAAGAATCTCCAACTCTCCCTCATCCGTCCCCACCACAAGCTTCTGACAATTGCCAAACACTTCCTCCATCCTGTCTCTGGAGCAGGGACAGAAAATCGTGGCAATGCTTCCCTCCTCCTGCCCCTCATCCATGGGAAAAAGAAAATCATTGACAATGGGCACATCCCCGGCAGCAGCCACGGCCCCATACAGGTAAAAACGTTCCGACACATCCCGAAGCTCCCGGCAAAGGTTCTCCTTCAGCTCAGAAAGAGCCCTCTCATTATACCGGACAACCTCCTCAAAAGCCTTGCTGATATCCCGGTACAAAGACCGCTCCAGACCGCCGCTTAAAGCCTTTAACCGCTCATAGATAAAGTTTTCATCCATCTTCAGTTCCCTTCCTCCATAAGCTTATTAAGTCTCTCGATAATCACATCCGTCCTCACGGTAGTCTCCGAATTTCCATACCGGTTATAAAGATTCTCAATCTCCCGGTAAGCCCTGATGGCGGACTCATAATCCTGTCTGGCCGTGGCCCGTAGCGCCTCATCCAAACACTGGTCAAACAACTGCTGCCCGTTGCCCTCAATGCCCTCCCAGCGGTTTTTCCCTCCGGGAGCCGAAGAACTTCCGGTATTTCCAGGTCCCCCAGGACCGGAAGCGCCCACATCCTCCCCGGCCCCTTCCGTCTCCGGCTGCCCGCTCTTTGTCTCCTCCGGCTTTTTATCCCCATCATCATCCTTAGGGGACTCCATCTGTTCCTTAAGAGAAGCAATCATGGCCCTGGCCTCATTAGCCCCGGCCTCATCCCCTGTCTCCACACAGGTTTTAAGCATCTCCTCATACAGCCCAAGGGCAGTCTCCAGATCCCCTGCCACAAGGGCGTCCAGCGCCGCAGCCTTTCCCTGGTCAACGGCTTCCTCTGCCATCTGCTCCATCTCCCTGGCCTGTTTCTGAAGAGACAACATAATCTGGGTGGTCTCCTCCGCCTTCTCATTATCCTCCATGGCAATGTAGGCGTCCCTAATCTTCGTATACTGGGCCAGAGCAGTGTCAAAATCCCCGGCCAGGATAGCGTCCAACGCCGCCGCCTTGTCCGCGTCAATAATCACCTCATCCCTGGCAAGAGCCCGCTCCTCCTTTGCCTCCAAATCCGCCTGCTCCTTAACCCGCAAAAGGGCAAGCTGCACCTCCTTTAAGCGCTCCCCGTCGTCCACAATGCGGACCATGGCCTCGGCCCGCTTGTACAGGATGCCCGCAGTCTCCAGATCCCCTGCCGCCTCCTTAAGAGCTGCGCTCTCCAGCAGATTGTTAATCTCCATCCCCGTGCCGGCCAGCTTCTGCCGCTGCTCCACAGAACTGACAAAAGGCAAAAGCTCCTCATAATTTCCCGCTGCCTTAAGGGCCTCGTTGTACTCATCCCTGGCAGCGGCGTAATCCCGGGCCTCATAGGACTTGCCCGCGTCCTCCGCCATGACGCAGATGGTGATTTTCTCCGACAAAAGCCGCTCCCAGTCAAGCCGCTCTTCATTTTTATCAAGCTTTTTGCTCTCCTGGGCCGCCTTCTCGTACTCCTGCTTTGCCAGAGGGCTGTTAAGTTTCCCCATATACTGGTCGCCGGTATCCTCATACACAGACACCGTATCCCGAATCTCCTGCTGCTTTCGCCGTTTTACCCTTATATAAACGCTTAAAAGAATCCCGCCCACGGCCAAAATCAGCAGGACAATCAGGCTCCACATCCACACTTTCTTCTTTAAAGCCGTATTTTCCCTGTAAGCCTTCTTTATGTCAACAGCAGCCAGGCAGCAGCAGGGAATATCCTCCGTGCTGCCCCGTAAGTAAAGCTCCTGCAGATCCCCCAGAAATTCCTCCACAGACTGGATGGACTCATAGGCGTCCAAAATCTCCACCCGGCTCACCCGGTTCCAGAACCCTTCCGTGACAGCCAGAAGCACATCTCCGTCCTCCAGCCGCATTTTTCCGGAAACCGTAACGCCCCCGGTTCCGCCCAGATAATGGTACAGGTTTCTGGTCTCCTCCTTTGGCCCTAGCTCATCGCCGGACTGCCTCTGCCTGTCCGCCATGGCCTGGTACACCGTGTGGGTGCTGCTCTGGTGGTACGCCCCGGCGTTTCGAAAGGCGTACAGCATCACATTGCCGCAGACGCCGTAGCAAAACCTGGTGTAATCCGACACCAGAAGCAAAATCCCCGCCTTCAGCCGAATCCGGACACTTTGCTCCTTTAACCGCCGGTGGGCCTTTTTCAGACACCCCCGGATCCTTCCTGCTCCCATGCCCGGATTCTGGACAAATGCCTCCATAGCCGCGTCCACCGCCAGCTTGGCGCTGTCAAAGCCCCCGTCAGCGTCATACCCCTGGGCCACTGCCATACAATAATACCGGTCCATTTCCACAAAACCGTAATAAGTCCCGTTCTGCCCGTCCAGCCCTGCCTCTGACACAAATGTGGTGATAAACTGGCTGTTCAATTTTCTCATACGGCCACCTCGTATCTCCATTGACAAAGAAAGGGGCGTCTCATGCCACAATCACCGCCAATGCGCTTCTCTGGTCCTTTAAATTCCTGCGGTTCACCGCTTCTATGATATTCTGAGCCTTTGCGTAGGGATGGCCTCTCCCGGACAAAAGCTTCTCAATATCAATCTCCGTCAGGGCCTGCCACACCCCCTGACTGCACAAAAGGGTGGTAATCCCCTTCCGGTCCAGGCTTCCGGCGCCCTCATGGTCCACAGTCAGATTCCTGCCGTTGTAGCTTACCAGGGACAACTCCCCCACATTGCGGTAGACCATGGAATTTCCCACAAAGCAGGCGGCCAGAAGAGACACCCTGGGCTGCCGCCCCTTGTACAGCCTTTCATGAAGCAGAGCCGCGCCCCGGGCAAACCCGGATTCCAGCTGCCCCTCCACATCTTCCAATGACACAAACCCCTTTGCAATGGTCTCGCAGGCCAGAATGGCGGCGTAAGCCCCCATAACGCTGTCAATGGTGCCGTCCGCCAGCACCGCCAGAAAGCCGTCCCCCACCTGCTTGGTCATAAAATAGGTGTTCTGGGTCACATTGCCCCCTATGGTCTGGGCATTGCCGTAGCGCCTACTCATCTTCCTCTTCCCACTCAAAATTAGGGCCGCAAAGGGGGATGTACAAAAGCTTGCTCCTGCCCAGCTCAATCTGGTCAAAAGCCTCCAGCTGCGCCGGCGCGTAGACAGCCTCCCCGTTTAAGTACACCAGGCCCTGGGCGTCCCCGGGCAGCAGGAACGTGGCCCGCTTCTTCCCGTCGTAGGACACAATGGCGTGATTCTTGTAGGAAATATTGTTGTCCCCAAGAATCCGGATATCCATCTCCGGGCTTCTGCCGATAAAATTCTTCTCCGCGATCATCCGGTAGTCCTTGCCCTTGGACGGCCCCTCAATGCACACCAGCCACCCAACCACCGGATGCATCACCTCCAGCTCCTCTAAGTAGGTGGTATCCTTTAAAACGCCGTCCACATCCTCCCCTTTCTTCCTGGCGATGTTCACAGCCGTGCTGCAGTAAGGGCAGATGGTTCCATACCGCTTTTCGCTGAATAAATGTCCGTTTTCACACCTGATTAAGCCCATGTCAACTCAACTCCTGTATCCTTTAAGCAAATCCCCCGGTCTCATCCGTCCATAACCTAAAGTATCCGCCGGATGAAGCCGCCCACAGATTTACCGGATGATGATTTTCTCATAAGATATGTATACAATATCGCCCTTCTGTATGCGGTAAGGAATATTCCTTCGCAGCTTGTACACCGTCTCCCCGCCCTTTTGCCGCAGCCCCACCATGCCCTTTGCCCCCTTGGCGCAGATATACCAGCAGGTTCCATAGCGGGTAAAAGACGCCTGCTCCTCCTCAATGGAGCCGGCGTAAGCCGAGTCGGAAAAGTCGATGTTTACCAGATTAGCGGGCGTAGATTTCCCAATAAGCAGTTCCCTTTGTCTTCCCAATTCATAGGCGTCCCGGACCTCTCCCTCACCGTCCAGAACCACAGCCTTTAGCTGTCCCCGCCTTTTCAGGAATGCCGCAAGATAAACCGCGGCAAGAACCATAACGATTCCCCACAACGCAATAACGGAAATCACCAGGAAAAGGATGACCCCATTCTGGTCTGCCATATGGCCCTCCTTTTAATTGCACGTTAGGAGAGAATCCCAAAACGCAAATCCTCTCCCCCGTTTGACCAACAGTTATAAAATTTTACATCATTAGCCCTGATACAAAAACCCCGGCAGTTTTTCGGTTACTCTACTACAATATCTGCCAGACGGTCTTTCTTCTGCCTTACCACCAGGGTAAATCTCTTCTCCTGGTCCGCGTTCTCCTCTTTATAGGAAACCGGAAAAGCGTGGCTGAATTTGTACTTGGTAGTAACGTCATTGTGGGTGTAGGAAACTTCCACTGCCTTGTAGCAGTCCGCACTGTTAGACGCTACCAGAGACCACTCCAGCATCTTCTTGGACTCGTCCCCAAGAATCTTCTTGGTGGAATCCATGTTCAGCACTCCCTTAATCACCAAGGTGCAGTAAATGTCCGCGGAGCGGGCATAGGCGTGCTCGTCAATGACAGAAGTAAACTCTACATAGGAAATACCCTCGGTAATCTCCGCGATATCCGCAATTTTCAGGCTGTTTGCCTGCACTGTCGCTAAAGCCATATAAATCCCCTTCTTTCTCTTTTAATAGTTTCTATTACTCTGCCGAATTTCCTGACCAGGGCTAACAATCTTTTGTCCCAACCTACTCATTCTCCGAAATGTTGATGGTAAAGCTTTCGGATACGCCCTTGGACTCAATGCGGATATCGCACTGGCCCTCCGCGATGCTCTCAAGCTCCACCCGCTCCCCTTCCCGGATAATGGAATTGTCCCAGGTTCCAAACTTCATCCACTCGCTGATCTGGCCGCTGGGTTCAAAATAGGCGCGGATATTGCGCTCGTCCTTATTGCGCAGCTGAGCAGCCATCATCCGCTCAATGTAGGTACGCCTGGTGGTCTGGAACACGCTGCGGTACGTCCTGCGGTCCATGTGCATGCTTCTGGCGCTCATAACCGTGATGCCGCTTATGACCTTCCCGTCCAGGGTATAGTTGTCCGAAGAAAAGACAAACCCGAACTTGCTCTGGTCAATCTCCTCTTTCACGTCATTGGTAAACCCGGAAATCTCCTTGGCAAATACAATGGGAAGCCGCAGGGCGTTCTCATCCTCCTCCAAGTCAAACCGGACTCCCGGAAAATCCGGGTACACTTTCTTTAAGTACGTCTTTAAAAAGTTAGGGCACTGGCAGGCAGCCACCATGCCCGCTGCCGCGAACTCCGCCCCCACATACACGCCCTTCATCCAGAACTTCACGTCATTATCCAGGCCCTTGGGGAACTCCACGGCCCCTGCCTCGTTGATCCTAGCTCCCCTGGATGTGACCACCCTGGACTTATCCTCCGGAACAATGGTCATGTTGGGGAAGCATGCAATGGCGTACTCGTCGTAGGGATTGCCCGCGATCTCCTCCGCCTTCTCCATGTAGGGAGCGGCCCCGTCTGTGGCCATCCGGGAAAAGGTGCTTTCCTCCCCGGTCTCAAACCCGAAAAAGGTCTGTATCTTATATTTTTTAATGCCGTCCAAAAGGTTCTGCAGGGTGTCAATGGAGGAATAGAACACCATATCCTCGTCGTCATAATCCCCGGAATATCCCCACTTCTCCGCAAAGTCCACAGTCATATCCATAGAGTAGTCATCCAGGGAAGTCTCCCGCTGCAGCTCAATCCTGGGCACAATGCCAAACCAGATGGTATCCGTGTAATCCGTCTTGTTGTTCACCGTCTCCAGGTAGAGACGAAGCTTATCCATGTTCTGGGATTCCACCAGCTCCTCAATGGGAAGGTTGGTCACCAGAAGGGAAGGCGCCATGCCTTTAATCTTCGGGGTGTAAGCGTCAAAGAAGGCCTTAACCCCCAAAATCCGCTCAAACACCGGCTTGGCAACCTTGATAAAATCTTTCTGCCACGTATTGTACAGGGCGCTGTAGTTGTTAAACAGCTCCACCTTTTTCGTAGTCTCCATCACCGCCAGCTTGGAGGACATCTTGTTGGTAAACGCAGAGACCACCAGCTCCTGCATCAGGGAAGAGACCTTCTCAAGGCCGGTATCTGTCTCTTCCTCCCGGATGCCCACGGCGCCGCGGCGCCGCTGCTCGATCATGTCGTACCGCTCTTCAATCTCAGACACCAAAAGGGCCGTGGCCTTGTCGTCCACCTCCAGAAGGGGTACTTCCTCGTCCGGCCGAAAGGCCAGGCTTTTCATCTCCCCCTCCCCGTCAAAGTAGGGAAGAGCCGGAGCCGGGGTGCCGCCGTCCTTTCGGCCCGCAGCCTCGATGGCCACCAGATTTTCCCGGATGGTCCCGATCATCAGGGCGATCTGGGTGGGGAATTCATTATAATAGCTCTCCGTCTCATTGATCTTCTTGGACAGCATTTTTAGGCGCTTTAACTTGGCCGGGGAATCGCTTTCCAGCTTCATGCTCTCCTTTGCCAGATAGTTCACGTCCTTGTTGAGGCGCTTCATATCCTTTAGGGTCTTTTGGGGAGAGAGCATCTCCAGCATGGACTCATAGTTAAAGGTTACGTTGGGCTTATTAGAACTGCGCTTCTCGTCAATAAGCCGCATAAAGGTTTTCAGGAAATTATTGTTCTTGTTGATGACGATCTCTTTCACGAACTGGGCCGGAATCCCCATGGGACGCTCCAGGGTGTAGACCATCCGCTTCGTGTCTGCGTCAAAGTAGCTGTAGATGGTGGGCGCGAATTTCTTTAAAAATTCGTCGAAGCTGTGTACCAGCAGATGGCTGTGAATCTCCCTGATCTTCTCATCCGTCAGGCTTTTGCCTGTGGGCTCGATTCCCGCCATGAGATTGATTAAATCGAACCGCTCCGGGTTGATGACGTCAAATAGGATCGTTCGGTTGGTTTGCTTGATAATTTTCATTTGTTTGTCCCTCTGGCTTTTTCATTGTGATAACCTAACATTAGATCGTGTCTTGACAGGTTGCAAATTTCTTGTATTTTCGACAATTTTTATAAGGTTATTTTACCATTGGCAGTATGGTCTGTCCAGTCTGTTAACAAATTAACAGGTTATCCACTTTAGGGTATTGGATTTTGCACAAAAAGTTTGTTACAAACAAAAAAAGAGCCCATACCGCACATCATGTTTAGGGAGCTTAGAAGCTTTACCAGAGGCATCATTTTCACCTGGAAGGGGATAAAGATTCCAGGGAGCAGAAATTTTTGGGGGAGTGTCCGCATGTCCGCAACGCCTGTCTGACCCTCTTGGCGGAACAAAAGTATGCACGATTTATGGAAATATTAATTACACATTTTATATCAAAAAACACCAGTTTACAACTTTTGAAATTTTCTAAAACCTGATAAAATGTAGTCTTC
>CAJUPQ010000072.1 GCA_910588505.1 uncultured Hungatella sp. | reverse complement strand
CGAGCGTGTTTCCCTCTGCAAAATGAGCCAAGCCGAGTTTATCCGGCAAGCCCTTGTATGTATCCACCCAGACGGGCATAACCACACCGAGATGTGCGATGACTACATAACCCAGGCAAGGCTGGGGGAGCCCTATGATGTGGATCATCTGCCCCAGGAGCCGTTTGACCCGCTGTGGAAGTTTATAATCTCTCTTGGGATCGGCTTTTTAGCGGCCCTGGTTGTGACGGGGATCATGAAGTGGGAGTTAAAGACCGTAGGCAGTCAGGCAAGGGCGGACGACTATGTGAAGAGGGGGAGTATGAATCTGACGAAAACCAATGACCTCTGGCTTTTGGGCAGGCGGATCCCTGCCGTTGTTATTTGCGGAATATGCTTGACTATTACCATGAATTAAACTAAAATTGAAAAACATATGGAACATAAAAGGAAGGGTTATTATTTACAAGCATCGGGCAGACAGTGACAGGGAAAGGTCGGTTATGGGAATCATAAAAGCGAGCAGATTGATATTTGATTATATAAGAAGAGATGAGGATGAGAACATCCAGGAAGTGGACCGGGCCATTGACAATCTGGACTTGGATATTGAGAAGGGGAGTTTTGTGGCTGTTTTGGGACATAACGGGTCGGGCAAATCTACCCTTGCCAAGCATATTAACGGGATCTTGACGCCTACCCAGGGGACGGTGTGGGTTTCGGGCATGGATACGGCGGATGAGGACTTGGTGTGGGAGATCCGGAAGCGGGCAGGCATGGTGTTTCAGAATCCGGACAACCAGATCATCGGCAATGTGGTGGAGGAGGATGTGGGGTTTGGCCCTGAGAATATCGGGGTGCCTACGGATGAAATCTGGCGCAGGGTGGATGAGAGCCTGGAAGCTGTGGGCATGACGGCTTACCGCTATAAGTCTCCCAACAAGCTTTCGGGAGGTCAGAAACAGAGAGTGGCTATTGCCGGGGTTATGGCGATGAGGCCGGAGTGCATTGTGCTGGACGAGCCTACGGCCATGCTGGACCCTAACGGACGCAGGGAGGTCATAAAGACCGTGCGGGAGTTAAACCGGAGGGAGGGGATCACGGTTCTTTTGATTACCCACTATATGGAGGAAGTGATCTCGGCGGACCGGGTGATCGTGATGGACGACGGGAAATTAGTCATGGACGGGACGCCAAGGGAGATCTTTTCGGATGTGGAGCTGTTAAAGTCCTACCGTCTGGATGTGCCTCAGGTGACGGAGCTGGCCTGGGAGCTTCGAAAGGGCGGACTTAAGATCCCGGCGGGGGTCTTGTCTTCGGAGGAACTGATGGAGCATCTGCTGCCCCTGTTTGACAAACGGTTTCCGGGGCAGATCCATATGGGAAGTTTAGTAACAGTTTAGACAGGTCTGCGCGTTTACCGCGCTGACCGTGCGAAAGCGTAATGGCAGCAGGCATCCGGCCCATCGCCAAAGGCGATTCTAATTGGCCGGATGCGTAACAGTTCAAGGGTTATCTGAACTGTTACGAAGTTTAGGAGAATATCATGTCGATTAGAGTGGAGAATTTGACTTATATCTATGGGGCGGGGACAGCCCTTGAGCAGTACGCGCTTAAAAATGTCAGCTTTGAGATCCCGGATGGGCAGTTTGTGGGGCTGATCGGCCACACAGGGTCAGGGAAGTCTACGTTAATACAGCATTTGAACGGGCTGCTTCGGCCTGCCAGCGGGACGGTGTATTATGACGGGACGGATATTTACAACGAGGGGTACAGCCTCCGGGATCTGCGCGCCAAGGTGGGGCTGGTGTTCCAGTATCCGGAGCATCAGCTTTTTGAGGTGGACGTGTTTTCCGATGTGTGCTTTGGGCCTAAGAACCTGGGACTTGCCAGGGGGGATGTGGAGGAGCGGGCTAAGGACGCTCTAAAGCAGGTGGGGCTTAAGGAGAAGTACTGGGACCAGTCGCCCTTTGAGCTGTCGGGAGGTCAGAAACGACGTGTGGCGATCGCTGGAGTCCTGGCCATGAATCCCAGAGTGCTGATCTTGGATGAGCCCACGGCGGGGCTGGACCCTAAGGGCCGGGATGAGATCCTGGATGAGATCAGCGGCCTGCACCGGGAGCGTGGCATGAGTATTGTCCTGGTGTCCCACAGTATGGAGGATATTGCCAGGTACGCGGACAGGCTTATGGTGATGAACCACGGGGAAAAGGTGTTTGACGGAACCCCCAGGGAGGTGTTTGAGCATTACAGGGAGTTAGAGTCTATGGGCCTTGCGGCTCCCCAGGTGACCTATATCGTCCACGAGCTGAAGGAGCGGGGGGTTCCCATGGAGGATGGGATCACCACGGTGGCCCAGGCCAGGGAGGCTATTTTAAGGCTTCTGGGAAAGGAAGGGCAGTTATGATCAGAGATATTACATTGGGACAGTTTTATCCTGTGGACTCGGCGCTCCACCGCATGGACCCGAGGACCAAGCTGTTTGGGACCATGGTGTTTATCATATCCCTGTTTTTGGCGGACCATGTGGCGGCGTATGTGGTGGCCACAGGGTTTTTGGCTCTGGCGATCCGGATGTCCAGGGTGCCGTTTAAGTTTATTGTGCGGGGGCTTAAGGCGGTTATGGTGATCCTGCTTATCAGCATCAGCTTTAATCTGTTTCTCACGGACGGGCAGGAGCTGTTTCGGCTGGGATTTTTGCGGATCACCAGGGAGGGGCTTTCCATGTCCTGTTTTATGGGACTGCGGCTGATCTACCTGGTGATCGGGTCTTCCATCATGACCCTGACCACAACGCCTAATCAGCTGACTGACGGCATGGAGAAGAGCCTGGGGTTTTTAAAGGCAGTAAAGGTGCCGGTTCACGAGATTTCCATGATGATGTCCATTGCCCTGCGGTTTATCCCTATTCTAGTGGAGGAGACGGACAAGATCATGAAGGCCCAGATGGCCAGAGGCGCGGATTTTGAAAGCGGAAATCTGATCCAGAAGGCCAAGAGCATGGTGCCTCTTCTGGTTCCTTTGTTTATCTCCGCGTTCCGTCGGGCCACAGACCTGGCCATGGCCATGGAGGCCAGGTGCTACCGGGGAGGAGAGGGCAGGACGAAGATGAAGCCCCTTAAGTATAACCGGAGGGATTATCTGGCCTATGGATTTTATGGAATCTATCTGGCGGCCATGGTTGGAGTTCGGATCATGTTGTAGAGAGGAAAGATTAATTATGAAAAGAGTGAAAATGGTTCTGGCCTACGACGGAACCAATTACTGCGGCTGGCAGTTTCAGTCCAACGGCATTACCATAGAGGAGGTGTTAAACAGAACGCTCTCAGAGCTTTTGAGGGAGCCCGTGGCGGTGATCGGGGCCAGCAGGACGGATTCCGGGGTTCACGCGGAGGGCAATGTGGCGGTGTTTGACACAGAAAACAGGATGCCGGCGGACAAGATCTGTTTTGCTTTGAATCAGCGGCTGCCGGAGGATATCCGGGTGCTTTCTTCCCAGGAGGTACCCCTTTGGTGGCATCCCAGGAGGCAGAACTGCGTTAAGACTTATGAGTACCGGATTCTGAACCGGAAGATCGATATGCCCACTCTGCGGCTGTATTCCCATTTCTGTTATTTCCCCTTAAATGAGCATCACATGAGGAAGGCGGCTTCTTACCTGGTGGGGGAGCATGATTTTAAAAGCTTCTGCACCGCAAGGGGACAGGCGGAGGACACGGTGCGGACCATCTACCGGGCGGACGTGGTGAAGGAGCGGGACATGATCACCATCACCATCAAGGGCAGCGGGTTTCTCTACAATATGGTGCGCATTATTGCGGGGACGCTGATGAAGGTGGGCATGGGCGTGTATCCGCCGGAGCATGTGGAGGAGATCCTGGCGGCCAGAAACCGGAAGGCGGCGGGGCCTACGGCTCCGGCCAGAGGGCTGACGCTGATCAGTATGGAGTATGAGACGGAACTGAAGAAAAAGATCATAGGAAAAAACAAGGACTGGGAATATCAGCTGATCCAGACAGAGATACCGGAAAAGAAGAAGGCGTATCTTTTTATTAACCGGTGCAGGGAAGATGATTTTGACGGGCTTTTGGCCCGGGTGACTCACCAGGCCATGCGCAATGGGGCCAGGCAGGTGTATGTGTGCGACAAGGAGAAGGACCACCGGATCGTCCCCGAAAAGAATTACGGGTATTATCAGTTTTCTTATGGATATGACATGCTGGCAATGAGAAAAAGGGTCTCTTTGTCAGAGGATGGCGTGGGAGAGGATGTTTGCGCGGACCAGGCGTTCCAGGGAGCGTGGGAGAAGGTAAGTATCTGGCAGACCTCGCCGTTTTGCAGCATTTATAACCAGGTGTTTTACGCGGTGCCGAATTCCGCTACGCTGACGGAGAAAGAGGCAAGAGAATATCTGGTCAACAGCAGATGGCAGCTGTTTCTCATAAAGATCAGGGACAGAGCTGTTGGGTTTGTCATTCTGGTGGATAAGGAGGGCGAACTGGAGATCGACAGCCTGGGGGTTCTTAAGGAATACCGGGGACGGGGGCTGGCCAGAGAGATTCTGGAGCGGACAGAGATGGCGGCGGCCAAAATGGGAAAAGAATATTTGTCGCTGACCGTGGCAAGTGTTAATACCGCGGCGATTTCGCTGTATAAAAGCACAGGCTTTGAGAGCAAGGGGATGATCTCCAGGTGGTATGTGGCAGAAGACGGGCGTGACAGGGAGCCGCTGCAGCATAGCTGACCTGGAAAAGGATGTTTATAAGGAAAGGGGAATGTGGATATGGGGAACATGAGCTGTTGGGATGTTTTGGGGATCCAGGAGACAAATGATCAGGAGGTTATCCGGGAGGCGTATTTAAAGAAGCTTCCCCAGGTTCACCCGGAGGAGGACCCGAAAGGGTTTCAGCTTCTAAGATCTGCCATGGAGGAGGCCGTGAGGGCGGCTATGGAGATGGAGCGGGAGAATGACGAGGATGTAAAAGAGACGGACATGATGGACAGCCGTGAGATCCGTTCCTTTTTGAGGGAGGTCCAGGAACTTTACCGGGATTTTGAAAGGCGGATTCTGCCAGGGCAGTGGAAGGAGCTTCTCTCCTGCGGCGTGTGTCAGGATCTGGAGACTCAGAAGGAGGCGGGATGGGCGCTGATTGGGTTTTTGATCAAGCATTTCCACATTCCTCACAGCTGTTTTACGGTTATGGACCAGGTATTTGGGTGGACCGAGACCAGGGAAGAGTTAAGCGAGCATTTTCCGGATGGATTTGTCCGATTTCTTATGGACAGGATTGAGGTGGAGGACAGCTTCCGGTATGACAAAACGCCGCTGCGGGATGATTTTGATTATGACCAGTTTTTTGAGGCTTATTTTGAGCTGCGGACCGCTGTGGGGGAGAAGAACAGGGAACGGGTGGAGAAGGCGCTTGGGCAGATAGAGTCCATGGGCATAGAACATCCGGATGTGACGCTCCTTAAGATAAACCATGTTTCCATGATCCGGGGTATGGAAGAGCAGGCCTGGGATATGGCCAGACAGCTTTATGAGACGGACGGAGAGAACAAAGGCGCCAGATACTGGTACGCGCGGGCGGCTCTGGATGTGGAGGAGATGCCTGTGGAACCGGAAGAGCTGGAGCAGGTTATCGCTGGCCTGCTAGAGGAGGAGCCGGAAAATCCCGGATTCTGGCAGATATGCGGAGGGTTCTTAAAAAGGCAGAACCGTCTGGAGCAGGCTTTGGAGGCTTTTCGCAGGGCTTATGAGTACAGCGATGGATGGGAGTATGTGCAGGAGGAGATCCAGGAGACAGCGGATGCTTTGTCCAGGAAGATGGAGGATGAGGGCTGTGAGGATGTGTGGGCACTGGCCGGCATGTGCTGGACTGGGAAACGATATGACCGGGTGAGAGAGCTTCTGGAGGGGGATGAGCCGGAGGAGGGCAAACGGTTGTCCTGGCTCATGCTCATGGCAGGAAGCTGCCACGGCCTGGAAGATTTTGAGGCGGCTCTTTCTTATCGGGAGAGGATCTGGGACGGGTTTAAGCCGGAAGAGAGGCCGTTGAGGCTGTACATGGATCTGGCCGAGGAGTATGGGCTTACAGGGAACCGGCAGCGGGCCCTGGAGATCTACGGGCTGGCGGCGGAGACTTTTTCGGAGAATGGGGAGATCTATTTCAGGCAGGCCAAGCTTTTGGAGGAGGACGGGAGAAAGGCCGAGGCCGCAAAGATGTGCCAGAAGGCTCTGGATGATGGATTTAATGGGGAGGTTTTTGGTCTGTGGCTGGAGCTGCTTTTGGATCTGGAGGAGTATGAGCAGGTTCGGGAGAGGGCAAAGCAGGTTATGGACCAGGGATACAAGCCGGCTACCGTAGTATTTTATTACGCAAGGGCTCTGCGGAATCTGGAAGAGTATGAGGAGGCAGAACAGGTTCTTGGGGAGCTGTATGACAGGACGGAAGGGTCGGATCTGGTGTGCGAGGAGTACGCGTCCCTGTTTTATGATATGGATAAGCCGGGGGAGGCTTTGAGGTGGATCGAAGAGGCCATTGAGAAGCGGAGTACTCCAAGGAAGCTGTTCATGAAGGCGGACTGTCTCCGGGATCTGGATCGGTTTGAGGAGGAGCTTGATGTCTATGTCCGGCTGGAGCAGGACGGGTTTGAGTCTTATTTTATGGATTACCGGGTTGGACGGGTTCTGGAGAATCTGGACCGCTTTGAGGAGGCCGGGGAGCGGTTTCAGTCTTCCATCGGGAAGCAGGCGGATTATGGTCTGGCATGGGACGGCCTGGGGGATGTGCTGCAGAAGCAGGGAAAATGGGACCAGGCGGTCACTGCCTATGAGGGCGGCATGGAGCTGGGACATCTGCAGGCTTCCAGGGATCTTTGCCGTCTGTTAAAGAGGCTGCACCGGGATGAGGAGGCCATAGCGAGGCTTGAGGAGTGTCTGAAGCGATGGCCGGAGGACGGGAGCCTTTTGCTTGTGTATTCGGATATGCTGGTGAGGGTGAAGGAGTTTGAGCGGGCAGTGAAATGCCTCAACCGGTACATGGAGGTGAAGCCGTCCCAGACCGGGCGGGCTTTTCGGGAGATTGCCATGACCTATGAGCGGGCCAAGGATCTGGATAAGGCGGAAGAGTTCTATCAGAAGTCCGTGGACCATGAGCCGAAAAATGCCAGGGCGTGGCGGCTTATGGGGAAGTTTTTGGCCAATGAGAGGAAGGATATGGAGCGGGCTTTAGCTTACCTTAAAAAGGCGGTGGAGCTGGCGCCGGACAGCACTTACGGGTTTATGAAGCTTGGGGAGACCTATGAGGCTCTGGGACGGAAGGAGGAGGCTTTGGAGTGCTATGAGAAATCCCTGGAAAATTACAGGAAGGATGTGGAGGCGGATCCAAAGGACTGCTGTAATTATGAGGGGATGGCCGACGTGCTGGTTCACCTGGGAAGACTGGACGAAGCCCAGAACATGGCCAGGAAGGCGATCTTACTCCAGGAGCGGGTGTTTACCTGTAGCTGCCCCTTCTGCTATGAGGCTTATGAGGACATGGCTAAGGCCCAGGAGCGAAAGGGTGACCTTGAGAAGGCCCTTGAGTTTATGGAGAAGGCCGGGAGGATGGCGGTTACGGAGTATTATCCGGGGGAGATTAAGCGGCTTAAGGAGGCCATCGCGATGAAAGGGCAGGTATAAGGGTTCACTTATTGCCTCGATTCCGTCAGGAATCGGGGCAATATGATTATACAAATAAAAGAGGTGATCGTACAAATGAAATATGGGCTGGACTCTTGATTTTCACAAGTGTGGTCGGGTATACTTAAAGGGTAAGAAAACAGTGTGAAATGTCTTTAAAGGAGGTAATCTTATGGGACAGAAGAAACCGGTGTTAGTGGTCATGGCGGCAGGTATGGGGAGCCGATACGGAGGGTTAAAGCAGATCGATCCGGTGGATGAGTACGGTAATATCATCATGGATTTTTCGATTTTCGACGCCAAGGAAGCCGGGTTTGAGAAGGTGGTCTTTATTATTAAGAAGGCCATTGAGAAGGAGTTTAAGGAAAACGTAGGCAGCCGCATGGAAAAGCGCGTGGAGACGGAGTATGTGTTCCAGGAGCTGGAGAAACTGCCGGAGGGGTTCGCGGTTCCGAAAGACAGGGTGAAGCCGTGGGGGACGGCCCACGCGGTCTTGTGCTGCAAGGACGTGATTCATGGACCCTTTGCGGTTATCAACGCGGATGATTATTATGGGAAGCAGGCATTTAAGGAGATGTACGGGCAGCTGACAGAGCATGGGGATGATGAGAAGTATCAGTACGCTATGGTAGGATACCGGCTGAACAATACCATGACAGACAACGGGTATGTGGCCAGAGGCGTGTGCTCTACGGATGAGAGGGGAAAGCTGGTGGATATCCATGAGCGGACCAGGATCGAGAAGCAGGGCAATGACGGAGCTTACACGGAGGACGACGGAGCCACCTGGATTACGCTTCCGGGGGAGTCGGTGGTGTCTATGAACCTGTGGGGATTTACGGAGAGCGTCTTTGGGGAACTGGACCGTCGGTTCGGCGCGTTTCTTAAGAGGGAGCTTCCGGGCAATCCTTTAAAGTGCGAGTACTTCCTGCCTTTTGTTGTGGATGAGCTTCTAAAGGAGGACAAGGCGGAGGTTACGGTTCTGCAGAGCAAAGACCGGTGGTACGGAGTGACGTACAAGGAAGATAAGGAGACTGTGGTGAACGCGATCAGGGAACTGAAAGGTAAAGGACTTTATCCGGAGACATTGTGGGAGAATTGACATGGATATCAGTATGGAGAGAAGGCTGGAGGCAGCAGAGGCGTTTGGAGTGAAAGGACAGGTAAAGTCCTGTGAATCTTATGGAAGCGGACATATTAACAATACGTTTCTTCTGGTGTGCCAGGAGGACGGGCAGGAATATCCTTATATTTTACAGCAGATGAACCATGAGGTGTTTAAGGATATTGACGGTCTGATGCGCAATGTGAAGGGCGTGACCACGTTCCTGCGCCAGCAGATCGTGGCAAACGGCGGAGACCCGGACAGAGAGACTCTGAACCTGATCCCTACAAAGGACGGGAAAGATTATTACATAGACAGCCAGGGCAGTTTCTGGCGGGTATACCTGTTTATCAGCGGTGCCACCTGCTACAATCTGGTGGAGAAGCCGGAGGATTTCTATCAGAGCGGAAAGGCCTTTGGGCGGTTTCAGTGCCTGCTGGCGGATTATCCGGCGGATGAGCTGACGGAGACCATACCTGATTTTCACAATACGCCTTCGCGGTTTGAGACGTTTGAGAGGGCTGTGAAGGAGGATGTTATGGGACGGGCCCATGAGGTGGAAAAAGAGATCGCCTTTGTCAGGGCCAGACAGGAGGAGATGGGCCTTGCCTTAAAGCTTAAGGCAGAGGGAAAGCTTCCGGTGCGGGTAAGCCACAATGACACTAAGCTGAACAATATCATGATCGACGACAAGACAGGGCAGGCTCTGTGCATCATTGACCTGGATACCATTATGCCGGGATTTTCCATCTTTGATTACGGGGATTCTATCCGGTTTGGAGCCAACACAGCCGAGGAGGATGAGAGAGACTTGTCAAAGGTGTCGCTGTCCCTGCCTCTCTTTGAGGTATACACCAAAGGTTTTTTGGAGGGCAGCGAGGGCAGGCTGACAGAGACAGAACTGGAGCTTCTTCCCTATGGAGCCAAGATGATGACGCTGGAGTGCGGGATGAGGTTTTTGACGGATCATCTTCAGGGCGATGTGTATTTCCACACCAGCAGAGAGGGGCATAATCTGGAACGGTGCCGGACTCAGTTTGCCCTGGTTGCGGATATGGAGAGTAAATGGGCCGAAATGAAGGAGATCGTGAAAAAATATCAGGGTTCATAACCGCCGGGAAAGCTTCCTTTTTCTGACAGAAGGCGGATGGAGGACGCGTACTCGGACGGGGTCATGTGGGTGATCTTCTTGAACTGTCTGGAAAAGTAGTGGACGGATGTGTAGCCAAGGCGGTCGGATATCTGGGTAAAATTCAGCTGATTGTTCCGGATCAGTTCTTTGGCGGTGTCGATCTTCATCAGTGTGAAGAATTCCATGACGCCGCAGCCGTGAAGTTCCTGGAACAGTTTTTGGAGCCGTGAGCGGCTGATCAGGGTGTTTTTGCAGATCTTTTCAATGGTCAGCTGTTCATGGACGTGTTCTTCCATGTAGCAGATGATCCGGTTGTAGGTCTCATTGGGGCGTCCCAGGCGGGGGCGCCCCAGGGAGTGGGCAGGTACCGGAAGAGAGTTTGCAAAGTAGCGGCGGTACAGGTGGATGAGAAGCTCTTCCAGGTAATTGCTGATAAGCTGCTCGGCCCCAAAGCCGGGGGAGAGGGTGTTGCGGACAAGCTCTTCCTGGTAGGGATTGTCCAAACGGCCGGAAAACGCGTGGCGGGCTTCGATGATGATTTGGGCCAAAAGCGCATTTTCCGGTTCCTGTACAGTCAGTACCTGATCGCGGAACACTTGCATGTAGGGGGAATGGCACTGGAAGGCGATTACAACAAGGCTGGGCGCGACGCGGCCGTTGGTGACGACATTATGAAATTCGTTGGGCTGGTGGAAGATGATGCTGCCCCGCTTTAGGGTATGGCGTTTATTTCCGGCTACGGCGTCGATCTCGCCTTTGTCTACACAGACCAGTTCCCAGAAATCGTGGCTTTCGCCGGGGAAAGTGAAGTCGCTCATATAGTCAAAGTAGTGGATGGAGATAATGCTGCGGATGGAAAATACGGTCCGCAGATGGGTGCTTTTGTAGGACATGGACTGCCTCCGTGTTAGATGGTGACGTGTATTTGGTTCTATAGTGGCAGTATAGCATGGAGACGGGGAAGAATGCAAGGGATGTTTCTGTGTGTTTAATGACCGCAGGGAAAGGGGATTTTATATGGCAAAGACGAAGGGGCGGGTTACGCTGCCCAGTGAGGCGAATTTTCTGGAGGAGACAAAGGAGATGATGGGGCGCTGGGGGGCGGATGCCCTCAGGGACAGCGACGGCACCAAGCTTCCCCAGGAGATCAAGGACCTGGATGCCGCGATCTATACTACATATTTTGTGGCCAGGGGACACAATGCGTTTGCCAAGGAGCATATGGAGGAGTGTCAGCAGATGTATCTTATGAGCCGGCGGGTGACGGCTTTGGGCTCTGTGGCCGAGATTCCGTTTATGGAGGGGTATTTCGGGCAGCAGGTGGAGCCGGATTATGTCCATGACTGCAAACGGTGGTGGGAGGTTATGGACAGGACAACAGGCCAGGCTGTGGATCCGGACTTCTGGGATGTGGATAAAGAGAACCATGTGGTGACAGTTAAGGAGGCAGCGGCTTTTCACGAGTACACGGTGTCTTTTTTGGTTTATGCCATCTGGGACCCTACCCAGATGTACAACCACATTACCAACGACTGGGGGGACAAGCCTCATGAGATTCCTTTTGATGTGCGCCAGCCGGCTTCCGGGGCGTTTGCCAGAGAGTATCTCATCCAGTGGCTAAAGGATAATCCGGACACGGATGTGGTGCGGTTCACCACCTTTTTCTACCATTTTACTCTTGTGTTCAATGACAATGCCAAGGAGAAGTTTGTGGACTGGTTCGGGTACGGGGCCACAGTGTCCGTGAAGGCGCTGGAGGAGTTTGAGAAGGAGTACGGATACCGCCTGCGGCCGGAGGATATTGTGGACAACGGATATTACAATTCCACGTTTCGGGTTCCCACAAAGCAGTATCTGGATTATATGGATTTTATCCAGCGCTTTGTGGCCGCAAAGGCTAAGGAGCTGGTAGACCTGGTCCATGAGGCGGGCCGGGAAGCCATGATGTTTTTGGGGGATAACTGGATCGGCACAGAGCCTTACGGGAAGTATTTTCAGGGGATCGGCCTGGATGCGGTGGTGGGAAGCGTAGGCGGCGGAGCCACCCTGCGTCTTATTTCCGATATTCCGGGGGTGAAATATACGGAGGGGCGCTTTTTGCCCTACTTTTTTCCGGATACGTTTTATGAGGGCAATGACCCCTGCAAAGAGGCCAGGGAAAACTGGCTGGGAGCCAGGCGGGCTCTTATGCGCAAGCCTGTGGACCGGATCGGGTACGGCGGCTATCTGAGCCTGGCTTACAAGTTCCCCAAATTTGTGGATTATATTGAGCAGGTTACGGATGAGTTCCGTGAGATTTATGACAATATCGGCGGCAGCCGGCCTTACTGCGGGCTAAAGGTGGCTGTGCTTAACTGCTGGGGACAGATCCGGGCGTGGCAGGCTTTTATGGTGGCCCATGCCCTGTGGTATAAGCAGACCTATTCCTATTTCGGGATGTTGGAGTCTCTGAGCGGGGCCAGCGTGGATGTGGTATTTTTGAGCTTTGATGAGATTAAGGAGAAGGGGATCCCTGAGGATATTGACGTTATCATCAACGCCGGGGCGGCGGGTACGGCTTTTTCCGGCGGCGAGACGTGGCTGGACGACAGGATTGTGACGGCTGTGAGGAAGTTTGTCTATGACGGCGGCGGGTTTGTGGGCATTGGGGAGCCGTCGGCGGTTCATGGCAACGGGCGGTTCTTCCAGCTGGCAGATGTGCTGGGGGTTGACAAGGAACTTGGGTTCAGCCTTTCCACGGACAAATATTTTAATATAGAGATGGAACAGCATTTTCTAAAGGAGGACAGAAAGGCCGCCTTTGATTTCGGGGAGAGCGTTCAGAATGTTTACGCGCTTTCCCAGGATACGGAGATTGTGGAGTATTCTCGCGGGGAGGTCCATGTCAGCGCCCATAAGTACGGGGCGGGACGGGGCGTCTATCTTGCGGGGCTTCCTTACAGCTATGAGAATACCAGACTTTTGATGCGCAGCTTGTTTTACAGCGCGGGGAGGGAGCAGGAGATGAGGCGGTGGTTTGCGGACAATCTGCTGTGCGAGGTCCACGCCTATCCGGAGACTGGGAAGTACGCGGTGGTGAATAATTCCCAGGAGGCCCAGAATACCTTGCTATACGACGGGACGGGAAATGTCTGTGAGATCTGTCTAAAGGGCGGTGAGATACTCTGGAAGGAGATATGACGGGCTGCGGCAAATGTCCGGGATTGTCAAAAATTTAGATTTTGGGAACCGGGCAGGAGTGAAAGCCTTGGTCAAAATGAATATAGTATTCCACAGATGGAACGCATGTCTATGCAAATTCACCAGAAATATTTGATTGTATAAATATAAGGGCTGATTGTGCAAATATTTTCCTGTGCAGTTTTACTATACTAGACATATGAGAAACAAAAGGTAATGCAGCAAGAAAGAGGAGGATCTTATTTATGAAGAAAAAAGTTATGGCCCTGGTAATGGCATCGGCAATGGCGTTTTCGCTGACTGCGTGCGGTGGAGGCGGGGAATCGACTGAGACCACAGCCGCGCCGGCAGCTCCGGCGGAGACCACGGCCGCGCCTGCGGGAGGCGGGGAGGCAGCCGCGCCGGAAGGGGACGGAAGCGGTCTGGTTTACTGGTCCATGTGGGAGGCTACGGAGCCTCAGGGTCAGGCCATTCAGGCGGCTGTTGACAAGTTTACGGCCGACACGGGCATTGCCGTGGATCTGCAGTTTAAGGGCCGTACCGGTATCCGCGAGGGACTTCAGCCGGCATTGGACGCAGGGACGAACATTGATCTGTTTGACGAGGATATTGACCGGGTGAACACCACATGGGGACAGTATCTGATGGATCTGGAGGATCTGGTTAATGGAGCGGACTACGAGGCTACGGCTAACGCGGGCCTGATGGCTGCATGCCGCGACGTAGGCGGCGGAACCTTAAAGTCCATTCCTTATCAGCCCAATGTGTTCGCGTTCTTCTACAATCAGGCTATTTTTGACGAGGCGGGCATCACGGCGGTTCCCACTACCTGGGAGGAGTTGGACGCGGCCTGCGCGAAGATCAAGGAAGCAGGCTACACACCTATTACCTGTGACGACGCTTACATTACCTGTATGTTCGGATATCACATGTCAAGGCTGGTAGGGGAGCCGAAGACCGAAGAGATCGTCAAGGGCGGACAGTGGGATGACCCGTCTGTTCTGGCTACGGCACAGGCTTACGCTGATTTTGCCAGCAAGGGCTACTTCTCCGAGACCATCGCGTCCAACGTGTGGCCGGCAGGACAGAATCAGGAGCTGGCTATGGGAACAGCCGGTATGTATCTGAACGGTTCCTGGCTGCCTAACGAGGTGAAGGACATGGCAGGGGATGACTTTGTATGGGGATGCTTTAGCTATCCTACGGTTGAGGGCGGAACCGACGGCACGGACGCTGCCAACTACGGCGCTCAGGTGCTTGCCATTAACAAGGATTCCAAGAACGCTGAGAACGCGTTTAAGCTGATCTGCTACATCACTCAGGGTGAATTTGACAAGATGCTCTCCGAGATGTCCGTTGGTATCCCGGCAGATTCCAACAATACGGAGTGGCCGGAACTGATCGCCTGCGTGAAGCCGGTTATGGACAGCATGAACATCCGTTATCCGTGGGCAGCAGGCGCTGAGGCCAACGCGGATCTGACTCCTATCATCAAAGAGAACTTCCTGAAACTTTGCGGCGGCAGCATTGACGCCCAGGGCTTTGTGGATGCTTTGAAGAAGGCTGGCAACTAATACAATTTAAAAGAGGCGGCAGGGTTAGCTGCCGTCTCTTGTTTATTTAAGGAAAGGGGGAATGGGGATGAAGCGAAATAAAGGTATGATAATCCTGTTCTTGACTCCGGCAGTGTTTATGTTTTCCGTTATTTTCCTGTATCCCATTATCCGTACCGTTATCATGAGCTTTTTCAAGATTGACGGGATCACGGACCCGGTTGCCAGGTGGCAGTTTACGGGGCTGGCCAATTTTGTGAAGCTGGCCAATACCAGCCTGTTCCGCATTTCCATGTGGAATCTGCTGCGCATCTGGCTGTTTGGGGGCATTATCGTTATGTCCCTGGCGCTTTTGTTTGCTGTTATCATCACCAGCGGCATCCGATTTAAGAGCTTTTTCAGGGCAGTTATCTACCTGCCCAATATTGTCAGCGCGGTTGCTTTGGCGACCATGTGGCTGCAGTATGTTTACAGTCCCAAGTTCGGGCTTTTGAAGACCATGTTTACGAAGCTGGGTCTCACGGATCTTGCCAAGATCCAATGGCTGGACAATGACCACAAGTTTGCGGCTCTTCTGCTGGCCTACTGTTTTGGTATGGTGGGGTATCACATGCTGATATTTGCCAGCGGCATTGAGCGCATCAGTTCCGATTATTTTGAGGCGGCCACTCTGGACGGGGCCAACAAGTTTAATCAGTTCCGCTATATTACTTTGCCTTTGTTGAAGGGCGTTTTTAAGACGAACATTACCATGTGGAGCGTTACCAGCGTGGGATTTTTCGTGTGGTCCCAGCTGTTTTCCACGGTTACGGCGGATACCCAGACCATCACTCCCATGGTTTATATGTATATGCAGATTTTCGGCGCAGGCAACAGCATCACCGAGAGAAACTCCGGTCTTGGGGCTGCCATCGGCGTGCTCCTCAGCGTGTGCGTGGTGACTGTATTCTGGATCTGCAATCATCTGCTTAAAGATGATGATCTGGAATTTTAGAAGGAGGGGACGATTATGGCGAGAGAGAAAAAGTACCGGGAACCGGTTAATTGGAAGCGGGAGCTGCGCCTTGCCCCAGGGTATCTGATCTTGCTTTTGTGGATTACCTTTACCTTTGTTCTTTTGGGATGGGTGCTGCTAGCCAGCTTTTCCACCACCAAGGAGATTTTTTCTAATAAGCTTCTGGCTTCGGGGCTTCATTTTGAGAATTATGTGAAGGCCTGGATCAATTCGGATGTGGCGGGGATTTTCAGAAATTCTCTGATCTATTCCATCATCTCCTGCAGCCTTTTGATCATCATCTGCGCTCCTGCGGCTTATGTTCTGGCCAGGTTTATCTTTCCGGGCAACAAGCTGATCCAGACAGGATTTGTGTCTGCTATGGGCGTTCCGGTGGTTATGATCGTGCTGCCGCTGTTCGGCATTGTGGCCAGCATGGGGATCCTCAACAATGTGATGAGCAACGCGGTGCTGCTGATCTTTCTGTACATCGGCATCAATGTGCCGTACACGACGATTTTCCTTATGACGTTTTTCAGCAATCTGTCCAGGGCCTTTGAGGAGGCCGCGGCCATTGACGGGTGCCCGCCTACAAAGACGTTCTGGCTTATCATGCTTCCCATGGCCCAGCCGGGGATCATCACAGTGACGATTTTTAATTTTATCAATATTTGGAATGAGTATTTTATTTCCCTGATCTTTGCCAACTCGGATAAGCTGCGGCCTATTGCGGTTGGACTGTACTCTATGATCAACTCCATGAAGTATACGGGGGACTGGGCCGGGATGTTCGCGGCGGTGGTTATCGTGTTTTTGCCTACCTTTATCCTGTATATCTTTTTGTCGGAGAAGATCATCGCAGGCGTTACCGGCGGCGGTGTGAAGGGGTAAGGGACTAGTACATCATTGCATTAATTCCTAAGCAATAGTACTCGCTCTCTACGCCAGGAGCACGTCTGCGAAGCTAGATGTAGGGTCCACTACACCGTCGCTTCGCAGACGCACACCTGACGCAGATATCAAGCACTATTACTCAGTTATTAATGCAACGATGTACTAGAACTGTTATTTAGGGATCAAAGGGAGGGGATTGTCGTGGAGCCAGTAGGGAGGGAAGGCAGGCTGTGTGCCGTTTGGCATATCTGAACCCGGACGGGACATCTCTCCTTCTCTGACTGGCCCCACGACAATCCCCTCCCTTTGATCTCTAAATAATACACCAATTTTTGGGAACGGAATGGGGAAGGATTCTATGCCGTTCTTTCTTTTTGGAAAAATAGCGGAAAATTCAGGGAAAAAATTGTTGACACGCCTGGGCATGTGTTATATAATGTATAAATGTGACGTTAGGCGAAAATGACCGTGCCAAAGCCCCGGAGACGGCATTTTACGATATATGTTTTCAATCAGGATTTCAGTTATAATAGGTTTGGCGGCGTGTGGACGCGCGTCGGTTCCCGGCTGTTGCCGGGCGAGATTATGGAATATAACAGGAGGTTGACCAATGAAGAGTTTTATGGCTAGTCCGGCAACGATTGAGAGAAAATGGTACGTAGTGGATGCTGCGGGATATACATTAGGACGTTTGGCTTCAGAAGTGGCAAAGGTTTTAAGAGGAAAGAATAAGCCTATCTTTACTCCTCATATGGATTGCGGCGATTATGTTATCATCGTTAACGCGGATAAGGTGAAGGTTACCGGCAAGAAGCTGGACCAGAAGATTTATTATCATCACTCCGAGTATGTGGGCGGCATGAAGGAGACGACGCTCCGTGAGATGATGGCGAAGAAGCCGGAGAAGGTTGTTAAGTTAGCGGTTAAAGGTATGCTTCCAAAAGGAGCTTTGGGGAAAGACATGCTGAAGAAGCTCCATGTTTATGCCGGTCCGGAACATGAGCATGCGGCTCAGAAACCGGAAGTTTTAGAGTTCAAGTTTTAAGGAAAGGTGCGGAAGGAGGAAAAGATCATGGCTAACACAACAAAGTATTATGGAACAGGCAGAAGAAAAAAATCCATCGCCAGAGTGTACCTGGTGCCGGGAACTGGCAAGATTACCATTAATAAAAGAGATATCGACGAGTATCTTGGCCTTGAGACTTTAAAGGTAGTGGTTCGTCAGCCTCTTGTGGCTACGGATAATGTAGATAAATTTGACGTTCTGGTTAATGTACACGGAGGCGGCTTTACCGGGCAGGCAGGCGCCATCCGGCACGGGATTTCACGGGCGTTGCTTCAGGCGGACGCGGATTACCGTCCGATCTTGAAGAAAGCAGGCTTCCTGACCAGAGATCCGAGAATGAAAGAGAGAAAGAAGTACGGCCTCAAAGCGGCCCGTCGCGCTCCGCAGTTCAGCAAGCGAT
>CAJUPQ010000071.1 GCA_910588505.1 uncultured Hungatella sp. | reverse complement strand
GGATTTATAAAGGGGTAGAGACACAAAATGGCGTACAGATACTTAAATGAAAGCTGCGGGTTTACGTGCAGCTGCGGGATGGGAGCTAATTTTTTTAAAATTGCGGCGGGAAAGCCTTCAGGAGTAAAACTGCACAAAAAGCCAATCCTGACAACTTCGGCCGCGCTTAGGCCGGTTCCCGGCGTGTTTTGCGTAAGACAGCCAAATCCGGAGGGAACACCGCCCTATCTGCCATGTATTTTAAGCGGTGTGGGAGTGATATGGGAATATGGTTCGAAAACTATGTGCAGGGGAGAATCCGCGCTGACAGAAAGATCCAGAGCCATATGTAATGGGTTTCAGGGAGAGCTGACAGCGATCCCGCCTGTAGGGGTAACTTGCGTGCAGGGGACAGAGGCAAAAGCCATCCGCCCATAGCAGTTTTGTCAATTTAGATCATAGGAAAGCAAAGGAGAAGAGAGTACCGATGAAAAGCACCATAAACTATATTGAGGATTTTGGGCAGACCAGCAGGACTATTTTATTTGAACGCTTTACCAAGGAGAATCCGGATGGGACTGCCGCGGCTGATCTGTGCATGCTTTTGGGAGGAAGATCCGCCAGAGATGCTCTGCTGAACGAGGTGGAGGAAAAACTGGGGGTAAGAAGCTTTGAGGAATTTGTGGACAAATTTACTCCTTTTATCTATGAGGAGATCTGGACGAACCAGGAAACCGGAGAAATCCAGGTGACCTACAAGACAGAAAAACCAGAGGACTGGGATGAGGAGAAAAATCCGGTGGCTTTAAACGCCCAGGCTTTTTACCGGATGATAGAGCGGATATATGATAATAAGAAAAACAGCGGACAGACCAATGGAACCTTTGATTTCGATGACATATCCAGGCTGCTGTGTCCAAAAGAGCGTCACGAAGAGTATAAAAGACTGCGAAAGCAGCTTTCTTATTATACCAATGAGTATTATAGGCTGGAAGAGCTGACTCCAGGGGTGGACAGCGTGGAAAAGGACACCTGCATTGATATGATAGAGGAAGCCAGAATTACCGTGTCCTCTTACTATCAGGCAGGGGTTTCGGAGATTATCCCCATACAGTTGGCAGATGCTCAGACTACTCTTTTGGAGATGAGCAGGCAGATCCCTCAGGAAGATTGTGAAGAGCCAGGAAAGATGGTGAAAGGATTTCTTCAGTTTGATGATAAAGGCAACATCCAGGTGATTCCGGACAACCGGGAGAATGAGACAGAAGGGATAGAAATGAAAGATTCTCCGGAAGTTCTGCTTTTGGAAACTTTGGAGGAAGACTTTAAGGAGATGGCGCCGCCTGCCCTGACAAATTCAAAAGAAATAACCGATCTGGTACTGTCTACCATCTCCAACGTTTACACAAGGAGGGGCATGGATCTGGAAGAAGCCAAAAAGAAGGTGGACCAGTGCCAGAAACTGTACAAACAATGGAATGAAGCGCTGGCAGAAGCCATTGCGCCTCTGATCGAGAAATTTCTGGGAGTCAGAGCCTTTTTTGAAAATACCCATAGAAGTCAGCTGAAAAGTCAGCTTATTGTGGCCAACTGTACGGCTGCCGAAGTGATCAAAAGCGGCTGCGGAGCGAAGCTTGGGGAGTTTTTGGAGCTGCTGGGCAGTGCCAAAAAGCAAAAAATATGGTTTGGCATCATTCCTGGGATTTCCTTGGGAGACGAGACGGTGAAAACAATACGTTCAGATAGAAGAAATCCATTTGGAAAGCTGGATGGGGCAGCTAGGAGAGAGGAGCGGCAGAAAGGTCTGACTACATCCGGTTATGCCAGAGAGCTGATGGAGATCTGTGAGAAAGCCCAAGTGATGTGTTTTTATAACTACAAGGCAAATGAAAATACCTGCTTTGGCAATATGACGAAAGCCACATTTGAAAAGATGCGGGACAATATCTCCTTTGCTGGCACAGGCGGAAAAGGGGGATCCTATGCCGTGTGCTGTCTTCCGAATTTTACGGTGCTGCCTAAGAGCAAGGCGAAAGTTATCATCAACCAGGAGCTTAAGGATAAAAATCTGGCGGACAAACTGGTTGCGGTGGAACTTCCCGGGATCTACATTGACGCGGCGTATGTGGCCTGCGGCATGGTGGTTGGATGTCAGAATATCCAGGTTCTGGAGGAAAAAGGATTTCTGGTGGACAGAGGGATTCCGGGGATACGGGTGGATTTTGAGGAGCGGGAAGTGTCCTATGGTTTTTTGTCCAACATGTGCAGGGAGAGTCTGCTGCCGTGTCCCAGGGATCTGGAGGAGGAGATTATGGGAAGCCGTTTCGGTTTCTACTTTGATGACAGGGAGATAACGGATCACTCAGGAAGGCGTCTTTCCCACTGCTATGTGAGAAATGCCAGAACCATGAGGGCGGAGAACGGCAAATACTGGAAATTAAACAATGTCCTTTTTGCGGAATTTATCAGACTGTGCATAAGCGGAGGTCAAAACCATGTGGAACCGGAACGGCTTCAGGATTTTATTCAAAAAGATGTAAATATCTGGAAAAAGCATCGCCAGGACCAGGAGCAGGAAGAGAAGAAGGAAGTAAACCGTCTTCTGCGAGAGGACGAGAAGATCGAGAGAACGGATGACTCAACCATAGAGATTGAGTACAGGGAAGACAAAGACCAGGTAAAAGTAAAAATAGAAGAGAAATAGGAGGACGGAACCCATGAACGAGAGAACAGGATTTGAGGTAGAGATTTCACAGATCGATGGAGAGCCTATTGTGCTGGATGAAAAGACCATTAAGACTGTGGAATTTAAGATCGATACCGTGGAAGAGGACGTGAAGGACCGCTCGGAAAATGTGATCAATAAGGTGGTTATTACCGGGAATATCACGCCGGAAAATAAGGAGGACACAAGGATGCTGGCCCTCTGGTCTCTGGATAAGAAGAGAGAAAAAGTATACAGGGAAATGTCCATCACTCTGGCAACAGGAGGAGAGACGCTTCGGACATACCGGATGGATATGGTATTCTGTATTGATTACATAGAGATATTTGGGATGAAAGGGGAGAATACTTTTGAACTGGTGGTTGCCCAGAGAAAGGACAATCTGGGCGGGATCAAGGTCGGTTCGGTTTAAGGAGACAGATGGATCATGATGGTGACAGGCTTTCGGGAGATAGACGGATTTCGGGAATTTCATTTGCGGAAACAGAAAAATGCCCATTCGGTGTGTACCTTTACGGCAGGGAAAGGAACCTGTGATGTAGGTGATGAATTGTTTTCGGGAACCATAAATGTATATGACTGTCCGGATACGGACACGCCGCCTATGGACGCGCTTTTGATGACCGGAATCTTACAGAGCGTTAAGTGCATGGAAGGTTACAGCGAGGACCGGATCTCTGTCTCCATCATCTCCAGATCCGTCATGCTGGAAAAAGACATACGCACAAGGATCTTTCAGAGCAGGGAAAAGACCTGCCGGGATATTTTTGAATACATATGCCGGGACCAGGAATTTCAAATCATATGTTTAAAGGAAGACCTTAGGGAGATCAGGCTGGAGCAGCCCTTTTTGCAGATTGGTGAGACAGATATGGAGTTTCTCTGCCGGGTCGCTTCCCAGATGGATGCATCAGTGTGGATTGATGATGAAAGCGACGGAATCTGGCAGGTTCGCATAGGGGATAGGAGAGGCGCGTTTGCCATAGAACTTGATGCGGCGGATCTTATGGTGCTGGAAAGGGAGTTATGTTTTGACGAGGAAAGGCTCTATTTCCGGGTTGTTAGGCAGTGGGACGGCTTAAGGAGTCTGGACATTGGCAGGCAGGTTAAAATCAGAGGGAAACGGTACACGATAGAGGAGGTAAATATCGATAAACAGGGACAGGAGTACCGGTATGAGTACCTGGCAAGCCGCCGGATGGAAACCGGGAGTTTATGGCAGAAAACGGGAACCAGGCAGCATCCGGTGGGCCATTTTACCGGGACAGTGACGGATAATCGGGATCCGGAAAACAGGGGAAGAGTCCAGGTGGATTTTAACAGCCAATCTGTGGAGGATATTGCGGATGATGACAGGCTCTGGATCTGTGTGGCTGCTGTTTACGCAGGAGATCAAGGAGGCATTCTGTTCATTCCGGACAAAGGCGATCTGGTGGATGTTTTGTGGGACGGGAGAGAATTTCTGGTTACGGGAGTCAGAAGAACAAAGGCCATTTCGGAAGCGTATCGGAATGTTGATGAGAAGCGCATCGTTGATGGGAGAGGAAGAAGCATCTGTTTTGGGGAGAAGGGTCTGCTGATACGCGCAGGCGCCAGCGCCATCCAGGTAAGAAAGGATAAGGTGGTGGTTACCGGACGGACGGTTGAGATTAATTAATGGGGATAGGGATGGAATTTACAAAATTTGATGAGTTAAGTGAGAGAATAAGGGCAGGCAGTTATAAAAATTCAGGTTTTTTGCTGGAGTTGGTGGACTGCGTGCAGGAATATACAAAGGAGCAAATGGGGCTGATCAGGCAGCGGGTTTGTCAGGAGTTTTACAAGCCGGAGAGATCGTTGGGAACGGTAATGACGGTTTTGACTGAAAAAGGCCAGATGGAGGAATTGGAACAGGCAGGATTCTGTCGGATGGACAAGGCTTTAATTTCCATGGCAAACACGGCGATTGATCCCGGTTCCCTTCGAAAGCTGAATAAAAATGAGGACAGGATTCTTTTAGGGCACGGGTTTCTGGAATGCAGTTACAGGGATTTTTGTCTGCTGACAGAAAGCGGCGCTGTCTATGAGGGAAGCGTTCGATATCGGGACAAAAGAGAAGCCAGATTTGGCTACCAGCTTCTTTTTTCAGATAAACTGCTGAACAAGGAGAGGGTCTTAAGATACTGCGGGGAATTGTACGGGATTACGGCGCCTGTTATTTTTTCGCCTTATTCAAGAAGGCTTGTAACAATCCAGGCAGTTGATGGGCTGGCTTTGGACGATGTGGATCGCATAGAGCAGGCAGATTTGCATTTGGAGAAAAACGGATTGGATAAGATCCTGCTTACAGGCAGAGAGCTGGCGTGGAATGTGAAGCTTCAGGACCAGGATCTGGATATGCGCAGCCAAAAGGGGAGCCTTGCGGGGCAGGAGAAGCATTACATCTACACCTTTGACGGGTGCGGGCAGAACCAATATATTGCGCCTCTGGAAAAGGATGTTTCGCTGTTTCATGTGTATCGGGAGAACGATAAGATCCGGTTTCAATATACCAATAGCTATACAGGCAGATTTGCCAAGATCACTGTGAAGGACATTCAGAAGATACCTAAAAATCCGCGCTGTTTTTCCAACAGCCATACAGGGAATGAGAAAAGGGCAGGGGGATTGGAGCAGGAGATCAAAGTCCGGTTAAGGAGTGAAGGAGATATATGGTTTGCAGTAAAACAGCATGGAGCGCAGCTGGGGATGGAGTTGGAAAGAATATCGACGGAACCGCTTTCGGATTACAGGGAATATGAAGCTTATAGAGAGAAAAGCGCTTATGGTTCTATGGAGTCCCTTTGTCTCAAGGGGAAAGGGAGGGTGTATCTCTATTTTCACAACAAGGAGAAGTCCCTTTTCGCAGACGATTATATTGACTATCTGTGCGGTTATCTTGGAGCCATGTACCCGGATATTGCCTGGAAAGGAGGATATCGTTGAGTTATCTTTGGGACGGATATTCCGTGGATCTTACCTACTGCCTGGCAGAGAAGGAGTTTTCTCCCTATGCGGAATGTTTAAGCGTCCATTCCAGGGAGCGTGAGGTCAACGGACTGTTTCGGTTTGGCCATATCTTTTCCAGGCTGGAGAGGCATAGGGAGGGCAAGGATGGGGAGAAAGAGGCCGTATCCCTGCTGTTTCATATCCTTGCCAACTATGATTTTCTGTCAGGTGTGACGAAGCAGGATATCTCCATGGGCATGCAGGAAGAGATGATCCTTCAGGAATACTATGGCAGCAGGATCAGGACGCTGTATGGAAAGCTTGGCAGGCATCAGAAATATGTGGTGTTAAAATATATGGAAAAAAGGCGGGTGAGCCAGGGCAGAAAAGGATATGCTTTTGAGGCTGCCTGTGAACTGTTAGGCGGAATCCTGTATTATTCCTGCAAAAGCCGCTGTCTGCTGATCTTTATCCCGGCGGCGAGAGGCGATAAAAGCGGGGAAGACGGCGGATGTACTTGTGAGGAAGTGTATGAATTGTGGAAAGATCTGTTTCTTGACTACTGGATGGAGATTGAACCAGTGTGGAGAAGGCATTTCGGCATTATCGGCTGTGACAGTACGATGAGGATCGGCAACTTGCAGATCCTTTAAGAAAACGGGAGAGAGACAATGGGGAAAGAGATAGGGATTGATTTCGGCACGACCACAACAGAGGTCAGCTATATTGATAAGAACGGTTATGCCAGGGCTATGAAACTGGAGAAGGGATACCTGATCCCAACGGTTTTGTACTTCCTTTCAGAGGATGAGTATATTATTGGCAGCAGGGCCGCAGTAAATGGCAGGATCAGGCCGGAGGGCATGGTTCGGAATTTTAAGCTGTTTTTTACAGACCCCACGAAAAAGTATAAGGTGGTGGCCGCCAACGGGGATCGTTTTACGGTAAAGCCTGTGAAGGCGGCGCAGCTGTTCTTAAATAAGCTGATACAGATCATCCAGCCAAAGCTTTTAACAGAATTTGGCGAAAAGGAAGGCACCATTGACAAGGCGGTTATCACAGTGCCGGCGCAGTTTGACCCGGAAGAAAAATTCGCCGTCAAAGAGGCCATTGTGAAGGCGGCAAGCCAGGCAGGATTTTCCGATATCAAGATCGCGGCGGAGCCTACGGCGGCTGCAGTGGCTTATCAGGATGAAAACTGCGAGGATGGGGAGTCTATACTGGTTTATGATTTTGGCGGCGGGACTTTCGATGTATCTCTTATCTGTAAATTAGGGGATATCTACACGGAGATCGCCACAGACGGAGATAAGAGACTGGGAGGAAACCGGCTTACGGAAAAGATCGCCGAAAGGCTGTGGGAATTTTGCCTGGATGAGACGGACAGAGACTATCCCTTTGATGAAGATGAGGCGGATCATTATTCAGAGGAGGACTATGAGCTTAGCGAGGATCGGTTTATCTGTAACCGCAATGAGGTCTTTCAGGCCGCGGAGGATATGAAGCTTGAATTTTTGGAGGAAGACGAGGCGGAGCAGACCATCCGGTTTTACTTTGATAATGACAGCGATCCGAAGCTGATCAACGTGGAGATGGATCTGGAGCAGTTTTACGCGATCATTGAACCAGATATTCAGAAAACCGTGGATCTGACAGGGAGGGTTCTTAGGGAGGCCATGAGCCGGGGGGATGTGGCCCGGATTGATCAGGTGGTGTTGGCCGGGGGAAGTTCTCAGATCCGGCTTATCCGGGAGAAACTGGCAGAAAACGACGTGTTAAAAGGTCTGGTAGGCGTGGCCGGTGAGTCTTCCACGCTGATCTCAAGAGGGGCGGCCAAGCTGGCCAGCGTAGAGCTGAAGGTGGAGGAGAAGACCCGGTTTGAGATTGGCACCAGGCTGATCCGGGGAGCCAGGCTGGATCTGTTTGAGCCGGTAATACGGGCGGGGGAGAAACTGCCCTGTTTTGGAACGCAGGTATTTTATCTGGCGCGGCAGGATCAGAACGAAGTGACCATTGAGTATTATGAAAAAGATGTAAAGAATTACCCGGATGCAAAGAAGATTGATGACGAGGGGATTAACCTGGTAAGCGAATTGACCATTGGGGGGATCCCGTCCCTACCCGGGCTTTCTCTGGAGGTTACCTTCTGTATCAGCGCGGACGGCACGCCGGAGGTAACAGCAAAGATAAAAGATCAGTTAGGTCAGACCGTTAAGGCGGAACATCTGACGGTTACAAAAGGGGGAAATCTGTATTGATGGAACGATTAAAGGATTTGGTTGAAAGGCTGGAAAAGCGGTACACAAAAATACCTTTCGTCCAATGGTTCATCCAACAGAAGGAAAAAAAGTATGGTTCTCCCAAAATCGAGAGAATTGTGGACCCCATCAAAGCGGTTTTGGAGGAACCTCCCAAAAAGCCGGAGCCGGTTAAAGAACCGGAAAGGATCGTGTTTCGGGATGATGCCAGCTATAATGAGGCGGCGCTTCAAAGGATCCTGGAGGATTTTTCCGATATGGGTCGGGAGCTTAGGAAGGCGTATCCGGAGCAAAGAGAGACGGAAGCATATTATAAATGTGTGGGCCAGTTTGGGGAAAAAGTAAGCCTGCTTCTGGAAAAGCGAGATATGCTGGCAAAAGGAGAGAAGACGGCCAAGAGACTGAACAAAGTTTTAAGGCAGACACTGTTAAAAGTCTGGGATATGGGCCAATGCGGACCGATCCTGGAACGGCATATAGCCAGGTGGGGGATTGGAACAAGATCCTTTGCGAAAGGTTACCGCATGTCGGATGACGACCTGGACTATCTTGATCTTGATACGCTGCAGGCATACCAGGTGAATACGGATGACAGGGAGAAAGAGTATCAAGTCATTGAGATGATTCATCCTGTCTTTTCCATCTGGTATGTGTCGGAGGATGAGGAGGAGCCGGAAGCCGTATACATCCCGGGAAAATGCAGGTACTATTGCTGCAGGGATGGGATATAGAAGGAGGGGCAGATGTTATTTGGTTTTTTCAGAAGGCAGCAGGAGCAGCTGATCGATGAGCGGATGGAGCAGCTGCGGGAAGATATAGAAGACATGTTGAACGCATATGTTGGTCAGATCATGGGAAGGGCGGATGAACAGATAAGAAAGGGGGCAGGAGAGCTAAGGTCTGAGTTTGATCGGCGCTTCGGGGAGATATCCCTGGGGCTAGAGCAAGTTATGGAATCCGTCCCTAAAGGCATGGCGGACAGGGAGACTATAGAGGAACTGAAAAGAGATCTGAAACAGTCCAGAACGGAAAACCAGCAGCTTATCAAACAGATGTCCCAACTAATCCTTGCCATAGGATCTCTAAACGATTCTGTTAAGGAGATTCAGGAGAGGATGGAGAAGTTGGATCAAAACAGCGCCCAGATGACATCAATGCCGTTGGTACAGTATCCTTATCAGATGCCGTTTCAGCCTGTTCCCAAAGCCCCTGTGTCATGGCCGGTTTCCGACGGTGGGCAGCCATCAGAGCAGGCGCCGATTTCGGCATCCGCGCCCCAGGTTCCCAGACAGCCAGGGGTGGGGGAATGGAAGCCGGAGACACTGGATGGGAGGAGTGATCCGGATCCATCCAGGGCAGTTTCTGAAGCTGCGGCCGCAGTCGAAGAGTTTGTACATGACCCAGCCCCTATACCGGTCCTGACCCCTGTTTTTACCGAGGATCCCTCGGAGAATAAACGGGCTCTGGAAACGTGTATGATACAGTGTACAAAGCTTGGGCAGACTTTGGAACAGGCGTGTGGGACCGATGAAAGTCTGGATATTTACCGCAGGCTGTTGGATAAGTGTCAGAAGAAGCTGGAGAGTCTGTCAAAAAAGATGGACGAAAAAAGATTTGGTTCGGAAAAGCTGGCTGGTGAGGTGGTTAAGGTGTTTAGCCAGTCGGTGGTCAAGGGATTGTCCCAGGAATCGGTGGCTGGTCTGATGGGGGATTTCCTTGCAGCGTGCGGGCTTAGAAAGATCCGGTTCAAACCGGGACAAAAACTGACGGACGGGGATTATGAGTATGTGGATGATCTTGTTTTCTATGAAGACGTAGACAAAGCGTCTATGAATAACTGTATCATCGCGGTCCGTCAGGACGCATATGTACTGGACTATACAGATGAGAACGGACCGGGGGAAGCTGTCATACCGGGAAGTTATAAGATAGGGAAGTATAAAGGGTGAGGGCTATGAGATTATTAGGGATTGATTTTGGAACCTGTTATATTAAGGGGGCAGAGGTGAAGAGAAACGGGGATGTGGTTCCCCTGAAATTAGGAAAGAGTATTGATAAGCCCAGGATACCCAATGTGGGGCTGTATGAGAAGAAGGAGGATCAGCCTGCCACGATCCTGGTGGGCGATATCGTGTTGAAACGGTCCGCTCCGGAGCAGGATAAGATAAGAAATATAAAAGCATATCTCCAGGAATACAACTGGAGCCGGACGCTTTCTTTTGGACAGAGTGTTTCTGCCTATGAGGTAACCAGAGATATTATGAAGAACCTGTACAATGAGATACATGGTTCTAACAAGGAGACAGACATCTCGGCGGTCATCACCGTGCCGGTGAATTTTTCCAGGAGACAGCAGCTTATGGTGAAACAGGCGGCAGAGGAAGCAGGTTTTTTGATCAATGGGGTTATTACGGAACCATTTGCCGCATTTTTCTCCCTGATGCAGGAGGAGATGGAGGAGGACCACAATGTAATGATCTTTGATTTCGGGGGAGGGACCATGGATCTCTGCCTTGTGGAGGTTCGACAGCAGAAGGGAAAGACAAGGATTGAAACGCAGTCAACTGTAGGGATCTCATACGGAGGAAATGATATCAATGAAGATCTTTTAAGGGAACTGCTTTGTAAGAGAGAACCTGATAAGATCCAGGCGGTGCTGGGACCGCATAACAATGCGAAAGATCAGATGTCTAACCGGTATTATATCATGAAGTCTTTAGACGAGATGAAGGAAGCTCTTTTTGGCAGCGACGCGGAGGAAAAGGCGGAATTGCTGATCGAGCGTCATGGCGGAGCTATACAGGATTTCGGTAAGGTGACTGTGGAGGATGTGTATCAGGTGCTGGAAACACAGAACTGGACGGAAAGGATCCACAGGCTTTTGGACGGATTGTTCTGTGACAGCGACGACATGACAGCGGACGAGGTGACGGATATCTATATGGTAGGCGGTTCTTCCTCCATCCCCTATTTCCGGACAATCTTGGAAGAATACTTTCACAAAAACGGACATAAAGACGTAAAAAAACTTTTTGAACGGAATGACGAGATGGAGATGGAGGACAGGCTTTACACAACCGTGGCCAACGGGGCAGCTATTTTCAATCAATTGGTCACATCCGGAGACGAGGGAATCGTGATCAAAGATAAGATTCCTTTTATGGTCTACACTAAGGATGAGGCAGGCAGAAAATTGACGCCCCTGATGAAAAACGATTCGTACAAGGATTACCGTTCAAGACTTGACCGGCTGACAGAAGCGATGAAAAGGGAGATGAGGATCCGGGTCTATCAGACCATCTTTGGCGAGACAGAGAAGGAAGTCTATCTTGGGGATATCCAGCTGTCCCAGGAAATAGCCAGGCAGGCCACCATGTATCAGCTGATGACGGATAAGGATCGGAATGTGCTGGCGGAACTGGGATATCTGGATTCGGAAGAAGGCTATGAAGCGGAGGAGAACCGGTTCTGTGTGGATTGGCGCTGTAAATTGGAGATCGATCTTACATAATGGCACAAAGGAGTATGGGATGATGGTAAAAGTGGAAAACAATGAATTGGAAAGGCTTCTGGGGCTTGAGAAGCGGATTTATTTGGGGGCGGAGCAGAAGATGGAGGACGCATCCGCCGGGATCAGAACCATGTGGACTATGTTTCGGGATCTGCAGGAGATCTGCGAGACCGTGTTTGATGCGTTGAAAGAGACCAGCTCCCAGCTGGAAAGGCAAAAAGATGTCAATGAGGATATGAACAGGAAACTTGCGGAGCAGGAGAGGTTGATCCAGGAATATAAGAAAAAGGCCGAAGTCTATGAGAAACTGCAGCTGGACGGGGCAAAACTGGCAAAGCTTTTGGTTGTTAATGACCAGGAAAGAGACAGGCTCTGTAAAGAGAGGGAGAAACTGGAAAAGGAAAGGGATGCGTTTGAGGGAGAACGGGTCCAGCTGATCACTGAGAAAGACGAGGCTTTTAAAAAAGCAGAAGCTCATAAGAACGAGAAAAAAGAAGCGATCCAGTCAAGGGACGATGCGATTAAGGAGACAAATAGACGGAAAGAAGAGATCACTTTGAAAGACAAAGTGATCGTCCGATTGACAGAGGAGAAGACGAATAAGGTACGCAGTCTTAATCAAGAGCTAAAGTGGCTGAGAGATTACGCAGAGGCATTGGATGATAAGGTGATTCGATATTTTAAAGATGACGAGAAACATGACCTGAAGACTCATTATAAAGACTATCTGAATAATCCGGATAAATGGGAGGAGCACAGGAAACATTTCCCGGAGTTTGACGGAACAGAGAAAAAAAAAGAAGAAAATTCCATAAAAGATGAGATAGCAGAAAAGATCTGGGATAGACAGGAAGACAATGCCTTAAAAACGCAGGAGGACCGGGGGGAAGTGTCTGGCAGAAACCCAGTTTCCAAAGATGACTGAGAACGATTACAGGAAGGAGAATGAGTGTTATGAGAAAAGTACAGGTAGGAATTGACCTTGGAACTACAAACACGCTTGCTTGCTGCCGAATCAAAGGGAGGATGAAGCTTCTGAAGTTTAGGAGCAGTCAGATGCTCCCTTCTGTCATGTATGTGGAAAAGCAGCCTGACGGGACCATAAAGGAGATTGTGGGAAAGGCGGCCAAGGTAAGGGGGCTGTCGGATCCGAATAACTGCATCCAGTCATCCAAGACGTACATAGGGCTTACAGGCGAGAACGCAAAGACATGGACCTGTCACGGAAAGACATACACGCCAACCGATGTTGCCGCCAGGATCTTAAAGGAAGTCCACCAGAAAGTGAGGGAGGCTTATGATCTGGAGGAGGGCGATATCGTTCAGGCGGTGATCACCATACCAGAATATTTTTCCGCTGCCCAGTCAGACGAGACGAAGCAAGCCGGAAAGAGAGCGGGCATGGAGGTGCTTCGGATCATCACAGAGCCAGTGGCTGCCGCCGTGTCGGCAGCAGATGACGTAGAGGGAAAGATCTTTGTGGTGGACCTGGGAGGAGGGACCTTTGATGTAAGCGCTCTGGATATCAGCAGTCAAAGGTTTTCCACTTTGGCCATAGGAGGGGAGAGAAGACTGGGGGGCGATGACTTTGATGAGTGCCTGGTGAGATACTTTCTGAAATATATTGAGAGCGATTTGTCCATAGATCTGTCCAGCCTAGAACGTTCCGGCCTTGGCTATGATGAATACTACACTATGATGAGCAGGATCAGGAAAGGCGCCGTGGAATTGAAAGAAGAATTAAGCGAGAGCGAAGAGGTCACGGTGGAAATTCCGAGATTATTTACCTACGGGGCGGACAAGAGGCACTATGATTTTTCTATGGAAATGGACCGGGAAACATTTAACTCCATTTGCGCGCCATTGTTTGAGAGGATCATCCAGGTAATTGACAAGACGGTAAAAAACAGCGCCATGTTTAAGAAAGAGGAGCTGAAAAAGATATTCTTAGTAGGAGGGAGCTGTTATATCCCTAAAGTTCAGGAGGATGTGGAACGGTATTTCGGCTTGTCAGCCAATTCAGAGCAGGATCGGGCTACTCAGGTGGCCATGGGAGCGGGAAAGATCGCGGACGCATGGGACGGGTTTACGCCGGAGAAAAACAGAGTCGATCCTTTTGGCGACAAACTGCAGGATATCATCTCCCATGCTATGGGGATTGGGGCGCTGGATGGCGACAGGAAGCACGTATTTTCCCAGCTGTTGGCAGAGGGGACACCTTATCCATGCGTGCGGCAAGAAATGTACTATACAGTTTACGATAACCAGGATTCCGTCACCATTGAGGTTTATGAGAAAACAGACAGCGATTCTCCGGATTACATAGAAGAAAACCACAAAAACTTTGACCTCTATGGAAGCTTTGTCCTTGAAGGGATTGACAAGGCCCCGGCGGGACAGACAGAGATATGTGTAACCTTTGAGTATGACCAGAGCCGCACACTTCACGTTACTGCGGAGGATCCAAAAAATCATGTGGCTAAACAGGTGGAATTGCATAAGGGACAGATCGTCAAGGAGTCAAGGAGAGTAAAGCCGACAGACTTCTTTGTGCTTCTGGATGTGTCGGGAAGTATGGATGGGAAGCGTATGGAAGAGGCCCAGAATGCCTGCAGAAAGCTGATAATGGAAACTTTGGATTTAGATGTCCATCGTCTTGGCCTTATTACCTTTGGGAGTCAGGCAAAACTGTTGTGTAGTTTGACTCAGGATAAAAGAGGTCTTTTGAAGGCGGTTGAGGAGGCAGGTGTGTCGCTGATGGGAAGCACGAATATGAGTGAGGCTATAAGGATGGGGAGAAACGAATTGCGTCAGTATTATAGTTCTTCTCGATCAAATTCGGGTTTGTTTGCGGAACTTTTATCAACGCTATATGGTCGGGAAAGAGATAACTCCCGCAATAAAGCCATGATCCTGATCACAGACGGGGATCCGGACAACAGCCGGACAACTCTGCAGGAGGCCGCGGCGGCGAGAAACAGCCAGATTTCCATTGCGACCATTGGCGTGTACGGGGCTGTAGAAGAATTTCTGCGAAAGGTTTCCGATGACAGCAATCTGTGTTTTATGGTGAACAACATCGAAAAACTGTCCGACACCTTTGGGCAGGCAGTGGCCAACTTACTACGCAAATAGGAGGGAAAAACTTTGGACTTAAAGCATATCAGGCCAGAGGACATCAAAGAGACTCTGGAGATTGAGGAGGAATTTCAGGATATTGATCAGTTCTGTGCCTATCTGCAGATGTATATCAAGGGGAGTGACAATACCAATGTGCGGGTGGGAATAAGAAAGCTGGTGAAGAAGATAGCTCCGGAGGAGCGGGCAGGCATGCGAACGTTTGAGGAGAATGTGGAGTGGATCCATGAAAACTGCTTTATGGGAGAAAGACCCGCAGAGCCGGAAGCGGCTGCCGGGAAGGAGACAAAGCAGGAGATTCCATTTCCTGACGAAGCATGTGATTTTGAACAGATAAAATATGAATATGAGAACAGCCTGTTTAAAAAGATCACGCCTTTGGAGGACGAGGATCTGGACTACTCGGCAGATATTATTTTGCGGGAGGGCGGAATTATCACCCAGCAGAAAGGATTGGAGATCACCAGTTACAAAGAAGACCTGGATCTGGATACGGGAAAGGTACTGATCACCGAGGCAGAGGGCAACCAGGTACTTGCTCTTGGAAGGCTGGCCAGTCTGGGAGATGACAGATACAGCGTGATCTTTGACAAAAAAGAGCAGATCTTGTACGACCGGTTTGCAGGCAGGAACCAGTTCAGGCTTGTGGTCTTTTCCAGAAAGGGTGAAGGGTACAGCCGGATCTTTGACATGGATTTTGAGCCCTTCTCCGCAGAACATGAGCGGCCGCTGTGCATTGACTTCGGCACCAGCAATACTACGGCAGGGTCCTACGGGATCAAAGACCCACAGAAAGATGAGGCGGAGGTGGTCCCGTTTATTGATGTTACAGTAACCCCCAATAAGACGGATGTAAAGCTGCTGCCTACGGTGATCTATGTGGAAGATTGTTCCGACAGCAGCAATATCCGGTACTTATTCGGCTATGAGGCCCGCAGGCGGATTCAGGAGGAACACTACGAATCGAAAGCTTCCGTGTTTTACGAGATAAAGCGGTGGATCTCCTCAGCCAATGAAACGGAAGAGATCAGGGACAGCAAAAATAACCGGGCAAAACCTACAAGAAAGTCTATTATAAAGGCATATCTTGACTATGTAATCGAATGCGCGGAGCAGTATTTTGAGACAAGGTTTGACAAGCTGCATTTTTCGGCCCCTGTGAAGCTAAAAGAGCAGTTTCTGTCCATTTTAAAGGAACTGTATAAGGGGCAGAAGGAGATCTTGTCCGGCATGGAAAGCATTGATGAGGGAATTGCCATTGTGTACAACCGGATTATTACCCTTATATATAATGATATCAATAACCATAAAAATCAGGAAAAGAGCATCATGATCCTGGACTGCGGCGGGGGAACCACGGATCTTGCCAGCTGCGACTACTCCTACAAAGAGACAGACACAGGCGTGGAATTGACGCTGAAAACCGGTTTTGAAAACGGCAATTCCAATTTTGGCGGAAACAACATTACTTACCGCATTTTACAGCTGTTAAAGATCAAGATCGCCGCCGCCTATCGTCCAGAACTGATCGACGACGGCGGGGAGATGATCCGGCTCATTGATAAATCCGAGAACAGCATCCTGGGGATCGTGGAACAGGAAGCCAAGGGGGCTGTCTACAATTCCGATCAGGCAAACCATCAGGTCTATGAGAAATTTTTGGACAATTACCGCAGGGCGGAGACGGTGATCCCCACCATTTTTGCGGGCAATGAGCGGTACCGGGGTTTTGAGGAGTTAAAGAAGATCAAAAGGAACTTCTATTATCTGTGGAGAAAGGCAGAGCAGATCAAGATCGATTTTTATAAAAACGAGCGGGTGGTCATGGACTTTAGCGGAAACAGAGAGGACCAGAATCTGATTATAACGGATGCGGATAATTATTATCTTTATTTCGCGGATGAGAAGACGTCCAAACTTCAGAGAGTCAGCGACCCGTTAAGCAAGGTGAGCATTACCATCAAGGAGATCAACCGGGCGATCTGCGGCGATGTGTATGCCCTGCTGTGCGGCCTGTTTGAGGATGAGACAGAGAATCATGCAGGAAGAACGGTAAAAGATTTCGATTACTATAAGCTGTCAGGCCAGTCCTGCAAGATTACACTGTTTTCAGAACTTCTCAAGGAATACATCCCTGGAAGAAAACTGCGGCCTGCCATCAGGCAGAATGGGGAGAAGGAGAAGCGGGAATCCGAGGAGCTAAAGCTGGACTGCATCCTTGGGAGCATTCATTATGTGAGAGATCAGATGCGCCCGGAGATGAAGGTCATCACAGAATCACAGAATCCAAAGTTTATATACAATGTTTGGATAAAGGGAACCCACACCGGCAATCGGCAGCTGTTTGACTGTCAGAGACCTGACAAGATCCTGTCAGTGGCAAGCCCCGGGAATACAAAAGAATATCCGATCATCATTGCGGGGAAAGATGAGGTGAAGGAGCGGGAATTTATATTCCGGCTGGTAGACGCGGGCCCCGGCGATGAAGTGTGGATAACTACGGAGATCGAAAAGAAGCTGATAAGAAAAGGCAGCGTGGGAGAAGCGGGAGTCAAGGAGTTTATATCGGAACTGAAACAGAAAGCAGGAGAAAGCGGGGAGCCTGTGAACATTGTGTTTGCTCTCCCGCCCAAAGACGGATACGGGATATATCTGGGGCAGATACAGGCAAAGGACAGTGAGGACGGGAAAGAATACCGCTTTTTGAAGTTTGAATATGAAAATTTCGAGGACGCGTCGAAAACATTTTTTGATGGAAAGAGGTAGATTCCAAAGATGAGGTGGCCCGGTTTATGAGAAGAAGTGAGATTCAGTTCAAGAATGGTTCCATATTGAGAAAAGAAATGCTGGAGGAGATGTATGGTTATCCGAAAGCGGCGTTGGAGAGTTATTATGCCTCTTTTGGAGACGGCATCTTGTATGGACTGTCCTGGAAAGAGGAGGCTGTGGGACGGCATGTCATATGTCCCGGGGCATTAAAGTTTCGCGGCGAGATCTATTTTCAGAGGGAGCCTTTGTGGGTTGAGGGGTATTTTCAGAACCATAAAGATCAGTCCCTGGAGACTGACCGGAAATACCGCCTGTTCTTTCTGCCCGGAAGGGAGTGTGAGGAACCGGGCAGAAAGGTGGACAAACTGGAACTTACGCTGATCCAAAGCGACTTGCTGAAAGAAGCCATGGAAAAGGGATATTACTATTCTTATGTAAGCGTGGACGGCGAGAAGGGTCTGGCGCCTGTGGAGGACAAAAATTGTTTGTATGGTTTGTATGCGGGAACCGGAAGATATGGGTACAGGCTGCCTCTTAGGGAATTGGAGAACTTGGCCCCGGCACTGGAGAAAAAGACGGATAAACATTATCTGGATTATGAGATTCTGGGATATCTTTACAGCGGCAATCCGGCGCCTACAGAACTGATCGCTTTGTATGTCCATGAATATCTGGCGCAGGAGGGAATGGCGGGGGAGGCCGACACAGGCAGCCCCCGGGCGCTTATGGAAGCGTTTCGAAAGGCGGCGGCGGGCCTAAAGAACAGGCAGGTCCGGGTAACGGAGATCAAAGATAACTTCTCGGAATCTCAATGAATGTGATTCTAACTGAAAATTGACAACTGA
>CAJUPQ010000070.1 GCA_910588505.1 uncultured Hungatella sp. | reverse complement strand
CGCATTTCTGCGGTTTGTAGAACTTTTATTCAATTACAAGTGTTGAAAACCCGAATCTCTCCGCCTGGAGTACCCTCACCGCACCCATGTGGATCTGTCCATGCCTCTGTGGAAGATGAGAAATGATCTGCTGGACCAGTACCATTTTGACGAGTAAAAAGGATGCAAAAGGTTACCGCCCGGCAGCGTTCACATTTTGTTAACAAATCTTTCACAACCCTTTTACAACCGCGATAAATTTTCTTCATATTCGGGGGGTATACTTTAACCATCAAAAGAAAAGAGCTGCTTACATTTTGATAAGATTTTTTTCATAATCCGCCGGTCGGCCCCTTGGGGTTTGACCGGCTCCTCCCTTTTTCGGGGAATATTTTCTCCCGTTCCACATAAAATTCTCTGGTCATGGGCATACTTCCTACGAAACCGTGTTTTCTAAACAGGAAGGAGTGTATCTCATGGATTTTTCAAAAAATATCCAGGAAAATATCAGATCCATGAACCAGGCATTGGATGTGGCGTCCAACTTTGATGTGGTCTATCGCACCCTGTCCATCGGCGGACGGACGGCCTGTGCTTATTTTATAGATGGATTTACCAAAGACGAGGTTCTCTTAAAAGTATTCCAGGTTTGGGAGGCTATAAATCCGGAGGACATGCCGGAAGACGCCCACGGCTTCTCCAAAAAGTATGTCCCCTACGGCGAGGTGGGACTCATAAAAGATTCCGACGCCATGATGGTCCAGCTGCTGACAGGCATTTCTTGTATTTTTATTGACGGGTATGACGCCTGCCTGACTCTGGACTGCCGCACCTACCCGGCCAGAGGCGTGTCGGAGCCGGAAAAAGATAAGGTCATGCGGGGCTCCAGGGACGGGTTTGTGGAGACTCTTATTTTCAACACCGCCCTGATCCGCCGCCGCATCCGGGATCCGAAGCTTACCATGGAGATCTTAAGCGCTGGGGAAAGTTCCCACACGGACATTGCGGTTTGCTACATGAAGGGCCGGGTGGATGAGCAGATGCTGTCCATGATCAAGAATCGGATCCAAAACGTCCATGTAGACGCCCTGACCATGAACCAGGAAAGCCTGGCGGAATGTCTCTACCCCAGCAAGTGGTACAACCCTTTTCCCAAGTTTAAGTTCTCGGAGCGGCCCGACACGGCGGCGGCCTCCATCCTGGAGGGCAACATCATCATCCTGGTGGACAACTCCCCCGCCGCCATGATCCTACCCTCCTCTGTGTTTGACATCATCGAGGAGGCTGACGACTACTATTTCCCTCCGGTGACAGGGACCTACTTAAGGCTGTCCCGCATGGTCATCTCTTTGCTGACCTTGTTTCTCACTCCTACCTGGCTGCTTCTTATGCAAAACCCGGATATCCTGCCGCCATGGCTGGAATTTATCAAGCTGTCAGAACAGCCTTTTGTCCCTCTGTTTTTTCAGCTTATGATCCTGGAATTTGCCATTGACGGCCTGAGGCTGGCAGCCATCAATACGCCCAGCATGCTGACCACCCCCTTAAGCGTTATCGCCGGTATCGTCCTGGGCGAGTACTCGGTCAAATCCGGCTGGTTTAACAGCGAGACCATGCTCTACATGGCCTTTGTCACAGTGGCCAACTACTCCCAGGCCAGCTTTGAGCTGGGTTACGCGCTGAAATTTATGCGCATGCTCATACTGATCCTTACGGCACTGTTTAATTACTGGGGATTCGCCGCAGGGGTGATCCTGTCCGTGTGCGCGGTTGTGTTTAATAAGACTATAGCCGGAAAAAGCTATATCTACCCTCTGCTCCCATTTAGCTGGTCAGAATTAAAGAAACGGTTCTTCCGCGGAAGGCTGCCTCACGGGGAGAAGGCCTGAACCGGATGAAGCGGGACTTTGGTTTCGTTATATTAGGTGTATGATTGAGTGAGCGAAAGGCGAGGGTAGTCGTGAATCCAGGGAGGGAAGGCATATCTGAACCCGGACGGGACATCTCTCCTTCTCTGACTGGCTCCGCGACTAAATCCGCCTTTTGCTCACTCAATTATACACCAATTTCATTATTCTGCCATTTCGCGCAAAATTCGTTCCTAAAAGTCTAAAAGGCCATCTCCCTTTTATCCAGATCCGCCTGCGCCCTCTCTAAGTCCTCCCTAATAGACAGCTTCTGCGGACAGGCAGCCTCACATTTCCCGCACTTGACACAATTTTTCGCCTGATGACTCTCCCCGATATTCTTCTCCCAGTCCTGTTTTACCAGGTTATAATTCTGGTAGATATGGTAATTGTTCCACACCCCAAAGCACCCTGGAATGTCAACCCCAGCCGGGCAGGGCATACAATACTTACAGCCTGTGCATCCGTTTTGGACTCTCCCTCTCATGGTCTTTACCACATCCCGAATAACCTCCTGTTCCTCCTGGGACAAAGGCTTGAACTCACGGAAGGTTTTCAGGTTGTCCTGCACCTGCTCCATGGATGACATACCGCTTAAGATCACTTTTACATTGGGAAAGCTTCCTACCCACCGCAGGGCGAAGGATGCCGGTGACGCGTTTTCATCCAGCTTCCTGAATTTTTCCGTGATGTCCCCGGAAAACGCCGCCAGCCTGCCGCCTTTTATGGGCTCCATGATGATCAGAGGTACCTGTTTTTCGGCTGCCAGCTCATAACCCTTTAAGCCTGCCTGCTCCTGGGTGTCCATGTAGTTAAACTGGATCTGGCAGAAATCCCAGTCCCTGTAGCTTAACACCTCCTCAAACACCTCATAGCTGTCATGGAAGGAAAAGCCCAGATACCGGATCTTCCCCTCCTTCTTCAGCTTCTCCAGAACCTGTATACAGCCCATATCTCTCATCTTATCCCACCGCTCTTTGTTGACAGCGTGCATGAGATAAAAATCCACGTAGTCCGTCTGAAGCTTTGTAAGCTGCTCCTCAAAGATCACCTCCACATCCTCCAGACGCTCCACCTTCCACAGAGGCAGTTTTGTGGCCAGGTAAAAAGAATTACGGTCATATTTTTTCAGGGCCTTTCCCACCACGATCTCACTGTTGCCCTGATGGTAGGGGTAGGCGGTGTCTATGTAATTAACCCCCGCCGCTATGGCCGCGTCCAACATCCGCTCCGCCTCCGGCTCGTCAATATTCCCCTCCGGCGTAGTCGGAAAACGCATGCAGCCAAATCCCAGAAGGGATGTGTTGATACCAAGGTTTTCGAATCTTCTTTTTTCCATGAGTTTGTTCTCCTTTATCACTACACATTTTTATCCGTATACTTCTCTAACAGGTGTCTATCAAAACAGTATTCATAAGTATTCCTGTACACATCTATTGCTCCATATGCACGATGGAAAACCACCAGCTTATCAGGAAAATAGTCTGTGAACTGCACCTTTGACTTAAGCGGTACGCAATAAATTGGAGCCTCCATCGTTGTATCAATATAAAAAATATCGCTGCACACACCTTTTTGAGCAAAATACTCTTCTAAGTATAATGCCAGTCTCTTATACAGGCCAAAATTCTCTGTATATACGGCAATATCAATGTCACTTTTTCTTTCTACAAAGCTTGTAGTCAGATAACTTCCAAATACAAAAACATTGTAATCATCACCGCCAAACTGATGCTCAACCTTTTTTTTGCAATGCAAGCAATTCACACAACCGCAATGTCGCCTTCTTCTTTGCCAAGTCATCTGCTGATATTGGAACCGCCATTTTCAAAGCCTCCCTTTTATTGCCATCGTTTTCCGCCTGCCTTATACCCTGTCATAAACCCCCTGCAGATATTCCACATCCCCATGATACCTCTGGGGATTGGAGTTCTCCAAAAGCATGGCAATATAAGGTTTCTGCTCTTTCACTTTCTTCATCAGCGTCTCAAAACGCAGCAGCCCGGTTCCCACATAGGCAAACTCCGGCTCCCCGTCTTTCATAACAAAATCCTTCACATGGATCACGGATATCCTGTCCCCGTACAGCTTAAACGCGTCCTCGATTACCTGGTCCTGATTCTGGTGATTCTCCCTGCTGATAAGATTCACCGGGTCCAGGATCGCCTCCACATTAGGGGAATCTATATCCTCCAAAAACCGCCTCATCATCTCCGGGCAGTACAGGGTGTGATCATGAACCGCCTCAATCCCCACGATAACGCCAAGCTTCTCGGCAGCGGACACAATCTGTCTCATGCTCTTTAACAGAAGCTGGTAGCACCCTTCCGTGTAGGTATAGGGTACAACGTCAAAGGCCGCGCTGTAACGCCCTGTCTCCGTACCCACCATGTCAGCCCCCATGGCCTTGGCGTACTTTAAATGCTCAATGAACTTGCTCACTTCCGCCTGCCGCGTCTTCTCATCCGGGTTGGTGGGATTGATATAGCAGCCGAGAACCGCCACATGGATATTCCGCTCCCTTAACTTCCTGCCAATAAGACGGCCAAATCCCGGGGAATAGTGACCATAATTAAAATCATAACCGGAAATAGACTTTCCCAGAGCCAGCTGGATCTGGTCAATACCATTATTCTTTACCGCGTCAAACACGGTATCCATATCTGCCTTTGGACAGATATCATGACATCTCATTCCAAAATTCATGTAATTACCACCCTCTCCTGTGTTTTCTGCCGCTCCCTATAACCGTTTTGCGGCTTTATAATTTGTTTTTCATCATATCATTTTTGCCGGGCATATTCAAGCACGTTACGCTTCCCGCTGAAACTTTAACCTTGAAACGCCCCCGCCCCATATGATACACTATACCCAAAACAACCGTTCAAAAGAAGGAATCCCCATGCTGTTAGAAGAAAAACTCCGGCGCCAGACCCACTTATCCCCAGGCGAAAAGAATGTCGCCGACCATATCCTCTCCCTGGGGCCCTTTTGCAGGTGGTACTCCTCGTGATGAGCATTGCCATTTACTATCCATTTTTCAGGGTCATGGACAGACAGGCCTATGAGATGGAGCAGGCCGGGCAGTAAGGCGGCAGGATATGGATGTAAGTGTAATCCTGAACCAGATGGTCCAGCTGTTTCTTGTCATGGCGGCAGGATATGGAGCGGAACGGCTGTATGAAAGGGATCGGAAAGCCGAACCCCTTTCCGGCAACCTGCAAGGCCAATACAGCCGCCGCGTCAACGAGAAAGACCGTCTCTTCTACCACATGGAAACGGGCGACTCTCCATCGCCCACTGCAGAGGCCACTATGGCAATAAATAACCCAACCCAATCCCTCAATCCAAAACCACAATCTCCACTTCCCTTCCTCTCATAAGCCAGATTTCCCGCCTGCTCTGAGCATACCACACAGCCGCCTCCCTCAAAGCTTCTATCCCGCTCCTCCAGATAAACAGGGCAGTATCCGGACAGTATTCCGCATCGTCCTCTGTCTCTTCCCCCTCATCCTCACAGAGGCCGCCTTCCCGTCCCAAGGCCTCTTTCCCATCCAAAATCCTACTTTCGGTCTTCGCGTCCCCCTCATCTTCCTCCGGCCAGCCGTCTTCCCACTCATCCTCCTCCAGGCAATCTTCCCTGTGAATCCCCCGCAGGCACACCGCTCCCCCTCTGTCCATATCCAGGCTAAGCACAACCATATTCACCCACGCCGGCAGCTCCTCCCCCAAAAGCCCGTCCATCCACCGGGCAAATTCCATCCAGATCCCAAACCTCCCAAAAACCGTAAACCAGTCCGCCAGCGTCTCCTCCTCGCTGTAAAGAGACCTTATTCGGTCTTTCTCCTCATAACAGTATTCCAGCCTGTGGTCAAACCGGGACACCGTAAGGCATCCTTCATATGTTTCAACCTCCGTGACGCCCTCAAACTCCTCCTCCATAAGCTCTGCCAAAACAGCCCCGATGCTGTCCCCCCGGTGCATCTTAATGGTTCCGTAGGCATAAAAGCTGCCGCTTTCCCCCTGGTAGACGCAGACCGGATGAAAATCCGACTGGTTGGAATATTTAAATCCCCATCCAAACCGGGCCACCGGCCACTTCCTCTCCTTGATCTTTGAGACAGAAACCGACATAAGATACTCCATCCACCGCTCATAGTCCGCAGACTGGGCCTCTATAGGAAATCCAAAAGGAGCCTTAGCGCCGTAAAATACCCGGTCATGGCGTCTGTGCTTTTTATCCCCGTAGCGCAGCACACAGTAGCTCTCCCCCTTCTCATCATAGCCCATAGCATCCAGGACCGCCGCCATCTTCTCATCCCTGCCCATGCCCGCAACCATCCGCGCGTCCTTTCGCGCCGGCCTTGGCTGGCGAAGGCATTCAAGGATCGCTCCGGCAGTCTCCTCCCAGAAATCTTCTGTCCGGCCGTTTCCGTTTTCCCTGTCAGCAGGTTCCTCTCCCGTCTCACAGGTATCCCCAAAGCCCCCTTTCGCCTTTCTTCCAAGTGCCCGGGGCAGCTCTGCCTCTTCCCAGCCAAACTCCGGCTGACGGAACAAAATATCCTGCCACCCATAATCCACCTGTCGGAAAACGTTTATTCCCTCATCCCCTACAACCGCCCGAAAACAAAACCGCTCCTGTTCTCCGTAATACACGGCCCTCGCATCCCCGGGCAGCCGGTCATTGTCAGCCGCCAAAAGCCTGGCTATGACCGGGCGCGTTATGGGATGGGCCGGTATACGCCCAAGCCATTTCTCAATAAGAGCCACGGCCTCCTGCCTGTCTTTCCATGTAATGGAGGTCACTGCCAGGAGAAAGAAGAATTCCCGCGGATCCTCCAGATGTCCCTCGCAGTCCCGCAGATCGCCAAAATCCAGCACAGGCCTTACCGCCTGCCTGCCGTCCACGAAATACAAACAGTAGTGATAATGAAACTCCACCCGAAGTCTACGTCCCCCTGGCATGGAACACTCCCCGCTCACCGGCACGGCAATGGACTGGGACTCCTCATCCCATCCCACGAAAGCTTTCTGCCAGACTCTGGAAGGAGAAAACATAAGATCCACATACGCAGGAAGATAACACTCTCCATCTTTCACATAAATGTAATCCTCCTCCCACTGCCCCCGGACCGGCACATGGCGGTAGCCAAATCCTCTCATAAGAAAATACTGCCAGAAATCCCCGCTGTCTTTTCCGGCATCCATATCTTCATGGAAAAACTCCATATCATATCTGTAATTAATCTCTTTGCACAGCCTCTCGATACCCATTGTCCGCAGGATCTTCTGTTCCAGTTCCGTCCTCCCAGGCTCCGGAAATTCCCCGTCCCTCAGATACCCAAGAAGCCACTCTGCCAAAGATCTGGGCATCACCAGCCGGGACGCCACAAAAAACAGCCGGTCAAAAAACGTCCGGTCCCCTTTCAGCTCCTGCCACTGGGGCTGAGCCAAAAGTTTTCCGATCCGCTGCCGAATCTCATCCGTCTCCCCATAAATATGATGGTCGTAATTCGTCTGATGATCATTGATGATCCGGGCAGTTTCCCGGTAAAGCTTTGTGATGGCCTGTTCTTTCCCGCCTTCCCCGAACACGATCTCCTCCACGTCAGGAAGCTGTCTGACCACCTGCTCTTTCAAACCGCCGTACAATCCCCTGGTACTGCTGCGCTCCAACTCCCGGAAAGCCAGATTTTTGTAAAAATAAGTCAGCACACACCGCGGCGCGTCCCCATCCTTAAGCCACTGCACATACAGCTTTACCACACATTCGCTGCGGCTCTCATAAGCCCCGCTCCCCATCTGCTTTCCGTTGCGCTCATAGAGGTAATGAACCTGGCACATCTTCAGGATACTCTCCCATGCCTTGCGGTTCTCCTCCGTCACCTCCCCCCGCGCCTCCATCTCCCTGATGGCAATATAATCGGAAAACGCGTTAAACCTCGCCTTATTGGCAGGCTGCCGTAACCTGGAAACAGCCTTTCTAAAAAGGCTGCCCTCTTCTGCCGGAATGTCAAACACTCTGGCCGCGTATGCCCTCCCCGCAAGAAGTTCTCGTTCGGCTTCCTCACCGTAATCAGGTCCGATGGCATAAGCAATGGCCAGCTCCTGCAAAAACCCGGCAGGAAAATCTTTTGGGGGGCAGACGTTGCTCCCCGGCCCTGCAAGATAAGCAAACATCCCTTTGCCAAAGCTTTCCGAAAACTGCTCCCCCAGAAATTCCTCCGACAGAAAAAAACGCCTCCAGGCATCTGCCTGTTTCGCCTGCTTCTGGTTTTCAAAAAGGGCTGTAAAACCAGAAAGAGCCCCCTTGGCTTCCGGCTCATTTCCACTGACTTCCATACTTCTTTTACCTCCTCTTTGTCTTTCATGTACTTCCGGAGTCTCTTTGCTCCTGATCAGCCACACCTTTTTATGCCGCCCTGTCTCTCTCGATTTGTATCTTACGCTCATACGCAGCCATCCTGGCACAAAATGCCCTGTAGGAACTTATTGTCCCAAACCGCCTGCTGCCCACGATCATCTGGTCCATAGGCATCTGAAAAAGTTCCGAAAGCGCATACAGATTGTCCATGGACGGCAGGCTGTGTCCCCCGAGCCACCGATACACGCTCTGCACGCAGGCCAGGCCCAGATACCGCTGGATATCCTTAGCCGTCACTTCTCTTATTTCCATAATCTGGCGCAGACGAACGCCAGTGGCCCTCATATCCACAACCGGATACATAAATTTTCTCCCCTTTCTTCCCGTTACCGCTATTTTACCACTGTCTTTCCCGCGCCACAAGACAAAAACCCCTGCCAAAGCCAACGCTTTAGCAGAGGTTTGATCTATTGGCCGTGAACCGGCCGCCTACTTATCATAATGAGCAGAAACCGCCTTCAAATGCTCCATAACCGGCAGATGCTGGGGACAGATGCTCTCGCACTGGCCGCACTGGATACAATCGCCGGCTTTTCCGAACTTATGGGTCAGCTGCTGGTAATTGGTCACATTGGCAGTCCATCCTTTGTCCTTTGACTCCCGCATATCCTCATTATAAAGAGAAAAATACTGGGGGATAGCGATCTTGGCAGGACACCCATCGGCGCAGTAAGCGCAGCCGGTACAGGGTACTGCCGTGGCCTCATTGATCATATCCGCCGCCTTCCTCACAAGTTCCCACTCCCGGTCGTCAAAAGGACGGAAATCTTCCATGTACCCCGTATTGTCCTTTAATTGTTCCAGGCTGCTCATTCCGGAAAGCACCATCATCACGTTATCCAGGGACGCCGCAAACCGCACCGCCCAGGAAGGGATCGACATCCCCGGAGCATACTCCAAAAAAAGCTCCTCTGCCTTTTTTGGTATTTGGGCCAGGGTGCCTCCCTTTACCGGTTCCATAACGATCACCGGAACCCCGTGCTTTTTAGCCGTCTCGTAACATTGGCGTGACTGGATCCAGGGACTCTCCCAGTCAAGATAATTGATCTGCAGCTGAACAAACTCCATATCCGGATGCTCTGTCAAGATCCGGTCCAAAAGCCGGGCGTTGTCATGGAACGAAAATCCCATGTGTCTCACAAGGCCCTGCTCCTTTTTCTCCCGCAGCCAGCCAAAGCAGTCAAACTCCTCATATTTTCCATAACTGCTCTGGGAAATTCCATGAAGGAGATAATAGTCAAAATATTCCGCCCCGGTCTTGGCCATCTGCTCAAAAAACACCTTATCCCTGTCCTCCAGGCTGTTAAAAAACCCTGAATGAAGCTTTGTAGCCAGGGTAAACGCTTCTCTGGGGTAACGGTCCACCAGGGCCTCCCTGGTCACATTCTCGCTGTGGAATCCGCAGTACATCCAGGCCGTATCAAAATAGGTAAATCCTCTCTCAAGAAACAGATCCACCATCTCCTTAACCTGCTCCACATCCACCGCGGCCGGATCTGCCTTATCCACAAGAGGCAGCCTCATAAGTCCAAACCCTAATTTTTTCATAGTATCCTCCTTTTCACCTGCCCGGTTCCCGTTTTATCCATTATAAAGGATTTTAAGACGGATCACAAATACCTTCCGCCTATATTTCTCCATGCTCTTTAGGCATACGCTCTAAACCATCACAAATCAGGTTTGGATTATGACAATAAGCATAGCGCTTAAATGATTCTAGTTCAAATAAAACGGAGCTTTCATTTCGTCATATTGCTGTTTTGTTGAGTGAGCAAAGGGCGGGGATTGGCGCAATGCCAGGCAGAGGAGAGCTGTCCCGTCCGGGTTCAGATATGCCAAACATTCCGATGAGCCCTTAAAGCGGAAAACACTCGGGGTGAGGCCCTCCTGTTTTCCTGGTCTCATCTCCATGGCATAGATTCACCCTGACGGGACAGCTCTCCTCTGCCTGGCAAAACCAGAATTCGCTGGCCAGGGGTTGCTCACTTGAGGTGGTTCCGGTAGGGGGCGCTGCCTCAACTTCGCAGCGAAAAATAGCTTCTTTTTATGGCATCAAATATATTGTTGAGTAAAGTTAAGACAATGTTGTTGTGAACCCGATAGGATCTGTTGCCTTGCGTTGCCTTGCAATTGAAAGCACTATTAAGATTCCGTTCTTCCGCGGATTCGGGTATTCGAGATTTTATGTTCCTATACACGCATGGATACTCCGCGGCTTGCTTTATAAAATACGGAAAATCATAAAAAGACCGTGTTTTCCGGTGTTTTTCCTCGTGTTATTAAAATATGGTGTTGGTCAGTAACGATATTAGCCGCCATATTTCAACCATAGGAAAGGATTATGTTTATGGCATTTGCGGACTCAAACAACATGCTTCCCGCCCTGGCTCCGCGACCAAATCCGCCTTTGCTCACTCAACGAAGCAGCAATTCATTCCTAAATAGATGTGATCCAGTTGCAGCAGATAACAATAAAAATAGATAGAAACATAAAGACGGCTATTTCTCTTTTAAACCACCTTATGGATCTGTTTCCCCTCCAGCCACGCATAAAGATTCTCAAACACAATATCCGCCCTCTGCTCCATGGACTCCACAGAGGCAAAGGCGATGTGAGGCGTCACTATGGTATTGGGACAGTGAAGCAGCGGGTGGTCCAGAGGCAGCGGCGGCTCCGTCTCAAAAACATCGCAGGCCGCCCCCGCAATCTCCCCCTTCCTCAAAGCGCCGCTCAATGCCCGGCTGTCCACAACGCCGCCCCGCGCCGTGTTGATCAAGACCGCGCTCCTTTTCATAAGCCCAAGCTCCCTGGAGCCAATGAGGCCCCTGGTATCCTCCGTCAAAGGACAGTGCAGCGACACAATGTCCGCCTGGGACAACAGCTCCTCCAAAGACACCTGACAGTCAATGGCCTCGTCCATGACCTTGCTCCTGTTAAAAGCCACCACCCTGCACCCAAATCCTTTGCACAAACTGGCCACCCGCCTTCCGATGGCCCCTGCGCCTACGATACCTACAGTCTTTCCCCACAAAAGGCTTCCCACCAGCCCCTCCTTTGTGCCGCCGCCGCGGCACTGCCTCTGGGTCTCCTCCACATTCCGCAGCAGCTGGATCATAAAACTGATGCACAATTCCGCCACAGCCTGGGTGGCATAGCCGGAAGCATTACTGACGGCGATGCCCCGTCTTTTGGCCTCCTCCATCGGAATATGGTCCACGCCTGTAAACGCCACGTCGATAAATTTCAGATTCTTTGCCTTCTCCACCGCCGACAGCGCCAAAGGCATGTTGGCCAGCATGACCACATCCGCGTCCCGGCACCTTTCCTCCTGGACCTTTGGGTCGGTGTTTTTCTCATAAACAGTCAAAACATGTCCCAAGCCTTCCAGTCTCCGGCTGTGGCGTTCCAGCACCTGATCGGAAACACCCAGCCCCTCTAACAGCACGATATCCATTCTTTATAACCTCCTCTATTGATCCCAGGAAAGCAGCTGCTTTCTTTTGACTCCATAATAGGCGATCCCAACCACGTCCGCTAAAAACCACCCGATAGGCACTGACCACCAGATACCCGTTACCCCCAAAAAAGGCGACGCGGACAGCCCATAGGCCAACGCCACCCTGGTGCCAAGGGAAATCACCGTAAGCACCACGCTCATCCCCGGCCTGCCCAGAGCCCGGTACAGCCCGTAAAGCAAAAACAGACAGCCGATCCCGCAGTAAAAAGCCCCCTCAATCCTCAGATACCGGACTCCCTCCAGGATCGTCTCCCCTTCCCCTGCCTCAATAAACATGGCCATCAGGGGACGGGCAAATACCCACACCAGCCCGGACACCGCCACACAGAACCCCATAGACACCAAAACCGCGCCTTTAAGCCCCCGGCGGATCCGGTCCGCCTTTTTCGCCCCGTAATTCTGGGCAATAAACGTGGAAAACGCGTTGCCGAAATCCTGCACCGGCATATAGGCGAACGCGTCGATCTTTACCGCAGCCGCAAAAGCCGCCATGACCGTGGGCCCAAAGCTGTTGACCAGCCCCTGGACCATCAGGATGCCCAGGTTCATCACCGACTGCTGGACACAGGTAAGGATGGAAAATCCGGCAATCTTTTTCACGCAGCTCCACTTTACCCGTTTCCCCCGGTACACGGCCCTTACCTGGGGACACCTTTTTACGGCATAAAGGGCGATCCCTATGCCGGAGACATACTGGGCGATCACCGTAGCCTCCGCCGCCCCGGCCACTCCCCGTTTTAGTCCCAGCACAAACCACAGATCCATAAGGATATTCAAAACCGCCGAGACTGCCAGAAAAATAAGCGGCACAACGGAGTTGCCCACGGCCCGAAGGTAGGACGCGAAATAATTATACAAAAACGTAGCCATGATCCCGCCGAAGATTACCAGCAAATAGGCCCGCATAGCGCCCCACACCTCATCCGGCACCTGCAGAAAGACCCGGATAAGATCCAGGCAGGCAAATGCCAGCGCATTGAGGAAAACAGCGGCCGCCCCGATGAGTAGAAAAGAAGCCCGGATGCTCTCTGTCAGCCCCTCCTCGTCCTTCTGGCCGAAGCGGATGGAAAACAGCGCCCCGCTGCCCATGCACAGCCCCAGAAGGATGGAAGTGAGAAAAGTCATCAGGGTAAACGAGGACCCTACGGCCGCCAGGGCGTTTTTCCCCAGAAACTTTCCCACGATCAGCGTGTCCGCTATGTTGTAGCACTGCTGCAAAAGATTCCCCAGTATCATGGGGACAGAAAAAAGCAGCATGGACCCCATGACCGGACCTTTGGTCAGATCTTTGTTCATACCTTACTCCTTGATAAAACGGCTGTCCGACTCCGGTATCCCGCCCTCATCCGACACATACCGCTCTACTTTCATGTGCAGGTCGTATTTTTCCCGCAGCCTGGTGATCGTCTCCATCATCGGCGAGGCGTGATGCCTGTCGATGGCCTGCTGGTCTTTCCACCCGTCGATCAAAAGCACGGTCTCCGGGTCTGCCATGGGAAAGAAATACTCGTATCTTAAGTTCCCCTCCTCCTGGCGGATCCTTTGGGCAACCCCGCTGTCCTCCATCTCCTGGGCAAACTTCCTGGCATTGCCCCCTGTGCCTGTGTAATAAATATTCACAATAATACTCATGTCTGTCTCCCTCCGTTTTTTCTTCCTGATCGTTCCGATCTCAAGTACCCCTTTATCATACCATAGTTGCCCTGCCAAGGAAAGGACAAACCAACGCAGCAGATGGAAATTCATTAAGTTGGATCAAGCCCGGCATCACAAAAGGGAAACTGATCTTCAATAACCAGATACTGAGGCTTCTCAGCGTTGACAAAAGGCGCTACATACGTGTGCTTGGAGGTCACGAACGGACTGATGCCTTCTACCCCGTCCCCGGTCAGCTGCTCTTCCACCACCGGATGGGGGCGGGGCGTGATCTTGTCGATCATGGTCCACGGGAAGGCGATCTTCTCCTCCAGATACCTGTGATCCTCGTCCGTGATCAGCCCCTTATCCCGCCATGCCCCGGCGATCTCCATAACAGCCGCCTTAAGCTTCTCCCCGTTGTGGGAACAATTATCCATGCTGACCAGGGAAAGAGGCTTTTTGCAGGCCCGCCCACGCTCAATGCACATGGCCGTCAGCCGGGCCATAAAAGTCTTGCAGCCCTTGGGCCCTGCTTCCATATCCGCAGCCACGGCAGAAAACAGCTGATGATCCGCGTTTCTTAAAGAATACCCTTTTTCCGTGATCGTAAAGGACACCATCTGCAAAGAAGGCTCCTTCATCACCCCTGCCACCTGCTCGCTGTCATAGGCCATGGTCAGGCTGTCGGACATGGAAGCCACGATCTCCTTGTCCAGCTTTCCGTCCGGGTTAAGGGTCACCGCAATGGTCAGATTGTCGTAAGGACGGAAGCATTTGGTGATGATCTCATCGTCATACCCCTCGCAGCACACGATCCCCGTGTCCATGTCGCCCCGCTCGATCAGCCGCTGACACACCACGGCCGGAAAGATGCGGAAAATTCGTCCTGATGGATCGCCAGCTTGATCCCCGTCTCATGGCACACAGGCATCACTGCCTCCAGGAAATATTTCAGATTCTCCCACAACTTCTCCTTTGTAACCGGGCGGTATTTCTCAAACAGCTCATCCAGCTGGGCCATGCGCTCTGGCTCCCAGCCGGGGAATGTCATGCCGTGGAGATTCTCCAAAATATACCTGGCCATCTCCTTATAGTCGTCCTGAATCTTGTACTTTTCATAGAACAAAGCCGTGGAACCGTCTCCCATGGGATGGAACAGATCGGTCCGTGTCCAGTCAAAGATCGGCATAAAATTGTAGGTAACCACCTTGACGCCAAACCTGGCCAGATTCCTAAGGGTCTCCTTGTAATTTTCAATATACCCGTCCCTGGTAGGCAGCCCGATCTTAATGTCGTCGTGGACATTGACGCTCTCCACCACCTCCATATGAAAACCGGCTCCCTCAATCTGCCTGCGGGCTTCCTCGATCTCCTCCACGGTCCAAACCTCACCTGCCTGTTTGTCGTGCAGGGCCCACACCAGCCCGGTCACCCCCGGGATCTGCTTGATCTGCTGAGGCGTGATACTGTCATTGCCTTCCCCGTACCAACGAAATGTCATGAGATGCCATAGAATCAAAACGGAACTTCAGATGCTCCATATCATCAGATGTGTTGTGTGCCTGCAATATAGAATACGCGATGGTCTCCTTCTTCTTCGCCGCCCTGTCCGCCTCTCGTCCTGTCAGAACCTTTACCCTGTCCCTTTCCTTTTCAGGGATAAGCTCCGTGCCCCTAACCAGATAAACTCCGCCTTCATACAGTGATATCAATGTATCCACCTCCTGGTTAATAATTTACAAATACTATAAACGAAAATCTTTTATTTGTCCAATGTACGATGGAATTTCTGCTTTGGATGGCAAATCTTTTCTGCTCCGTTCTACCCCTCTTTTCCCGCTCATACGTTATACCAATACCCTTTTTACTGGAGCATCCATGACCGATTTTTTCAAAAAAAACACACTCATCGCCAGCACCCTCCTTCTCACCGCCGCCGGCTTTGCCGCCAGGCTGCCGGGGGATTTTCTACCGTATATTCCTGTCCCGGACCATCGGGGCGGAAGGTCTTGGCATCTTCAATATGGTCCATCCTGTCTACGGCATCTGCTTCGCCCTGCGCGCCGGCTCCATCCAGACCGCCATATCCCGTTTCGTTGCCGCTGATGTTCAGAAAGAAAAACAGATCTTCCGAACAGGTCTTGTGATCTCCCTCACCTTAAGCATAGCCCTGGCCGCCTTTATCAGACAGCAGGTTTCATTCCTTCTAATATTGTCATATATTTCTCTGTCATAGCCTCTATTTCCGTCAGTTCTGCTTCTGTCGCATCCTCCAGATCATGTTCCGTGTCCTGCAGGACATCCATGACGATCTCCTCCTTCAGACATTGGAGCAGTTCTTCCGGTGTTTCAATAACCTCCGGTATATAGGCGAAATCACCTGCAGCCGGATCATAATGAAGGATCACATATCCAAACTTTGTATGGCAGACATCTATGTATTTACTCCCTTTGATATACCCCTGAAACGCATTGACAATCTCCGTAAACGTCCAACCCATATTCTCATCTCCCTTTGCAAACATATGTTCTGTTTTATACAGCATATCATAGAGCATGGTGACTGTCAATCGCCAATTTTCTTTTAGAAAACGCCCTGCACGTCGCAAAAGAAAAGCCCGGGATCCAGGCAATTGCCGCCACATCAGAGGACGGGCCGCCATGAGTCTGCTTCCACACCATGGCCCACAGGCTGCAGTGCCCTGTTTTTAATACCGCATTCCGCTTTTTCATGGCAAAATCCAGATTTCTCCGCGCTCTGTCGTCTTCCACATATTGGAAAACAGCCATTCCGTCCGATTCCCGCATGATCCGGACCGCAATCCCTTCCCCGTATTTTCGGGATAAACGCACCATCCGGCTGCCCAGTTCCAGGGCGGTTTGGCTGTCAAAATCCGCGAATCACAGTTCCCTTTCCAGTTTCTCCAGCTGCTTTGCGCTGCCGGCAGGGTACTTCCCCTTCAGCTGCTCTTTCAATTCCATCAATGTCATATCAGGTTCCTGCTTTTATATCAGTTTCAATTGTTCCATAACATGATAAATCATATATTTTTTATATTCCTCCGATATAAAATATACATTTTTCATATCTAAGAAATGTATTATAATAGGGTTTCAAACAGATGTAAAGAGGAAGCAAAGGGCAGAAGCCTACTTTGCATCCATGGGAGGTATAATTTTATGAATAAAGATTTGACAATGGGAAAACCGGAAACCGTATTGTGGAGGTTCTGCCTTCCCTTGTTCGGCAGCATCATTTTTCAACAGCTTTACAACATTGCGGACAGTCTGGTGGCCGGTAAGTTCATCGGAGAGAACGCCCTGGCAGCCGTGGGTAACAGCTATGAAATCACCCTGATCTTCATTGCCTTTGCCTTCGGCTGCAATATGGGCTGTTCCATCATCGTCTCGCAGCTCTTCGGCGCCCGGGACTACGGCAGGCTGAAAACCGCCGTATCCACCGCCTGCATCTTCAGCGCCGTCCTCTGCGGGGCGCTGATGCTTGGAGGGATTTTGGGATGCGGCCCATTGCTTCGGCTGATCCGGACACCTGCAGAAGTTTTTGCCGATTCCATGGTGTATCTGGATATCTATATGTGGGGCCTGCCCTTTGTATTCTTTTATAATATCGCCACGGGGATTTTCTCCGCTTTGGGGGATTCCAAGACGCCCTTTTACTTTCTGGCAGTGTCCTCCACCTCCAATATTGCTGTGGATATCCTGTTTGTAACGGCATTTCACATGGGAGTGGCCGGGGTTGCCTGGGCAACGTTTTTGTGTCAGGGAGTCAGCTGCGTCCTGGCTGTTGTGACGGTGTGGACACGGCTGAAAAAAATCCCGGTTCAGGAAAAAACGCCCTTATTTGACCGGTTTCTTTTAGGGAAAATCCTTGTCATCGCCATCCCCAGCATCTTCCAGCAAAGCTTTATCTCCGTAGGCAATATCATGATCCAGAGCGTCATCAACGGCTTCGGCCCCTCGGTCATGGCCGGCTATTCCGCGGCGGTGAAGCTGAACAACATGGTCATCACCTCCTTCACCACCATCGGCAACGGAATTTCCAATTATACGGCCCAGAACCTGGGAGCCCATCAATACGGCCGGATCCGCGCAGGCTTCCGGGCAGGAATCAAAATGGTCTGGTGCCTGTGCGTTCCTTTCTGTATCGCTTACATTGGTTTCGGAAAATACCTGCTTCTTCTGTTTATGGAGAAAGGCTCCGGGGCGGCGCTGATGACCGGAAGACAGTTTTTATGGATTCTGTCGCCTTTCTATTTTGTGGTATCCGCCAAGTTAACGGCAGACGGGATCCTCCGGGGAATCAGCGCCATGAACCAGTTTATGGCTGCCACCTTTACGGATTTGATCTTGCGCGTCCTTCTGGTCTTTATTCTTCCAGGCTGGACGAAGACCGCCCTGGGCATATGGTGCGCATGGCCTGTAGGGTGGACTGTGGCCATGGGGCTTTCCGTGTTCTTCTATCGGAAGGCCTCGCGGAACATGGGAGGTTAAGTTGCCGTGTGCCCACTTGAAACCATATGTTTTTACCCTGCCGTATCATAAACCAATCAGGGAATGTACTACCGCCTTTCTCCAGCCCTCTGCCCCCCTTACCCGGTAAAACAGCGGATCATCCCCTTTCCTGTTCCTCCCTGGGAAATGGTATCCGGAATATCATTGCCTATTTCCCATACCTTTTTAGTTCTTCGAATCACGGCCGCCGGCTCAACCACTAGCTCTGCTGGAGGTCTGGGATGCCCCTTCCAGGGGCTCGTTGCGTTTCCGCCTAAAGGCGGCCTAGAGCGTGTTTGAAAATTAAAAATTGCACAAGTTCTGATGTGATTTGACCAAAAACAGCAGAGAAAACCAGGGAATTATATAACTTTAAAGGCAATACACCAAGCCAATTTCGGTATTGTTTCTGCTGATTTTCAGCATATTGACAGTCCTTCAGAAATTTTCAGACACGCTCTAGTATAACTCGATTTAAATACCTTTCATTTTCGGTGAGGATGCTTTTTCGAGAGCGCAAAGGAAAAAGCGGAGGCGTAGTGGTGCTACGTTGAGCATTTATCAAAATATTCATTTCACTTTCCTTATGATATGCTGTAAAACGGATATCATAATAAATGATTCCTTCCCCAGAAACATTGTCCTCGGTCATCGTTCCCTTTACACGTCCAAGGTTGGAAAAACCCGCATCATTCGTTGCATCAACTGCCTGCGCTAAATTCGTCTTTATCATTTACTCAAACTTCGCACTTGAATAAGTGCCTATGCACCTTGAAAATACAATAA
>CAJUPQ010000069.1 GCA_910588505.1 uncultured Hungatella sp. | reverse complement strand
GAGAAATTCCTCTTTATTAAAAAGGCAGGTATCATGATACCCACCCAAAGTCCAGTATTCCTCAAATAATTAGAGCCATTTTAGAGCCAAACGGCATAAAGCACTCCCGGAAACGCCCATTTTATCAGCATTTCCGGGATTTTATCCGCTACTCGAACTCTATCGTCGCCGGCGGTTTCGGACTCATATCAAAACACACCCGATTCACATTCCCCACCTCATCAAGAATCCTGTCCGTAATCCTCTGCAGCACATCCCAGTCCACCCTCTCAACGCTGGCGCTCATAGCATCCACAGTATTAATAGCCCGGATGATCACCATATAATCAAAACACCTGGCATTGTTCTTCACTCCCACAGACTTAAAGTCCGGCACCACCGTAAAATACTGCCACACCTTCTTATCAAGCCCGGCCTTCGCGAACTCTTCCCTCAAGATCGCGTCCGACTCCCGCACAGCTTCCAGCCTGTCCCTGGTAATGGCCCCTAAGCATCTCACGCCCAGCCCCGGCCCCGGGAACGGCTGACGGTATACCATAGACTCCGGCAACCCCAGCTCCACACCGCAGGCCCGCACCTCGTCCTTAAACAGCTGCTTTAACGGCTCCACCAGCTCAAACTTCAGATCCTCCGGCAGCCCGCCCACATTGTGGTGGGACTTTACCATCTTGGCTGTCTTAGTTCCGCTCTCAATAATATCCGGGTAAATGGTTCCCTGGCCCAAAAAGTCGATGCCCTCCAGCTTTCTGGCCTCCTCCTCAAACACCCTGATAAACTCCCCGCCGATGATCTTTCTCTTTTTCTCCGGGTCCGCCACGCCCTCCAGCTTCCCCAAAAACCGGTCAGTGGCGTCCACATAGATCAGATTGGCGTGAAGCTGGTTCTTAAACACCTCAATGACGCTCTCCGATTCGTTCTTTCTCATGAGCCCATGGTTCACATGGACGCACACCAGCTGATTTCCGATGGCCTTGATCAGCAACGCCGCAACCACCGAAGAATCCACGCCGCCGGACAGGGCAAGAAGAACCTTCCGATCTTCCACCTGCCTGCGGATAAGCTCCACCTGGTCCGCTATAAAATTCTTCATATTCCAGTTGGCCGAAGCCTGGCACACGTCAAACACAAACTCCTTAAGAGGGGCCTCATCCGGAAGCTCCTCTAAATTCCTCTCGCACTTTGCCGTGGGATGGTCAATGGCAAGAATGGGATACCCGCACTCATAGATAGCCGGGTCAATATCCACCAGCGCGCCGTCCACCACCCGGTTTTCCCCGCCGTTTAACACGATCCCCTTCACATTCTCCAGCCCCTTTAGCTGCCCTGGCGTAATGTCGTGTGGATGGATCTCGCTGTACACCCCCATATCGCGGATCTGACGGGCAATATCCGTATTCTTCGTACTTCCCAGATCCAGAATCACGATCATATCCTGCTTCATGCTGATCTTCTCCTTTTTATGTAATAAATTTTCATCCAATACCTGCCGCCTCCAACACACTCACCTGCGGACCCATTTTCCAAACAGCGTCTTTTTGTACTTTCCAAGCTCCTCCTGGGCGTCGGCCCGGTTTCCCGCTTTCTGGAGGAACTCCACGCCCTTCTTAATATCTGCCGGAACTCCCAGGCCCTGGGCATAGATCACTCCCCGCAGATAGAACGCCTCCTCATCGTTCCAGGTCACTTTCTCCAAAAACTCCCTGGCCTTTTGGTAATCCTGCCGCACTCCCAGCCCGTACAGATAAGCCTTGCCCAGATAAACGCATCCCCAGTTATTCTCCTCCTCATAGGCCCTCATGATAAGCTTTACGCCTCTCTCATAATCCTGGGGAACGCCTTCACCTTTAAAATACAGCGCCCCAAGCCGGTTGTAGCAACCAATACTCCCGGTGGGCTTCATCCCCTTCTCATAGCACAAAGCTGCGCGGCCGGAATCCTTGGGAACGATCTTTCCCTCCTCATAGGCCAGGCCCACATAAAACCAGCTATCCTTCTCCCCGCCTGCGGCCGCCTTCTCATGCCACCGCAAAGCTTCCGCTTTATTCCCCGCCTTGTCCAGATCTTTGGCGTAAATGTACTGGTGAACCGGATAGCCAAGCTCCGCCCCCATGCGCCAGATCCCCTGGGCTTTCTCAGGCTGGGGCGCGATAATATCCTCGTCCCCCTTCTCGTAATATCGGCACAGATTATTGCCCGCATGGTACATACCGCCCCTAAACGCTTTCCAGAACCAGTCCTCGCACTTAGAGATATTTTCCCTTAAATACGCTTTAAACGCCTGCGGATTGGCAAATGACTCCCTTCCTTTGCCCTGGATCTCCAAAAAGTCCCACCAGAAATAGGCGTTCCCCACCGTGTACTGGCAGAACGCGTCCCCCATCTCCGCCTTCCTAAGGACGACGTCAAAGGCCTCCTGCAGGCTGGAAAACGGCATCTTTGCCTGATCCTGGGGCGTCAATTCCCCGGTTCTTAAGGCCACCAGCACGCCGATGGCACTTCCCTGCTCCACCGACTTGTGGTAAAGAGCAATAGCTCTGTCGTCATCCTCCGGAAATCCGTGTCCCTCCCATGTATACTGATACCCGCACAGGCACCTGGCCAAAATACAGGAGGCGTCCCCGTCCCCTGCCGCCGAAGCCTGCTCCAGGCGCCGGAAGCTCTCCTGCCCCCGCCCCGTGGTCACATCATAATAAATATCCTTAAGCGCCTGCTCCACCACATCACTGAAAAACTTCCCCATATCGTTTCTCCTTATATTCGCTTTTATGACCAAACTGCCAGCCCATACACCGGCCATTTCTTGCCGCCACATACGCCGCGTATCAATCTGTCCACAACCATTATAGCCGAAATCAGCCCCCAGCACAATTATTTCCGCAAGAAATCTTTTACTTTACTTTCTATGTAACAAAGCGTATGATAAACGCAATGACACCCTTGTGATACAGACCCCCGCAAAAATTTAGCTATCTGAACATTTGCCAGGTTTTTAAGTCTCGCGAAAGCCCTACACATCTGTTACAGGAAAGGAGCCTCCATGGCTGGAAAAGAAAAACGCACCATACAGATCATCGGTGAGCGGAACATCCGCCTCCATCTAAGCAATCCCTCCCACAGAGAGAAGATAACAAAAATAGGGAAGGCTCTCTCCTCCCCTATACGTCTTGAAATCCTTGATATGTTAAAGACCACCCCTCGCTCTCTCCAGGAGATCGCCTCTATTTTAAACATTCCTCTATCCTCCGCCGCCCTGCACATCAAGACTCTTGAGGCGGCCCAGTTAGTCATCACCGAGCGCCAGCCCGGATTTCACGGGTCCATGCGGGTGTGCCTGTGCAGCATGCAGTCCTTTCATCTGGAAACCTTTGACGCTGACATAGACTCTGCCAGCAAGACCATTTCCCTGGATATGCCCATCGGAAATTACTGGGACTGTGGCATCCATCCCACCTGCGGGCTGGCCGACGAAAACGGACCCATAGACGCCTATGACACCATCCAGTCCTTTTACACCCCGGCCAGGGTTAAAGCCCAGCTGATCTGGTTTACCAAAGGTTACCTGGAGTACCGTTTCCCCAACATCCACAATCCCTTGCTTCCCCTGGTGAAATCTCCTTTTCCATGGAGATCTGCTCCGAGGCGCCGGGATTTCTGGAAAACTGGCCTTCTGACATTACGGTATCCATCAATCAGGTGGAGGTGGGAACCTTCCTTTCCCCGGGAGATTTCGGCTCCAGAAGGGGAAAGCTGACCCCGCCTGCCTGGCCCAACAGCAACACTCAGTACGGTCTCCTAAGGACGTTCTCCGTCCGGGAAAAAGGCGGTTATCTAGACGGCGCCCTGGCCAACCCGGCGATTGAACTAAAAGACTTAAACATAGAAAACCTTCCCTATATCTCCCTGAAAATACAGGTAAAAGAAGACGCGGAACATGTAGGCGGGATCAACCTTTTCGGCGAAAAATACGGCGACTATCCGCAGGGGATCGTCATGAACCTGACTTATCTGTAACCCTGCCATAAAACAGACCCCGGATCTACCGGGACAGCGTATACCCGCGCCCGTTTACATTCATCACCGGCGCGGCCACGATAAAGGCATTGGGATCGATCTCCAGGGCCTTATCCCGAAATCCTGGGTACTGCTTGGCATACACCACGCTGAAGATGGCTTTCTGGGCCTCATTGCGGTATCCGGTCTCAATATTCAGAAACGTCATACCGCTGTCCAGGTCATTTAATACAGCCTTGCAGATCTCCTCATATTTGTGGGAAATGATAATAAGCTCAATCTTCTTCTCCCCGGAAAGAATGGTCTGGTTCATCATCCCCGACGTGAGCACAATCACCACGATCCCGTAAAGGATGCCGTCCCATCCCCCTCTTAAGATCTGCAGTCCCAGGATCACAATATCAAAGCACATCATGGAATTGCCCACAGGGATTCCCTTTAATTTCTGTAAAATACAGGGCGGAATATCCATGCCTCCTGTGGACCCGCCTGCCCGGATCACAAGCCCGATGCCGCCGCCCATCAAAACTCCCGCAAACACGGCGGACAAAAACGTATCGCCGGAAAACCAGGTTCCCATGGGAAGCCGCTCAAACACCCCTAAGATCACCGGATAGATCACTGTGGAGATGAGGGAAGTCATGGCAAACTTCTTTCCCAAAAAGATATACCCCAGTACAAACAGAGACACATTGATAACCGCCGTGATGGTGGAGATCGGCAGCGGGATCCAAGACCGCACCACTAAGGCGATACCTGTGGATCCGCCCAGCATAAACCCATTGGGAACCACAAAGGTACACACGGCAAAGGCCAGCAGCACATTCCCGCCAAGTATGTAAAGCAGCATTTCCAGTTTTTTCATGTTCTCCTCCGTTCCGCACCCCGGATGCCCCTAAACTTCCTCTTCTCCTATCCCGAACCGTCAGGTTTTAACTTCACAGATGGCCGCATCCCCGCTTATTGCGATCAGGCGCATGTTTTATTTTTGTTTTCATCTGTTTTATTATATATAAGATAAGAAAAGAGATTGTTGTATATGCAACAATCTCCAAAATTTTTTCTTTTTCGCCCCTACCGGTTCTTCTGCCCTTCCACTATCTCCTTAAGCGCCTTCCTGTCCTTCACGTTCAGATACCCGTATCCCCGTTCCAGACATCCCATCTGCTCAAATTCTTTTAATACCATAGTCACTGTAGACCTGTTAAGTCCAAGGGTCACTGACAGATCTTCGTGGGTATAGGGAACCGCGCCGCCTTCAATCCCCTTATCCTGAGAGTTCTTTTCCGTCACATCCAAAAGATAGCTGGCTACTTTGCCAAACCGGTCCAGCAAACACTGTTCCTCCATCCGGGCCGTCAGATGGTCCATGGTGTTGGAACAAAGCTGGAGAAAATGAAGGGCAAACTCGGCTCTGGAGCGAAAATAGGGAAGTATATCCGCCATTTTGAAAGAGATCAGGGTGACTCTGCTCACCGCTTCCACGGAGGCAGGCCGCGTGTTCCCAGGCACAAAAGCCGACTCCCCAAAGATCCTGCCAGCTTCCGCCACATCCAGCGTCATCTCCCGGCCCGAATACAGATTTTCAAAAATCCTCACACGGCCCTTCTTGATATAGTAAACCCGGTCTGCCGGGTCGCCTTTCATATAGACCAGATGCCCTGGATGAACAGTATATGTAATTCCTATCTCCCCTAGCACAGCCTCCTCTTCACGAGTAAATATCCTGCTATTCATCCTGACGCCTTTCCCCGGAGCATGTTTAAGCGATCATTTTTGTCCTGACACAGCTGTAAGCCTGCACTGCACTCACTCCGCCGCCTTATTGATACACGCCACCGCATTAAGGCTCCTGGGATACCCGATATAAGGCAGGCACTGGGACACCACCTTCACCAGAAACTCCCTGTCATTTCCCAGATTCATATTTCCCTTGGCGTGAGATGTCAGCTGGGGCTCACATCCCCCCTGAGCGGCCAGAAAGCAGAAGGTGATCATCTCCCTCTGAGCCAGGGTAAGACCTGTCCTCGTGTAGTAATCCCCGAAACAGTTGGCGGCCAGCCACCGGTTGATATGGCCTGCCTTCCAGGCCTCCTTCATGTGATCCCCGAATATCTCCGCCTGGGCCTTAGCCCCTTTCTCCAGCCGATCCTCCATGGTGGTCACCGCCTGGCTTTCCAGGGGAAGCGAAATCCCCCTTTCCGTCATAACCTCATTGGTAATCTTAAGGAAGGGCCACATCCGCCCCATGCCAAGGTAGTCCACAGACTGGTACACCATCTCCTTTACCGCCACAGGAGTCAGCCCGGCGTCCAATGCTGCCGGCAGAGTCTCCCTGTACATGTCTGCTCCCTGGCAGCCTATAAGCGCCGCCAGGATGGCCAGATAACGGGTCGGGGCATCCAGCCCCTGTCCCGGCTCATTCACCACCTCATCATAGGCAAAATGGGACACCCTCTCCATAAATTCCGGGTCCGTTTTACGATAATCCATGTTTTTTCCTCCTCATATATTCATAAAATCCTCTAAATCTTCTGGCTCCCCACAGACCAGACATGCTTCTCCCCCACCCGCTCAATCACTCTGCCGTCCGCTTCGGCAGTCCTGTCATATTTCAGTTTCGCGTAGGAATCCTGCTCAAGACGGGCCGACGTCTCCCCGGGCCTCTTGGCCAGCCGGTAGGCATAGCAGTTGGAGAGCCCGATATAGCGGACCTTCCCCGCCTTCACCACCCGGTTTAAACCGTCCATAATATCGTAGAGAGGCGTCCCATAGTCCCACATACTGTTCGCTGGTCCCGCTCTGGTAGGCGATAGCCGTGTCAAAAAAATTCACTCCCAGCTCCAGCCCCCGCTTTATGATCTCACGGGAATGAGCCTCATCCAGGGTCCATGAGTGCTGTCCGTTTCCGCTGTCCCCACCCCATACATCCCTTGCAGACGCGGGATACGTTTAAATCCGAATTGCCTAATCTGATGTAACGCATACTGCCTTTTGACCTCCTTTTTCTCCTGCTCTGTCTTTGTACACGATCGTCCGCCCAGTACATGCGGAAGCTCTCTGTACAAGATTATAGACTGCTTTAGGAAAAAGGTCAAATACCCAGATCACATGGAATTTCATGCTTTTTGGGCATTTGGCAGCACATCCCTGGACAATCCGGAGAAGTCCTGGCCGTTTCGTTTCCACTCTCCCATCAGCTCATCCATCTCAACTTCATAACTGTCAATAATATGCATATTATCCGGTATTGCATTAAAATCAAATATATTCAGGTAATCAATATGGGGTCTGACCAGAATCATATAACTGCACTGTTTTACTCTGCTTGCTCTCACCTGTTTACTGACCGCCTCATTTAATGTCTCCTCTTCTTTTTGTATCTTTACAGATACCGGCCGGTCACTGGTCAGTTTTACCGCATCCCGGGATATATCGACCCCTATATAATTTCTGTTTAACATTTTGGCCGCTGCCACCGTAGTTCCTGCCCCCACAAAGGGGTCAATAACCAAATCTCCCTCATCTGTTACCAATTTTATAATCTGCTCCAATAATATAATCGGTTTCTGTGTGGGGTAACCTACCCATTCCCTTGCTTTAGGTACAGACCGACGGCACCGGTCTAAAAAAATCTCCCATATCCCCATGCAGGAACTTGTGGTCATTGGCGATACCGTATATTTCCGCTCCGTCTATGAACGGGAAGCCGACCCGTTCTATCAGCTGCTGGAGCCCAAAGCCTATGGCGACCGGTATCTCTGTTCCATGAAACTGGACGGAACCGGCAGACAGCGGGAGACCATTCCATGCCCTGCCAAAGATACCCTCTCATGGTCTGACGGAAATTACAACAGAGGAATCTTTGTGGTAAATGGCCGGATACTGGCCAGATATTTTGAAGACCAGACAAAAGGCGTTCTGTGGCACATCTGAGACAGTGAGGAAAAAACCTTTGCTGTCTTCGAAGATATGGAATCTGTTAAACCAGAAGAGCTGGTTCTGGATACATCCCTTCTCCACGACGCTCTTAACTTCAATCTGCCCGGAAAAGCAGACAAAACTGCGGACACCTATGTGGATCATGTCTTTGGATACCTTTGAGATTCCCTGCAGCCAGGTGAATGATATCCTCCTTTCCCCCCACACTCCCTCACATGCTCAATAAACTTCTGGGCCGCCCTCCCAAAAGGCTGCTGCCGCCTCCACGCCAGAACGCTGGTGGATGTCAGCGGCGGTTTTAGAGGACGACCGCAGATCTTCCCCTCATCCCACAGAAAAGCCGGGTTCCCCGCCACGGTCAGGGCATACCCAAGCCCCTGCTGCACCATAACCGCCGCGTTGGAGGAAAGATTGCTGTGAAACACCATATTCAGATCCTTATAATAATCCCCAAACCAGTTGCCAAGCTCACTCTCCACACTGGGCCGCCTGGACATAATGATGGGAACCCCCGCCAGATCCGCCGCTGTCACAAACTCCTTTTCGGCCAGCGCATCATCAGGCCGCATCAGCGCCACCCACTTCTCCCGCACATCCAGGCGGACATAATCATATCTGTCCATATCCACAGGCTCCAGCAAAAGCCCGATGTCAATAATCCCCAACTCCATCCGCTCCTTCACCTGGTCCGCCGCAGCCGTAAACAGGTCGTAAGTCACCATGGGATACTTTTCCCGAAAAGAGTCGATCAGCTCTGCCAGCCGCTTCACAGACGCCAGCTCCCCGCTCCCAATGGTTACGCACCCCTCCACCAGTTCCTGCTGAGCCGCAATCTCCCGCTCCGTCTTGTCCACCAACGCCGTGATCTCCCTGGCCCTCCGGCACAAAAGCATCCCCTCACCGGTCAGGGCAATCTTCCTTGTCCCCCTGACAAACAGCTTCGTCCCCAGCTCCTCCTCCAGCTGGGTCAGCTGACGGCTTAACGTAGGCTGGGTGATATGTAACACCTCCGCCGCCCTGGTGATGCTCTCCTCCCTGGCCACAGTGAGAAAATACTTCAGTATCCGGATATCCATGCTGTCCCCTCCCTCTCTCCAATCCTGTGATTTAAGCCCCTCAAAGGCAATGACACCTGCAGGTTACGACATAGCCGTCATCGGCATGCCCATGAACTGACCGCTCTACATTGACGCCTGCAGGCCCCGATATAACCCTAATCTAACATACCGCCTATCCCCCGTCAATGCCTTCAAAGTTTTTCCGCCTAAAATCTGCCCTCCAAATCCACCGGCGCCACAGGCGGACTGCCCCCTCTCTTCCATCCTCCCCATCCTCCCTACAGTCCGCCCCCTCAGCCAAAGTGTAAATACCTCACCCCTTCTTCCGTCTCCTCTCCTCCCACAAAAATCTCCCTGTAATCCCCAAAGTAACCGCCTCCGTCACCGGCGCTGCCAGCCACACCCCCGTCATGCCAAACACTGCCGGCAGCGCGAAAATACACGCCAAAAGCACCACCAGCCCCCTGGAAAATGAGATCACCGCCGACTGAAACGCCCTCCCCGTAGCCGTGAAATAAAACGAAGTAATCGAATTCACCCCACAGAAAAAGAACGAAACCATAAAGATCACCATCCCCTCTCTGATCATCCCTCTCACCTCTTCACTGCGGGCAAACAGGCTGCCATACCATCCGGAGAGCCCCGTCAACACCAGAAACACCAGCACCCCCGCTCCCAACACGAATCCATTGGTCCTCCTTCTGAGATCCGCGGCCAAATCCCGCTCCCCCGCCCCATAGCAGAAGCTTATAAGCGGACTGGACCCCTGGCCGAACCCCACCACCACCATGCTAAACACAAAAGACACATACCCCACCACGGTAAAGGCCGTCACCCCGTCCACCCCAAACCGTCTCATAATAACAAAATTGTAGGCAAACATGGCAATCCCCGTGGACATTTCCCCGATAAACTCCGAACTTCCGTTTGCCATCCCCCTGGCAAACACCTGCCAGGAAAACCGAAATCTCCCCAGCCTGTAGCTCTCTGCCCTCCTTCCGAAAAACCATAAGATACACCCCAAAGCCGCCAGCGCCGAAACAAGAGACGCCAGCGCGATCCCGGCAGACCCCAGCCCCAGAACACCTGCAAACCCATAATCCAGAACCACATTCAGCAGCACATTTACCACAGTCACCTTCATAAAAAACTCCGGCTTCCCGTCCCCCCGTATAAACATCCCAAAAGCAGAATTAACCACCATAACCGGAAACTCCAAAAGCATGATCCGGTAATACTCCTCAAAATACCCCTTCACCTGCCCCTTTACCCCCAAAACCCCCAGCATAGGCTGAAAAGAAAACACCATCACCCAGCTTATAAAAACCGAACAGGCCCCAGCCGTAACCATAGTCTGGCGAAACACCCGGTTGGCCTCCTCTTTCTCCCCCGCCCCCAGGGCCATTCCTGCCATCGCCACGCCGCCGATGGAGATCATCAGCCCCACGCCCAGATACAGATATACAACCGGCAGCCCCAGGTTCACCGCCGCGATCCCCGCCTCCCCCACATACCGTCCCATAAAAAATCCGTCAGCAACCGTGACAAAAGCTGTCAGCACCATGGCGATAATCGCCGGAACCGAAAACTGCAGAATCTTCCCGATCCTGTGCCCTTTGATCTCATTAACATCCATAAAAATATCCCTCCTTATTTTGAATCTGACTGACTCATTCATTATAAGGAAGGATTGAAATATATACTTCTGAATTCTTGCTCTCTATCTTAAAATCTCCGCCAGCCCTGCGTCCCATCACCCCTTCACCGGCACACAAATATCCATCTCCATATACATAGTCTCACTGTCCACCATATGATACACATCAAACATACTCTTGTATGCGTCGATCACATACCCGGTCCGGGGCAGCCACACCAGAAAAACAGTCTGATACGCCCCATAAATATGCTTTGCATGCCCCCTAAACCGGTACACAATACACGTTCCTCCTTGTATCACCGCCGTACTCTCCAAAGAACAATCCTCCCCGACGCTCATGCAGATATCCGAAAGGCACCTCTCCTCCCTGGTCACCGCCGGGTCGTCGTAGGTCCTCTCCAAAAACACGGTGTCATTTGTAATATATGCCCCATACTTTTTCACAAATCTGTCCCACTGCCCCTTAAGCCCCTCATAGCTGCCGAAACGCCGCTCATAGACCACCCGGTAATCCGGCACGGTTCTCACCTGTATCTTCCTGTCGCACTCCTCAAAACTTTCCATCTGCCAGTTCTCACGGTGAAAAAACGGGTGCTCCACAGACTGCTTAAAGCTCCCCCTTCGAAACACAACCGGCGCCACATCATAATGAAGCTTAAACGCCGAACTAAAATTAGAAGAACTGTACCCGAAATCCGCGCTGATCTCCGTAATCGGCCGCTCCCTCTCCACTTTCAGGCGGAACGCGCTCTGCTCCAGCCTCACCCTCTTGATAAACCCGTACACGCTCTCCCCTGTCTGTTCCTTAAAAAGCCTGGAGAAATAGTACTTGGAAAAATGGCAGTACTCTGCCACATCCTCCAGCCCTATGTCCTCCTCCACATGCCGGAAAATAAAGTCAATGGCTTCATTGACAGCCCTGTTGGTAATCATAACTCCTCTTCACCTCCAAAAAAGCCCGTCTCCCGCAATCCCACTCAGCCTCCCTGACAATCACACTTCACCGCCCCTTAACAATTCCCCACAAACACATGATCCAGATATCTTTCCGCCGTCTCTGCCAGCTCATACACCCGTCCCACATCCGTGGCTTCCCGGTCCGTCATCCGGTATCTGGGAAAAAAACGGGTCACATGGAGGGGAATCTCTCTCCCAAGAGAAGCGATCCACTTGGCCTCCTCCATCATCTCCTCTGTCCTGTCATTCTCCCCCGGCACAATCAGCGTGGTCAGCTCCACGTGGCAGTCCCTCACCGCCCTGGCGATAAACGCCTTCACAGTCTCCAGATCGCCGCCCAATTTCCGGTAATACTCCTGTGTAAACCCCTTCAAATCAATATTCATGGCATCCATAAAAGGAAGCAGCTCCTCCAGCACTTCAATGCTCGCCGTCCCGTTGGTCACCAGCACATTGTCCATGCCGTACTCTTTCACCAGCCTGGCCGTATCCCGCACATACTCCCAGCCCACCAGAGGTTCATTGTAAGTAAACGCTACCCCTGTACTGCCTACTCTCTCACACTCCCTGGCCTTTCCCGCCAGATTCTCCGGCGGCACAAACAGAGTCTCCACGTCCCGCTCCATAGAAATCTCATGGTTCTGACAAAACGGGCATCTTAAATTACAGCCATAACTTCCCACAGACAAAATCAGCTTCCCCGGCCGGAACATCCTAAGGGGTTTCTTCTCCACCGGGTCCAGAGCCAGGGAAGTCACCTGCCCGTAATTAGCGCACACCACCGCCCCGCAGACATTCTCCCTGGCCCCGCACAATCCCCGCTGCCCCTCCTCAAGACTGCACTGATGCATACACACCTGACAAACCGCTCTCATAAAAATCCCGTCCTCTCCGCCCAGATTACATTAAAATCCGCCGCTCCGCCTTTCCTCCATATCCGCTCAAAAGCCGACATCCTGCTATCTCATGCCGGCTCTGTCTTTCCGTTTCTTCCCTTATATCCACCCAAAATGCTTACACGCGTTGTAAATCCCATCCTTATCACAGTCATCTGTCACATAGTCCGCCAGCTTTTTCAGATCCTCAATGGCGTTGCCCATGGCAATACTGGTCCACTCCTTCCTGAACATGGAAATATCGTTCTTCTCATCCCCGAACACCACCACATCCTTGTAATCGCCTCCAAGGTGATCCACCATGGCCTTGATCCCCACAGACTTATCCGCCGGCTCCACAAACAAAAACTCCTTAAAAAACCGGCACCACGGCAGCTCCCTCAAAGTCTCAAGCCGCTCCTCCTCCGGCGAAAAACAGGCCACATAAACCTTGTAAATCTCCTTATAATCCCGCACATTCAGCCCCGGGACCACCTCCGTCTCCATATATGCGTCCCTGGTGAACTCATTAAACCGGTTGTCAGGCGCCAATCTCCTCTTAGAATCATCCGGCGAAAACGCCCAGATAACCCCTTTCCTCTCACACTCCTCAATCAGCGCCGCGCACTTCTCATAATCCATAGGCTTGATCCCTATAAGCTTGCCGTCAATGGTAATCCCGTTTCCCCCGTCGCTGACCATGTTGGAAAATCCCATATCCCTCATATAATCCACTGCCATGGCATAGCTTCTCCCCGTAGCGATCGCCACAAAATGCCCTGCCTCCTGCAGCTCCCTCAAAGCCCGCCTGGTGGACTCCGGAATATACTGACTCCTCATCTCCCCTGCCGCCAAAGTTCCGTCAATATCAAAAAAGAAATATTTGCATTCCATATATTCAATCCCTTTAAATCCATCGCGAAATCATGATGACACTTAAAATTCTTAATCGCAGCCCTCTCAATCCTTATCCCAGACATTGTTCCAGCGCCTCTCTACACCGTTATCTCAATCTGATTCCCCTCAAAATCCAGCACACATCTCTCATAATACCCATCCCACGTAGTTCTGGCCCACCCTCAACTTTCCTTTTCATATACAGCAATCCTTCACACGTCCCATCCGCCAAGCTACGTCTCCAGTCTACTCCCCGGCATCCGCCCAGCCCCGGTGCTACAGCTTGTGGAACATTGGTTTCATCTGCTCAAACGTGCAAAACTCCTCAAATCCCAGGGACCTTAAAAGCTCCTTCGCCTCCCGGACATAAGCCCCCAGGTGCTCCCTCTTGTGGCTGTCGCTGCCAATGGTCACGATCCTGCCGCCCAAATCCCGGTAAAGCCTCAAAATATCCTTAGAAGGCGTGGAATCCCCCAGCCCATACCGGTGATAAGAAGTATTCACCTCAATCCCCTTCCCATCCTCAACAACCTTCCTCAAGATCTTCTCCGCATAAGGCCTGATTTTCTCAAAAGGGTAAACCCCCGCCTCATCGTACCGCGCGATCAGATCCATATGGCCCAGCACGCTGTAATCATGAAAACTGCTGACCAGACCAAGCATCTCCTCATAATACCGCTCATTGTACTCCTGCTGGCTCCTGCCCGCCTGAAAATCCCCGTTCCAGAACTCCTTATCCTCCACCTGATGCACGGACAAAATAATAAAATCAAACGGGTATCTCCCGTAAAGAGCCTCAAACCGGGGTATGGTGTGCATCTGCACCCCAAACTCCATCCCCATGCGGAGGGTGATCTGACCGCCGTACTGTTCCCGAAGCCTTCCGATCTTTGCCGCGTACCTGGGGTAATCCACATTGGCCATAGGCTCCCCGCAGCGGTACGCGATCTCCTCCCCGCAGTCCCAATCCACCTTTACGCCGTAATCCACATGGTCCGTAAAACAGATCTCCTCCATCCCCATGTCAATGGCATCCCTCACCACATCCTCCATGGGATAAACCGAATCATCGCTGAACTCCGTATGCACATGGTAATCCGCAAACATCTTCCTTCTCTCCTCCCCCCAGTCAAACCGGCGCCCGCCGGTCCGCTAATCTGCTAATCTGCTAATCTGCTAATCTGCTAATCTACTAATCTGCCAGCCTGCCTGTCAGTCTGCTAATCCGCCGAAACTTCCACAGGTTTTGTTTCCCCCATCATAATACAAAACCCACGCCATATCTATCAAAAAACAGTCGCATACTATAAAAATCCGGCCAAAAACCGAAAAGCGTCGCCATCTGTCCAACATCCCCCGGAAATCAAGAAAAATACTCCAATGTTTCCGAAAGCACTCTAAGATTTCACCCTCTTCTCCACCCGGATCACGTATCCGCCGATCTTTACCTTCCCGCCGTCCCCGGCCTTAACCGGTTCCTCCCACACCAGGTTTCGATACCGGTAAATACTCAAAAGCACCCCCAAAAGCACATAAACCGCCAGGGTGTGGACTTTCCCGAAAGACAAAAACGGAATCCCCGCCGTAGACCCCAGGCCAACGCCAAAATTGTACAGCACGTTGCGCACCGTCTCCACAGTCAGCATCAGTGTGCAGCCAAATCCCATCATCCTCCCCAGACGGTTCTTCTCCCGCGCCGCCATCCGAAACAGGTAGAAAAAGAAAGCCCCAAAAAGAACCAGTATCCCCACTGTCTTTAAAAATCCCAGGGTCACCGCAGTCTGCAGGATCATAAAATCGCCGCCGTTTCCCTCGCTATACAAAAACCACTGAAGCCCGCTCTCCTCCAGGGCCTCAAAGCAGTTCCCATTGGCAGCCAGACTTGCCACGATCCTGCGGATGGTCATGATGCTGTATCCTCCTGTGTCCGCATAATCCTCCGGGTGGAGCCAAACCTGCAGCCTCTCGATCTGGTACGGGCTGAGACCAAATTTAAAGAACAGCTCCGCCACAACCGCCAAAGCCGTCCCCAGGCCAAAAACAGCCCTTATTCCCCTCTTCCCGTCCGGATGAAACCACCCTCTCCACGCAGCCCCAAAGACCATGAGCAGACACACCGCAATAACATCAATAGTCACCCCAAAGCCGCCTCCGATCACCGAACCCCCCACAAAAAACACCGCTCCGATCCACAGACAGCAAATCCCCAGACCTATGTATCCCTTCCCCCGCATCCGGTAACAGATCCCGCCAAAAAGAGGAACAAACAGATACATCAGGCTCTTCAATGTCCCATAAGCCCCGTTCACCTTCCTGACCACGTCAAAGGTACACACAAAAACAACCGCCGCGAATAGGCAAATTGTCAATACCTCCGCGTACTTCCCGATCACACTGTAATCCAGCAGACAGATCACGGCCATGATCCCCAGCCCCACAGCCGTGTAAACGCACTGCCGCACAAAACTCCCTGTAGAATCACCCAAAATCCATTGACTCTGGCCATTGACCCCCGGCGCCACGTTCACACAGTAAAAACAAAGATACTGAATCACAAGCCCCATCCCGCTGAACGCCACGATCCATCCGAACAGACGCCACTCCATGTCCGGCCTGTGAATCCGGTCCAATTCCACCCCCACATCCACCGGATCCCCCATCTGGCGCACCGCCTCCTTTAAGGCGTCGCCGCCGCTCATGCCCTGACTCTCATAGAAATCCGCCTGGTCCCTTATGTGGTCCTCCATCTCCCTCACCGCCACAGCCCTGGCCTTCTGGCTGCGTATCTGGCCTGACATTGTGTCAAGAAACTCCTTAAACTCCATAAATCTCCCCTCCCTTCTCATGGCTGCCGCCAAACCTCTGCCACAGTTTCCCCCACAAGACGCCATGCTCTCTCATCCCGTCCGATTCTGACAAAACCCCCTGCTTCATCCCGCCAGATTCCCACAAACCATCCCATCTCATCCCGCCAACCTCCGGCAGCAAATCTCCGCCTCCCGCTGTCATCACCTTGGCCACAGCCCCGCTGTAGACCTGCCACTCCTCCCTTCTGCGCTCCAGCTCCTTTCTCCCCTCCTTGGTGATCCGGTAATACCTGCGCGTCTTCCCCCCGGCTTCCTTCTCATAGGACACCAGCTGATTCCTGGCCTCCATGCCGTGAAGAAGAGGGTAGAGCGTCCCCGCCTTCAGATCAAACACATGATTGGACCTGTGCAAAAGTTCCTCAATCATCTCATAACCATACATATCCTTCTCTGACAAAAGCCGCAAAAGCAGCATAGCCGTATTCCCTGACACCTGATTCTTATCTCCCGCCAAACCCACATCTCCTTTCTTATATTGGAAATCTATATATCGATCATCTACATATTTTATTATATATCGGCTGTCTATATAAGTCAACCATTTCTTTTGCCCATGAAAAGCGTCCCACAAAAACATCTCGCAGAAATACAATATCCACACAACAAAAACCGTTTTTCAATCCCGCCGTCTGCATCAGACAGAATTAAAAAACGGTTCTTCCCGCAAATCCCCCCAAGCCCTGCCGACACCATGGCAATCATGGAATTCAGAGAATCCAGCATTTCGCTCATGGTTGTCACCTGGTACAGATCCTCATTCTTAAAGATTTCCTGGAGAAAATCCGAAATCTGTTCCGTAGCCTTTGCTGCTGTGTCCAACTGGCGTACGGTAAAAACATAGCTGCCAATATTGGCGTTCCGTGACATTTTCACCCCGCAACTGTAGGATTCCAGACAAAATCATCCGTTCCTCCGTCCTCTTGGCTCTCCTCATCCTGCCGTCTGGCCCCCTACGATGCGGAACCCATAGCCTCCGATCTTTACGGTCTGGTCAATGGCCTTCTCCGGGCTGCCGTAAAGCTCTCCCGCTACATAATACCCCACCACGCACACCTTCTGCCTGGACACGATATCCGAATACTGGATATTTCTCCCCTGCTCCAGCTCAACCCCCTTAATATCCAGGTACTCTTCGCTGACTCCGGCAACGCTGGTGGAAGACACAGAGTCATTGCCATGCTTTACCACGGCCGTCATGAACCCGCACCACCCGCTTAGCCTCCAGGGCGATGGAACTGTCATGGGTGATGATCACAATCGTATTGCCCTCTTCATTTAATTCCTTCAAAAAATCCAGCACCTCCCTGCTGGTTTTGGAATCCAAAGCTCCTGTAGGCTCAGCTTCCTCATTTATAATACGAATCCCCCTTCATGTATATCAAAAAAGGCCAGAAATTATAAAAATCCGGCCTTTCCAGACTCATTCTCAGATGTTTACTCCGATGCCCGCATCAACTATTTTCCTCCTCAACCACACACCGGCCCAGGGCATACTCCAAAAATATACTTATCAATTCATTCCTGCTGCGCCCTGTTTTTAAAGATATATCATCAATCTGTGCTACGATTTCTTCTTTAATACGAATCGAAAAAACCTTGTATCCATCGTCTCCTTTTGGCCTCTTTGGCTTTATCACTAAATGACCACTCTTCATTATTACATCCCCAATACCTCTAAAACCCCTCTAACACTCCTCTCCCTCACCTGCAGCCGCAGCTGGGGCTCATGGATATCCTCCAGATAGTGGGCGTCGGAGTCGCTGATGATCCTGCACCCCTCCAAGTAAGGATTCTCCTTTCTCACCCTGTGAAGTTTTCCCAGATCCTTCACCTCCGCCGTCACAAACTTGCTGTCCGGCGGGATAAATCCCAGGTTGGCGATAAGGCTGTTGGCCGTCTTATCCACATGGGCCGGAAACATCACGCCCCCGAACCCTCTCACCAGCTCCCAGAGCCCCTCAAAGGAAATGTCCGTGGCATTGATCAGCAGGTTGGGCACGGTCCCGCAGATCTCATCCTCCTTATTATAGATCAGCTGCCTCCCGAAAATCTCCTCCTTATTGGGAAATGCCATAAGGCGCTCATACACATAGGCGTCAAAATCCATGGCCGCCTTAAGCTCTTCAAACAGGCACACCGCATGGACCTCCTCCGACGTATTGATCTCCATTCCCGGAATAGCAAGTATCCCATACTCCTGGGCCGCCGCCAAAACAGCCGGACAGTTCTTACAGGAATTGTGGTCCGTCACCGCTATCACATCCAGTCCCTTGACCGCCGCCATGCCCGCAATATTGGCCGGCGTCATGTCATCATCCCCGCATGGTGAGAGACAGGAATGGATGTGCAGGTCATAGTACAGTTCTGTCATCAGCCACGCAAAAGCTGATGCACCTTCAAAGCCGCCTCAAACACCGGCTCCTCCGTGGCAAGCAGGGTCACCCCCTGCTGCCTGGACCTTGCCAGGCACATCTCATCCGGCTGAGCGTTCTCCGCCAGAATCACGCAGGAAACATCAGCCAAAGTCGCCACGGCGATGGTATTCACATTACCCATAACCGTCACCCATGCGCTGTTAGACGGCGCTCTCCCCATGGCAACACTCAAAAGGTCGCAGCAGAAAATCCCCGTAATCTCCCTGGAAAGGTCATCCCCCTCCGCCACAACCTGAAATATCCCTTTTCCGATCAAATCTTCCACAGTCATAAACTTCCACCTCACATCATCCTCTGCCCAGGCTCATCCCTCTGGCCCGGCACAGCCCTCTGCCCATGGACAGGCAGCGGGTCCTCTCCTTAAACATCCCGCATCCGCTCCGCCGGATGTCTGAATGGTTACCTCTACTCCTCATCAGCCGTCACATTCTCATCCTTCACCTTGCTGTCCAGAATCGCCATCTCATCCGAGATCATTTGTATATACTCTTTCAGGGCATTCATTCTCCCCTTATCCCCATTCTCGCTCTCCCGCTCTGCCAGATCCTCCGCCAGCACGGCC
>CAJUPQ010000068.1 GCA_910588505.1 uncultured Hungatella sp. | reverse complement strand
TTCTCTGTTTTGTCCAAAAATCAATGTGCCCTTAACAGGGTGCTGAACAGTTACTTACAACCTTTCTTTTGGCGGCATGGGGATGGGGAGGAGCAGCGGCGCTTCGGGAACTGTCAATGACGCCATCGACACACCTTTTGATGCCACCAGGTTTTTCGACGGTCTTCTGGAGGATGAGGAGTATCTGGCCAGGTATCATGAATATCTGGAGCAGCTTGTGGAGGCGTATGTCTTTGGAGGAAAGTTTGACGAATTCTATAACCGCGTGCGGAGTCAGATCGATACATTGGTGGAGACAGATCCCACAGCTTTTTACTCCCTGGAGGAGTACCTTACAGGGGTAGAAATGCTCTATGATACGGTGATGCTGCGGGCAGAGAGCATCCGGGGACAGCTTGACGGGAGTATTCCCTCTACAGACGAGGGCCAGCAGGCGGATCCTTCAGGGCTGATCGACGCGTCCTCTATCGATATTGACGCTATGGGGACTATGGGGGGCAACAGGTCTTTCGGGCCGGGGCGGGAAGGTTTTCGAGAAGAAGCGGAACCTGTCATGCCGGAGGGAGAGGGCGGATTCCCAGGAGAACCACAATCAGAAGGTATGCCTAAGCCCCAGGCAGCGGAGGCGTTTGCAAGAGGCGGTATGCCGGGAGCGCCTGAAAGCAGAAATAGTGAAGCAATCGTGGGAAATCTGGCAGTTTGGGGAAGCTGTCTGCTGATATCCGTTCTGGCTCTCATTTTGGCAGCGTTTTATGAGAGAATCCCCAGGAGAAAATAAGAACCCCCCAATTAGCCGAAGGCTGGGAACTCCCCGGCCTTCGGCTATACTTGTCACTGATCCAGAAGCTTGAATTTGGCTGCCAGTTCCCGAAGCATAAGAGCCTGACCTGACAACTCCTCGCTGGCAGCGGCACTGGCCTCCGCTGTCGCAACGTTGGTCTGGACAACCGTGGAGATCTGTTCAATACCGCGGGTGATCTCCTCCGTGTTGGCATCCTGTTCCTTGGTATAGTTGGCAATACCGTCAATAAGCTTATTCATCTCGTCCGCGTGCGCCACAACTTCTAGCATGGAGTCCGCCGTGTCCTGAGCAGCGCGCACGCCTTCGTCCATAGACTCCACGGTCTGGCTGAGCAGGACGGTGGTTTCCTGGGCAGCTGCGGATGACTTGCCGGCCAGGGCGCGGACCTCATCGGCAACCACGGCAAACCCTTTTCCGGCGCTGCCGGCTCTGGCCGCTTCCACGGCTGCATTGAGGGCAAGGATGTTGGTCTGGAAAGCGATATCCTCAATGGTCTTTACGATCTTGTGGATCTCCGTGGATTTTTCGCTGATGCGCTGGATCACCACAGTCATGTTCTGCATCTTTTCATTGCTGGACAGGATGCCGCTCTTTACCTGCTGGGAGATAAGGCTGGCCTCCTGGGCTCCCTTGGCGATCTTGTGTACGCTGTCAGAGACTGCGCTGATATGTCCTGCCAGAGTATCTACCTCGGCTGCCTGCTCCGTAGAGCCCTGGGACAGGGTCATAGCGCCTCCGGAAACCTGTTCCGCTCCTGCGGCCACATCCCGGGAAGATGCCTGTAATTGTCCCATGGCAGCGTTCAGGGAATGGGAGATTTCATCCAGAGCAGCTTTGATCCTTCTAAACTCCCCGGAATATTCATTTTCCAACGTAAAGGCCAGATTTCCCGACGCGATCTCATGAAGCTTTTCTGAAATCTCCGTAATATAAGTGACATAATCCCGAAGCCGAAGGGTAACATGGTTAAAGTCATCTGCCAGCACGCCCAGTTCATCCCTGGAATGGTAGTGGATTGTCTGATCCAGTTCTCCCTCGGCGATCCGGGTAGCCACCATGCTTAACTCCTTTACCGGACGGCCGATAACCCGCCGGACCTGGATCACCACCAGGATAATGAGAACTAAAATAGCCATGCCGGCCACGAGAAGCATGCTGATGGTCAGCTGATGTAATTCCTGCAAAACCTCTGCCCGGGATACATAGGCCACTGCCATCCAATCGCATCCAGGCACTGGGGCTACTTGAATGTATGTATCTTCATAGAGGGACAGCCCTGTTTTTCCGGAGAGGATTTTCTGCCCCACATAGGCGTACATGCCGTCCTTCATCTGGCTTAAGATCTGTCCGGTAATGGAAGGATCTTTATGGCCGATGATGGTGTCTGTCCGGGTATCTACAAGAAAAATACCGCCGGTGTCCTCGATCTGGACCTGGCTGACGATCTGGGAGATAGAGTCCAGATACACGTCCGCCGCGGCAACGCCCCGAACCGAACCGTCCGCTCCCTTCAGCACACCGGAGGCGCCTACCACGTAAGACTGGCTGTCCTCATCAAAGTAGGTGTCGCCAAACATAAAGGAGTCCGACTTTAAACCGTCCTGATACCAGCTCTTTTCCGCAGGGTCATAGTCAGGGCCTGGTACAAAGGAAGCGTGGTGAAGCGTGCCGTCTGTCAGCGCCACATACAGACCGGCAGGGTAAGCCTCGTTTTTATTGACCGTGTGGCGGATATAGTCCATCATAGCCGGGACTTCCATGTCCTCGTACTGGATGGTGTCTCTCTGGGTCTCCAGCATGGTCAGAGTGCGATTGATCCAGGCCCTGGTTTCCTGAACGGTCCGGTCCGTAGTAGTCTTAAGCAGGTCCTCGCTCTTGTCTAACAGGGCGTGGGACATCTGAAAGTAAACTACGCCCAGCAGGATCGCCACGGCGATCACGACGCTCATAACAATGGCTGATGCCAGTTTGCCCGTAATACCCCAGCCTCGTCTGACTGTGCCTGCATGGGCGGCTTCTTGTTCTTTCTGTTTCATATAGTACCCCCTTGAGATTTTTTTGCATCTAATCTTCCATGGATTTCCAGACTTGAGATGAGAAAAGTATACAATATTACTATAATTATACCAGTAACCGAGGTGGACTACAAGCGTTTTTGACATAATATTCCCGCAGCCAATACTTACATAAAATATAAGAATTCTTACATCCTTTCCCGTTCCCTTGACCAGGGGCATTTCCAGGTCTTATAATTTTTACATCAAAAGAAATCAGGAGGTGTGCCCATGAAACATAACATGATCCGGCGAAAGGCATCAGGAGCAAAGCAGATGCTCATTGCCGCTGCCGCCCTTTTGGTGGCGGCTATGCCGGTATACGCAAGCACCCAGAGGGAGACGGTGACTTCGGTAAAATTGACGGTGAGGTGCGATCCGAAACCGGAAGTGGGAAAAGAGGCGGGGACGGTTACGGTTACCCAGCAGGACGGACGGATCTCCATAACCGAATCGGCCGCGTATTATGATATGGACGATGCTGTATGGCTTCGGGGGGAGACGCCCTCCATACGAGTTGAGCTGTCTTTAAATGACACGGCCAGGTATCGCTTTACTTCCGCCACGAAAGTGACAGTCTCCGGTTTCCAGAGCGAGGTAAGCTCCAAGAAGGTCCTGGGAGGCGGCGACAGCCTTCAGGTGAATATAAGACTGCCAAAAGTTACAGGGCCTCTGGGGGATATTGAGGAGTACTACTGGGAGGAAAACACCGCCCACTGGTCTGACGCCGGGGACGCCGACCGGTACGAGGTAAGGCTGTATCGGGGCAATTCCCTGGTCAAGACCATAAGCACCAACAGGAATGAATTTGATTTTTACCCCTACATGACCAGGGCCGGGGAGTACAGCTTCCGGGTGAGAGGGCTTAGCAGCTCGGATGAACAGAAAAGCCCATGGACCGAAAGATCGGAAGAAAACGCCATCACCGCCGGCAATATCTATACAGGACCCAGCCCCAGCGCGCCTGTCAGCCCCCAGTCTCCCCGCCAGCCAGAAGGATGGCAGCAAGACAACCGGGGGTGGTCTTATCGGCAGACCGGCGGAAGCCTGGTTCGCGGCAGATGGCTCTATACGGATAACAACTGGTTCCATCTGGCAGACGATTCCTATATGGATACAGGCTGGATCTATGTAGACAACAACTGGTTTTATCTCAACCCGGTGTCCGACGGGACGAGAGGAGCCATGAAGGTGGGGTGGCAGCATGTAGACAACAACTGGTTTTATCTCAACCCGGTGTCCGACGGGACCAGGGGCGCCATGAAGACCGGCTGGCAATATCTGAACAACAACTGGTATTACCTTAATCCGGTATCTGACGGAACCAGGGGAGCTATGAAGACCGGGTATCAGAGTATCGATGGCAGGTGGTTTTATCTGGATCCGTCCTCCGGCGTTCTCTGGGTTAACCGGGCAGTTCCCAACGGAAGCGTGGCAGGCAGCGACGGGGTTCTGCTAAACTGACTGGAAAAATCCAAAAAATGGGTCAAAGTGGGAAAAATGTGTTTGATTTTATCCGAATAAGTATATATAATGGTAGAAAAAGACAAAAAAAGACCACTTTTTGGGGGAAAAGGGCCAGAGGAGCAGATAATGGAAGCAGAGATCAGAGAGTTTATGGAGTATCTGTCCCAGGAAAGGCAGGCTTCAAAAAATACACAGATGTCCTACAGGCGTGATTTGGACCAGATGGAAGAGTACTTAAAAGAGCAGGGGATCGTGGAGACAAAAAAGGTGACCAGGACCCTGCTGAACTCATATATCCTCTATCTGGAGAGCCAGGGCAGGGCAGCTACTACCATATCCCGTATGATGGCTTCCATGAAAGCGTTTTTCCACTATGAATTTAGCCGGGGAAAGATCAGCCGCGATCCGGCGGAACTTCTCAAGGCTCCCAAAGTAGAAAAGAAAGCCCCCACCATCCTTACCGTGGAGGAGGTGACCAGCCTGTTAAACCAGCCTGGAGGCTCCTCGCCCAAGGAGCTGCGGGATAAGGCCATGCTGGAACTTCTGTATGCCACAGGTATACGGGTCTCAGAGCTGATCGGGCTTGCGCTGAAAGACTTAAACCTTTCCATCGGATTTATCACCTGCCGGGATGAGCATAAAGAGCGGACGGTTCCCTTCGGGAAGGTAACAAGACAGGCCCTGGAGCAATACTTAAGCCAGGCCAGAGACAGCCTTTTAAAGGGGAAAGAGTCAGCGCTTTTATTTGTGAACTGTAGCGGCAGGCCTATGAGCCGTCAGGGATTTTGGAAGATCATAAAACACTATGGGGCTATGGCCGGTATTACCGCGGACATTACCCCCCATACCCTGCGCCACTCCTTTGCGGCCCACCTTATAAGCAACGGCGCGGATCTGCGGGCCGTGCAGACCATGATGGGTCATTCTGATATGGCTTCCACTCAGGCCTATGCAGCTTACGCGCGGAAAGAGGACATGGTGAGAGCAGTATACCACACCACCCACCCGAGACAGTAAAAGAGAGACAGAAGAAACCATCCGTCTAAATATGGCGGATGGTTTCTTCTGTCTCTTTTAAGGCGGCGATTAGGCCGTTATAGCTGTTTGGGTAAAAGGGTATATAAAACTTCCACATAAGCCAGGATCAGGGGAGCTACCCCTTTAGCGTCATTCTGGACAATGGGTTCTCTCATATAATAGTCAAAGGTTCCCTCCCGCATCTCCTTATTGCCGAGGCCGGCCACAAGGCAGATGCCTCCCAGCTGCAGCTCCCCGTCCTTTTCCCACAGATATTTCTCACAGATGCCGTCAAAGGCTCTCTTCCCGTAAGTAAAGTAGGAAGGTTCCAGAAGTCCCAGGCGCACGCTCTTCATGATGGCGTAGGCGAAGATGGCGGAGCCGGATGTCTCCAGATAATTGGGGGTAATGCCGCCCCGGTTTACCACCTGGTACCACATACCTGTCTCTTCGTCCTGGTAGGGCAGCATCGAATCGATCAGTTCCCGGTAAATACGGCACAGCTTCCCTTTTTCATCTGCCATGGAATCCGGCATGATCTCTACCGTGTCGATGAGGGCCATGGCGTACCATCCCAGAGCTCTCAGCCAAAAATTGGCGGACAGGCCTGTAGCTTTGTCGCACCAAAAGGCCTTTCGGGAATCGTCATAGGCGTGATAGTAAAGTCCATTGCGGGAATTTCTCATAAGTTCGTAGACATTGAAGAACTGCCGGCAGCTGTCCTGGCAGTTTTTCCCTTCATTGTATGTAAGCTCATACTGCATATAGAAGGGCTGGGCCATGTACAGACCGTCCAGCCACACCTGGTCGGGGTATATCAGCTTGTGCCAGAAATTCCCACCGGAAGTACGGGGCTGGCCTTTTAGCTGGCTGTATACCGTGTCAATGGCTTTCCGGTACTTCTCTTTTCCTGTCAGATGGTACAGGTCAAAGAGCGTTTTGCCCGCATTTACATTGTCCAGGTTGTACTCTTTGGGGTCATAGGAGGTAATGGAGCCGTCGTCCCGGACAAAGTAGTCGATAAAGCTGTCGGCAAATTCCAGATACCGGCAGTCCTTTTTGATGTGGTACAGTTCCAGGATCGCCTTTATCATGCAGCCGTCGATATAGTTCCAGGACGGCTTCGTGCCCTCTTTTATTTTCTCAATATTCCAGACAGGGGCCTGGGGGCTGCTCTTTTTTAGCAGCTGGTCAATATAGTGATTTAGAATTTCCATGATCTGTCCTCTCTTTAATAAAGTCAAACGTTTGCATATAGCAATATAGTACCACAAAACAAAAATGATTAAAACTAGGAGATGTGTACAAAAAACACAAGAAATACTATACAAAATCACTAATTGACAGATGGTATTATCAATGCTAAAATGAGAAAGTCAAGAAAATTAATGCATGTTTGGTCATAATCGTAAAAATGAAAGCAATTACATATGGCGAATATGCATAATTTTTTAGAATAATGTGCAAACCTTTGCAAATAAACATCACCTTCAAACGCAAAGGAAGCCATAAATAAAAGAAGGGAGAAGATATCATGAGAAAAAGCATTAAGAAGACAATAGCCCTGACTTTGTCGGCAATTATGGCATTGTCACTGACCGCGTGTTCAGGCGGAAACAGCTCCGACGGTTCGTCAGGAGGAAGCGGTTCGGGCGGCTCCGGGGACGGCGGCCAGGTAGAGCTTAAGTTTTCCTGGTGGGGCGGCGACTCCAGGCACGAGGCCACAGAGAAGGCCATCCAGGCATTTATGGCCAAGTACCCCAACATCACCGTGACCGCGGAGTACGGTGCATGGTCCGGGTGGGAGGAGAAACAGGCCCTTAACATCATGGGCGGCAACGCGGCGGATGTGATGCAGATCAACTGGAACTGGATCGAGTCCTACAGCGGTAACGGAAAGAATTTTGCTAATCTGGAGGATTACAAGGATGTGCTTGACCTGACCCAGTTCCCGGCGGAGAGCCTGGAGCTGTGCAAGGCGGACGGCAAGCTGATGGCAGTTCCCGTGGCGTTGACAGGAAGGTTGTTCTACTGGAATAAGACTACCTTTGACGAGGTGGGTGTGGCTATTCCCACGGATGAGGCGTCCCTCTTCGCGGCAGGGGAGGCGTTCAAGGCTTTTGATGAAGATTACTATCCCCTGGCCATGGGCGAGTACGACAGGATGATCTTCCTGGTGTACTACCTGGAGTCCATATACGGCAAGCCCTGGGTGCAGGACGGCCAGCTCCAGTACACGGCTGAGGAGATCGCGGCAGGCATGGAGTTTATGAACAAGTTGGAGGACGGCCATGTGATCCCTACCCTTGCGGTGCTTAACGGCGATATGGCGGACTCTATTGACAAGAACGCCAAGTGGATCGACGGCAAGTACGCCGGCATCCTGGAGTGGGATTCCTCAGCGTCCAAGTTTGAGCAGGCGGTGAAGGAGAGCACCAACAAGCCGGGCCAGGAGTTTGTGATCGGCGACTTTATCAAGTTCGGCGATTATGACGGCGGATTTACCAAGATCTCTATGGGTCTTGCCGTTGCGGCCAGCAGCGCCCATCCCAAGGAGGCTGCTATGCTCATCAACTTCCTGTTAAATGATCCGGAGGGCGTTGAGATCTGTTCTACAGAGCGGGGCATCCCCTGTTCAGCGGCGGCGGTTCAGGTTCTTAACGAGAAAGATCTGGGCAACGCGCTGGTGAAGGAAGCTAACGCGAAGGTTCTTGGATTCTCCAAGTTCCCCCTGGATACCAAGTTTGAGCACAACGACTTAAAGGCAAACCCGGACGGCGTTTACTACAAGGTGTTCGGCAAGTTAAGCTCTGACGATATCGACGCCGCCAAGGCTGCCGAGGACTTGATGAAAGGCATCAATGAGTGTCTGGGCAACTAATTGCCGTTGTTTCATAAAGCCGTCGGAAACGCTTCCGACGGCTTCCCTAAGACCAGATGGGAAGGAGCTATCTATGGATGTAATGGAAGCGGTGAAGGACAAAGCCAGATATAAGGAGATCGTCACTTATTTTCAGGGAACGGACAACTCCGATACAGAACAGCTGGCGCTGCTTATTGATACCATAGAACAGATGTCAGAGGAAATATTCGAGCACTACAGAGCTATGCAGGAAGTATTTAAGAAGGCAGTGGCCAGGATTTTGATGAGGAGAGACAGGGAGGGCGGCTTTGACTTCCTGACAGATCCTCAAAAGGGTCAGCTCTCATACGCGCTCAAAAAGGCGGGGGCTTTGCGGGTGATCTTGTGGGAAAAGTATGAGGAGTATGACAGGGAACTCAATGAAGGAAGGAGATAACACCATGAAGCAGAAAAAAGGCTTTAGCAAAGCGCTGACAGAAAACGTGGGTTTTTGGTTTATCGTGCCGTGGCTCATCGGATTTCTGTGTTTTAAAGTGTATCCTTTTGCGTCCTCTCTGTATTACAGCTTCACCAATTATGATCTGTTTACTGGGATCAGTAAGCATGGTCTGATGAATTATCAGACGATCTTTACGGACGAGGATATCATCAGGGCGTTTCAGGTAACCTTTAAGTACGCCATCTTTGACGTGCCGCTGAAACTGGCGTTTGCGCTGTTTATCGCGTACATACTGAACTTTAAACTGAAGGGCGTCAACTTCTTCAGGACCGCGTACTACATCCCATCTATTTTAGGCGGCTCCATCGCCATCGCCATTTTGTGGCGCGCCGTGTTCAACACCGACGGCCTGATCAATACGGTCATCACGGCTTTTGGAGGGGAAAAGATCAACTGGATGGCAAGCGCCAACGGCGCTTTGACAGTCATCGTCCTTTTGAGGGTGTGGCAGTTCGGTTCCGCCATGGTCATCTTCCTGGCAGCGCTCAAAGGCGTGTCGGAGGATCTGTACGAGGCGGCTTCCATTGACGGCGCGGGCAAATGGACCCAGTTCTTTAAGATCACGGTTCCGCTGATCACGCCGGTTATCTTCTACAACCTGATCACCCAGCTGTGCCAGGCGTTCCAGGAGTTCAACGGGCCGTTCCTTGTTACAAAAGGCGGGCCAAACGGCGCTACGACCCTGATCTCGATTCTGATCTATAACAACGCGTTTTTGCGCCACAAGATGGGCATGGCCAGCGCCCAGGCGTGGGTATTGTTTGTCATTGTCTGCGTGCTGACGGCAGTGGCGTTTGTGAGCCAGAAGAAGTGGGTTTACTACTCGGATGAGGATGGGAGGTAAAAGAGCATGACAAGAGAACAGAGAAGAAAGATCAGCACGGTCATCCGCTACGTTCTGCTGGTGGCAGTAGGCTTTATCATGGTGTACCCCCTGATCTGGATGGTGGGCGCTACCTTTAAGACCAACTCCGAGATCTTTACCAGTGCGTGGTTCTGGCCCAAGAATCCGGTATTTGACGGTTACAATGACGCTTTTAAGAGCTATGGCGGCAAGATCAACCTTCTTACCTCCATGCTGAACACCTACAAGATCGTTGTGCCCAAAGTGGTATTTACGATCATCTCCGCGACCATCACGGCTTATGGATTCGCCAGGTTTGATTTTAAGGGCAAAGGGATCATGTTTTCCCTGATGATGGCTACCTTGTTCCTGCCTCAGGTGGTACTTAACGCACCCCAGTATATTATGTTTAACAAGTGGGGATGGACCAATTCCTACCTGCCTTTGGTGATCCCGTCCCTGTTCGCGGCTGACACGTACTTTGTGTTTATGCTGATCCAGTTTTTAAGAGGCGTGCCCAAGGAGCTGGAGGAGGCTGCCAAGATCGACGGGTGTAATTCCCTGAAGACTCTGTGGTATGTGATCGTTCCCATGCTGAAGCCGTCGCTGGTATCCTGCGCCCTGTTCCAGTTTATGTGGACCTCCAACGACTTTATGGGGCCGTTGATCTACATATCAGACATGGATAAGTACACCAATTCCATTTACCTGCGCATGTCCATGGACGGCGACGTAGGCTTCCAGTGGAACAGGATTCTTGCCATGTCCCTGATCTCCATTATTCCGTCTCTGGTGGTGTTCTTCTGCGCCCAGGATTCGTTTATCGACGGTATCGCGGCAGGCGGCGTAAAGGGTTAAGAGGTATTTGGGCAATTATGAGGGGATTCTCAAAAAGGGAGTCCCCTTTTATCAATATGGAGGAAATGAAGATGGAGATAAAGGTGATCTTTGCCACGGCCCGGTGCGCCGCCGTGGAGATCTGCGACGGCAGTATCTATGAGTCTGATACAGAGAAAGAGATCTATGTGAACGGAACGTTTTACGAGAAGACCAGGAAGGTGATCGTGAGCATCTACGGCCTGAAACCGGACAGAGAGTATGAGGTGGCTGTGAAGGCAGAGGGCGGTGAGGAGACGGTGAAGGTCAGAACACCGGGAGAGTTTGTGACTCTGAATGTGAGAGAGTTCGGGGCTAAGGGCGACGGGATTCAGGACGACACGCCCTTTATCCAGGCCGCCATCTTAAGCTGTCCGAAGGACAGCCGCGTCCTGGTTCCGGAGGGGACTTACCGGGTTACCAGCCTGTTTTTGAAGAGCGATATCAGGCTGGAGCTGGCGGAGGGCGCCGTTTTGTCGGCGGACACGGACCGGAGCCGGTTTCCGATCCTTAAGGGACTGGTGGAAAGCTATGATGAGAAGGAGGAGTACAACCTGGGAACATGGGAGGGCAATCCTCTTGACTGCTACAGTTCGATTATTACGGGCATTCATGTGGAGAATGTGGAGATCTATGGCCTTGGAGTCATCGACGGCAATGCCGGCGATGACAACTGGTGGCGGGACCCAAAGGTGAAGCGGGGGGCGTTTCGGCCCAGGATGATATTTTTAAATCACTGCAAAAATGTGACAGTCCAGGGGATCCAGGTGCAGAACAGTCCCAGCTGGAATGTGCATCCGTATTTCTCCACCGGGCTGAGGTTTATTGACATGAGCGTGCTCAATCCCAAGGATTCCCCAAATACCGACGGCATGGATCCAGAGTCCTGCCGGGACGTGGAGATCGCGGGCGTGTATTTTTCCGTGGGGGATGACTGTATTGCGGTGAAGTCGGGGAAGATCTACATGGGTTCCAGGTACAGGACGCCTTCGGAGAATATCCTTATACGCCAGTGCTGCATGAGGGACGGCCACGGATCCATCACGGTAGGCAGCGAGATGGCGGGGGGAGTGAGAAACCTGACAGTGAAGGACTGCATGTTCTTCCACACGGACAGGGGACTGCGGATCAAGACCAGGAGAGGCAGGGGTAAGGACGGGGTGATTGACAACATCCGGTTTGATCACATCCGCATGGACCATGTGATGACTCCCTTTGTGATCAACAGCTTTTACTACTGCGACCCAGACGGTCACAGCGACTATGTGGCTTCCAAGGAGGCACTTCCTGTGGACGACGGCACGCCGTGGATAAGGACTTTGGAATTTTCCGATATCCGAGCGAACAACTGCCATGTGGCGGCTGCGTACCTGTACGGCCTGCCGGAGCGAAAGATTGAACAGGTGGAGATGAAACATATCCGGGTGAATTATGCGGAGGATGCGAAAGCCGGGGAGCCGGCTATGCTGGACGGCATTGAGCCTGTGAGCCGCATGGGGATTTTTGCGGGGAATATTGGTACGCTTATTTTGGAGGATGTGGAGATACAGGGGCAGAAAGGGAAAAAAATAATCACGGAACATATTGAACATTTGGTGGAAAGGTGATATGGTAGAGATCGTGTGAAATCGACAGAGAACCATTTGGAAGATGGATCAAATGGTCTGTGGGGCAAAAGGAAGGTAGGGCATGGCGGTTACGATAAAGGATATTGCGAAAAAGGCGGGGGTTTCTTATTCTACGGTGTCCAGAGCTCTCAATGATGTGGGGGCCGGAAAGTCGGAGAGCCGGCAGAAGATCCTGGACATTGCAAAAGAGATGGGCTATGTACCCAACCAGGCGGCCATCAATCTAAAGAGCAGCCGCTCCCACACCATCGGTTTGTTTTTTTCTACCATCAGCAAGATGACGTCCCCCTTTGTGCTTCACGACGTTCTCACAGGTGTGTATAATATTGTAGGAAGCCGGTACAATGTGGCGGTTAAGGGAATCGACATGCACGAGGCGGGGACTTTAAACCCTACACTGTTTGACGGTATTATCGTGTTGTCCCAAAGGTCGGAGGACAGTTCTTTTATAGAAGAGGTTTTGGAAAAGAAGATTCCTATGGTGGCGATCTGCCGTATCGTCTACTATGATGTACCTAACGTGGTGACGGACGAGGCTTTGGCCATGGAGCAGGCGATGGACTATCTTCTGGATAACGGTCACAGGCGGATCGCGGTCATAGGGGGGCTGCCGGGTGTAGATTCCACCAGACTGCGCCACCGGGGCTGGAGGACGTCCATGATCCGCCATGGCCTGGACCCGGAGGAGGTTCCGGTGGAGGAGGGAGATTACCGCTACACCAGTGGATACCGGGCCGCCAGGAGGATCTTGCAGCGTGAGGAGAGGCCCACAGCAATCTTGTGCTTTAATGACGAGATGGCTTTTGCCGCCAGGGCCGCCGTGTATGAGGCGGGACTTACGGTTCCGGATGATATCTCCCTTGTAGGGTTTGACAACTGGGACATGTCCGGGTACGGCACCATGCGTCTGACTACGGTGGAGAGAAATATGGGAGATTTGGCAAGAGAAGGAACACGGGTCTTGCTTCGGCGCATAGAAGATGGTATTATAGATAACAGCAGGATATTCCTGGATAACAAATTGATCATTCGGGAGAGCGTAAAAGACATAAGAGAGAAGTAAAAATGATGAAACGAGTAGAGGACTATGTAACAAGTATTCCGGATTTTCCGGAGCCGGGGATTATTTTCCGTGATGTGACTACCATTTTGCAGGACGCCGACGGGCTGTGCCTGGCCATTGACAGTCTTATGGATTTTCTGAAAGATGTGGATTTTGATGTGGTGGTGGGGCCGGAGTCCAGAGGGTTTATCTTTGGCGTGCCGGTGGCTTATGCCATGAAGAAAGGATTTGTTCCGGTGAGAAAGAAGGGGAAGCTTCCTCGTGAAACCATCTCCATGGAGTATGATCTGGAGTATGGCAGCGCTGTGGTGGAGATGCATAAGGATTCCATCAAGCCAGGGCAGAAGGTGGTTATTGTGGACGACCTTATTGCCACAGGCGGGACCATTGAGGCGATCATCAAGATGATCGAGCAGCTGGGTGGCGAAGTGGTGAAGATCTGTTTTGTCATGGAGCTGGCCGGGCTTAAGGGGCGGGAGAAGCTGAAAGGGTATGACGTGGCTTCCGTGATCACTTACGAGGGAAATTAGCATAGGACGGGGAAGGTCTGGAGGATGAGTCCAGGCCTTTCGTTTTAGCTGATAAAGCGTATAGAACGTAAGGATAGTACATGGGACTTGCGGGGAGAATGGAGACATGGGTGTTAAAGTAAGGAGTATACTAGTGCTAGGGGCGGTTGTTTTGGCGGCGGCTATGGCGTGGGGCTGCGGTGGGAGAATGGTGAGGGAAGAATCGCCGGAGGTGGTCACTCTGACCCTTGCTAACAACCACCCGGATGATTACTGTACCACCAGGGCTGTGGAGTGGTTTGCGGATACGGTGAAGGAGCGGACCGACGGGCGGGTAGTGATAGAGGTCTACAATAATGGGCGGCTGGGGGATACCGTGTCCTGTTTGGAACAGATGCAGTATGGGGGAATCGATATTGTGAAGGCGGATGTTCCAACCATGACTAATTTTGTGCCCAATTTTAATGTGCTGCAGATGCCCTTTATTTATCAGGATATGGATCATTTTTGGAAGGTTCACGGCGGGGAAATCGGCATGGGGATCCTGCGGGGGAAGGCTATAGAGGAGAAAGGGATGTATGGACTGACCTTCTATGACGCTGGAACCCGGTGTTTTTATAACAGCAAAAGGCCTATGGAGTCCATCAGGGACATGAAGGGCATGCAGATCCGGATCCAGGAATCTAATCTGATGATGGCTATGATAACGGCGCTGGAAGCTAAGCCGGTGGTGACTACTTACGGGGAGGTGTACCAGGCATTGGAGTCCGGTGTGGTGGACGGGGCGGACAACTCCATCGTCAATTATCTGGAACAGTCTTTTTATAAGGTGGCCCCGTATTTTCTGGAGGATGACCATACGTACTCGGCGGATCTTCTGGTCATGAGCGTGGAGAGCCGGAAACAGATCGGCGAGGATGACCTGCGGGTGATGGATGAGGCAGCGCTGGAGTCGTGGGAGGTGCAGAAGGGGTTATGGAAAGAGGCGGAGGAGGAGACCAGGGAGAGACTTAAGGAGTTGGATGTGGTGATCACGCAGATGCCCCAGGAGGATTTTGAGTATATGGGGCAGATCTGTATGCCTCTGTGGTATGATTACGACCACAGGGAAGAGTTTCTGGATCTGCTGGACAGGATCGTGGCGGCGGGGCGGTAAGATGCGGGACAGGCGGTATTGGTGAGTTCCATAGAAACTGTCTGCTGTCAGGGTTCTGATTTGTCGGATGAAGGTGTGATGCCGTCCAAACGGATAGGAAAAAGGCTGAAAAATCAGCGGATTTGTGTTAAGGCGGATATGATGTGCTTTATCTGCGTATATTCTTGGTAGGGGAGTGCAAATGGAAAGGAGTATATAGCGCAGTGAGTACAGAGAAAAGTCCGTTTTTGAACATGGGATGTACCTGTTTTAGCTGGGAGACGGAGGATGGGATGCATCTGTTTGGCAGGACATACGACCAGTGCGGGAATCTGAAGGGGAACCGCATCGCGGTGGTGCCCAGGAATTATCCGTTGAAGCTGGAGATCAATGAGAAGAGCCAGAGATATGTCCGCAGCCGGTACGTGTTTGGGGGAATGGCGGTTACGGGGCTTACAAGCCCGGTTATGGTAGACGGGATTAATGAGATGGGGGTTATGGGCGGACTGTTGAATTATCCCGGGTACGCGGCCTACGATGTGGTGAGGGACAGCCGCCATATGAACATCCACCCGGGATTTCTTACAGGGTATCTGTTAGGCCAGTGTGCTTCCGTGGAGGAGGCTGCGTCGATCCTGCCGTCTCTGAATCTGACCGGGGAGAAGATCTTTGGCCATGAGATGACGGTACACTATATTTTTTCCGACAGGACAGGGGAGACGATCGTAATTGAGCCGGACAGGGAGGGACTTAAGATCCATCGGGATACCATAGGTGTTATGACCAACAGTCCGGGGTATCAGTGGCAGCAGACAAACCTGTGTAATTACGCGTCCGTGAGCAACCTTCTGGGCGCTTCGCGGGATTATATAGACGTAAGGCTTCAGGGGGCTGCGGTAAGTTCCGGCGGCGGGTTCGGCCTTCCGGGGGACTACTCCTCCCCGTCCCGGTTTGTGCGGATGGCGGTTATGAAGCATTATGCCATCAAGGGCAAGGATGAGGTGGACGGGATAAGCCGGATGTTCAACCAGTTTTCGGCGGTCAATATTCCTGAGGGCATTGTGATGCGGCAGGAGGATGGAGACGGGGAGGAAGAGGCTTCCTATGATCAGACCCTTTGTATCAGCGCCATGTGCGCGGAGAGCGGCACATACTATTTTTCCACGTGCAAAAGCAGGAGGATCAGCGCGGTGAGACTGGGAGGGCTTCTGGGGAATACGGATATGGTGTATTATGATCTTCCTCAGAAAGAGGATATCGCATATTTGAACTAAGAGAAAAACGAAAAAGATGAGACGCTGTTTCCTGTCTCGTCTCATCTTCTCTATATAGCAAAGAATATCGGAAGTCTTGATATATGGTGGAAAACTAGTACATCATTGCATTAATTCCTAAGCAATAGTACTCGCTCTCTACGCCAGGAGCACGTCTGCGAAGCTAGATGTAGGGTCCACTACACCGTCGCTTCGCAGACGCACACCTGACGCAGATATCAAGCACTATTACTCAGTTATTAATGCAACGATGTACTAGATAAAATAATTCTGGAAACCAAGAAACAAAGAATGCTATTTCTTATGAGGATGTTTTTTGCATGGAGGAAGAGGAATGGTTTCGGAAATGATATTAGAAGACAGAGAAAAGACGGAAGTATCTTTAAAGGGATATTTCCGTCTTTTCAATATTTTTAGAGATCAAAATTCACAGAATCATTTCTTTTGGTCGTCAGCAGTAAAACTCCATGGGATAAGTCATATACTCTATCTCGTCCAGCTCATCCATGGTGATAAGTCCGGCGGGAGCCCGAAGCACCGCGGGGATACGGTTTACGATGGTTGCGCAGGTGTGCTCAACCGTGGCTGGTTTTACCACATGGAACTCTGTGTCCGGCTCGCCGGTGATCTTCCAGTCGCACATGTCTCCGTCGTCCGGCCCGTACACCTTGCCGATACACTGGGTCTCAATAACCGGACCCTGGAAGGTTTCTGTGGTCACAACAGCCGCCATGCCGATGCAGTTGCCGCTCTTGATGTCTTTGCCCATGGTGGAGGAGTACAGATCTCCGTCATGGAAGTAGGGAACACACTTCTGTGTCTGGCTCTTGATGGTCCAGCCCATCTTCGCTGCCAGGGCTTCGTTGGAGTTCCACACATAGGAGGGCTCCAAAACTTCGGGATGGGCGATCTGCTTCTCAAATTCTTCAGGGGTTAAGTCCACGCCGTGGGCCTTTGCCAAGGCCAGGCCGTAGTCCTCTACGTTGTAGCTGACAGCGCCCTCGATTTTCTTGATGTTGTGGCAGCTTCCGGCCACTACGCTTACCATATTTACCCAGAAGGTGTCTTCCATGCCGCTGCCTACAAAAGTGCAGTTGTTCTCTTTGGCCAGCACGTCCAGGTGGTTGGCGCGGACAGGGTCAGTGGTCCAGCAGTAGGTGGCTTCCTCGCAGGTGGTGACAACGCTGATACCCCGGCTTAGGCAGTTTACAAAGTGATCGTAGCAGTCGCTTACCAGGCTGAACAGGGTGACAACGGCGATATCCGGGTCTGTGTTGTCCAGAACTTCTTCTGCCTTGTCGCTGATGAGGATGCCTGTCTTTACGCCCAGCTCCGCGTAATCGCCGATATCCATGCCCACGATCTCCGGGTTGACGTCAATGGCGCCTACGATCTGAGCGCCTTTCTCATAGAGGTAGCGAAGAATGTATTTGCTCATCTTGCCGCAACCGTACTGCACTACTTTAATCTTGCTCATAGGAAACTCCTCCTTCTTGGTAAACAGATTTTCTGATGGTTTTAGTATATAACCTGATGCCGGGTGAGAGTCAAGGGAGATTGTGGAAATTTTAACGGATAATTTTCGGGGAGGATGGAGGGGATGTCTGGGGCGTTTAAGAGAGGTGAAATATAGATAAAAGTGATGAAAGCTTGAGCAAATTGCGGGGGGAAAGAGTGTAAAATGAATAGTTGAGATGATGAAAAATAAAGAAAGTATAAAATATATTGCCATAAGATGAAAAAAGTCTATAATAAAACTATACGGTTTGACTAAAAACTCTGATCCAACCTTAGAGTTTGGAGGCAGTATTATGGATGATAAGATGATGAAGATCGGTGAGATGGCCCGGTTTAACCGGGTGTCCATCACTACCCTGCGGCTGTATGACAAGGTGGGGATCCTGCGGCCCTGCTATACGGACCCGGAGACTAATTACCGGTACTACAGCATTCACCAGAAGGCGCGGCTGGATATGATCCAGTATATGAAGGAGCTGGGTATGAGTTTGGGGGAGATCCGGGAGATTCTGGAAAATGGGGATATCCAGATGATTGAGTCCACGCTGATCAGCAAGAAGAAGCAGGCAAAGGAGGAGATGGCCCAGCTTAAACTGCGCCTTGGAGCCATCTCCCGGGCCATTGAGAGCGTGGAGCGGTTTCGCAAGGCCCCGGACTGCGGCATGATCACGGTGGAGTATATCTCTCACCGGAAAGTGTACGTGATGCACACGGACACCAATTTTTATGAGCATGATATCTCTGTGTATGAGGAGATCCTGGAGGATTTAAAGGAAAATCTTATCAACCAGGGGCTGCCCCAGGTGTACTACTGCAATGCGGGGACAATCATGAGGAGAGAGGATTTTCTGAACCTGAAAATGGTGTCCCATGAGATCTTTCTGTTTGTGGACGACGATTTCCCGGACCATGAGTCAGTGCGGCGCATTGACAGCGCCATGTATGCCTGTATCTACCTGGACAGCTTTGACGATGAGCCGGAGTACGCGGGGAGGCTTCTTAAATACTGTGAGGATCATGGGTATACTGTGTGCGGGGATTATATCTGTGAGGTTCTGACGGAGTTTAATGTGTTTGACAGTGGGAAAAGATCCATGTTTTTGAGGCTGCAGGCGCCCCTTCGGTTTCGGTGAGAGCGGGGGATAGATGAATATTTTAACGCATAACAATCTAACTCTCATATACTGCCTTTATGGTTTGACGGCAGGCTGTGGGAGTTTTTCCTGTATCCAAGGGGCGTTACCCCATATCGCCTTTTAAATATCGTAGAGAAATAGGAGTGGTTCTCAAAGCCGCAGCTGGAAGCGATGAGACCGACAGAGTGGTCAGAATATTTAAGCATGCTTTTGGCTTTTCCAAGCCTGAAGTCCAGGATAAAATCCTGAACGGAAAGCTGGAAGGACTCCTGAAAGAGCCGGTACAAGTAAGTGCGGTCAATCCCCACATAGCTGGCAATATCACTGACCTTTAAAGTTGAAAAACTGTAGTTGTGCTGGATGTAGCCCACAGCCTGGGCAAGATATTGTTCCGACTTGGATATGGGCTGGTGGTCATGGGTATCAATAAGAACAGAGAACATCTGATACAGGTTTCCTAACAGTTCATATTCACGGCCAGCGGAGGTCAGTTTGGGGTAGGCGAGACACCGAAAGATCTCTTCTATTGATCTCAGGGCATCATGATAACCGATCATTACCATAAAACATATTTTGACGGCCTGGGATCTATGGATATGAAGGGGGAAACAGAGCGATATCTGGAAGGGTATCATCGGGCCAGAGAGGAAGGGGAGCGTATAGGGCTTGATGTGCTTCTGGGAATTGAGTTTCGGAATTTTGAATCAGACAATGACGATCTTGTTGTGGGGATCACAGAGGATTTAGTGTGAAAGAAAGTAGAGGAAAACCATAAATGGGCGCACTTGAATAAGCTG
>CAJUPQ010000067.1 GCA_910588505.1 uncultured Hungatella sp. | reverse complement strand
CGGCCTAAGGCTCACCATCAGAGTCATGCTGTCATGGGGCCAGTAGATCTTGTCAATGATATCATAGTCAAAGGTCTCCGCCGCCACAATCCCGCTTTTTGCCAGGCCCTGGTTGAGAAGTCTCTGCTGCAGCCCCGCGATAAACCCTCTGAAAATATTCCCGGCTCCAAAGTGTACCCAGACCGGAGCCTTTTTTGTGGCCTCGCACATAGCCTTCCAGTCATACTCCGGGAGAGCCGCCCCGGCCTTCCGCCACGCCTCTTTATCCTTCAATCCCTCATAACTTAACTTCATGCACCCACCGCTCTTTCTATTCTGATTTCCGATTATCACAGCCGATCATCCGATGATCAGCCAAAACGATCTGTTCCTCTATCTGTTTCGGTTTGTCGCGCTTTTATGACATCTTCTCAATAGCTTCCCAAAGCCCGTTAAGGTACGTAGCTCCCAGAGCTCTGTCGTACAATCCGTACCCGGGACGGCCAACCTCATCCCAGATCATCCTTCCATGGTCCGGACGAACATAGATATCATGAGGACATGTATCATACACTGCCTTCACGATCTCAAACATATCCAGATCTCCCTGTCGTGACAGGTGGGGCGCTTCCCTAAACCTGCGGTATCCAAGATACTTTACATTGCGGATGTGCAGACAGGCAATGCGATCCATCTCGCCAAAATGCCGGATAATAGCCGGAATGTCATTGTCCGGATTAGACCCCAGGGACCCGGTGCAAAGACACAGCGCATTGGCAGGCGAGTCGTGAAGCGCCACGATCTTGTCGAAATCCTCCTGGCTGTGGGAGATCCTGGGAAGCCCGAAGATAGGCCAGGCCGGGTCGTCGGGATGCACCGCCATCTTAATGCCCACTTCCTCACACACAGGGATAATGGCATCCAGGAAATACTTATAATTATCCCTCAGCATGTCCGGCGTAATGCTCTCATACTGCTTCAATGTCTTCTCAAGCTCTGCCAGACGCTCCGGCTCCCATCCCGGAAGGGTAAAACCATTGCTGTCCTCAGCCGTCTTTCTCACAATCTCAAGCGGAGTCATACTGCCCAGCTCTGCCTCGTCATAGTACAGGCTGTTGGACCCGTCCTCCTCAATCACCCGGGCCAGGTCCGTGCGGAGCCAGTCCAGCACAGGCATAAAATTGTACACGATCACCTTGATCCCGTACTTGGCCAGGTTGCGGATGGTAGTAATATAGTTGGCAATGTACTCATCGCGGGTGGGAAGTCCCATCTTAATGTCCTCATGGACATTCACGCTCTCAATAACCTCGCACTCCAGGCCTGCCTCGTGGACCTCGTTCACATACTTTTCAATCTCCTCCTCGGTCCACACCTCGCCTGCCGCCTTGTAATCAAGAACCCCCATAAGACCGCTCATGCCGGGAATCTGCCTGATCTGCTTCAATGTGATGGAATCACTGTCAGATCCATACCAGCGGAATGTCATCTTCATATGCTTTTTCTCCTTTTTTTATCCTGAACTTGGCCAGGTTTCTTTGATGGTCTTATTATACATCAGATTCGGCAGCTAGTCAACTAATATATTAGTTGGTCAGATGCTTTTTTCTTTTTTCATACTGATTTCCTTGTCCTTAAGCCATTTCGCTATAATATAACCTTTTTGCTGTTTTTTATACTTCCCTCCCTATCTCCGTAACTAAATCCGCGCTATGCTCCAAATATGTCTTGTTCGTCAAGAAATTTTTTCAGCAAATGCAAAATCCTATGCCGAATAACCACAAACTTCTCACAAAAACCTTGTAGTTTTCCACAATTTACGTTACCATATAAACAGCTGTTACACAGCCTTAAAAACGTACCCTCGTCCGGAAAGGAGCCAAAACCATGCAGTTAAGCGCCATCACCATCGCTTCCAAAATCGACCCGAAAACCTTCTACCGATTTGCCATATTTGACACCTTAAAACTGCGCAAACGCTGGATCTCCCCCGCCATCTTCGCAGGCATCTTCCTGTCCTGTGCCATCATCTGCTTTTTCATGGTCAAAAAAACCGAAGGCGCCGCTCTCCTTGGGACCGTCCTGCTGATTGTGGGACTTGGGGTTCCCGCAGTCTACTTCGGCGCCTTTTTCCACTCCTTAAAGCTCCAGTCCAAAACCCTGAAGCTAAAGGCCGCAGCCGTGGCTTATACCGTCACAATGGACGCAAGCGGCGTTCATGTAACCAGCGGCAGATCTGCCAATGATCATGCTGATTTCACCTGGAAGCAGATTTTCGGCGTCTATGAACAGCCCGGCTGCGTATACCTGTATGTATCTCCTCGCCAGGCCTTTCTCCTGCCCCAAACCAGCTTAGAACATACCGGCGCCGTCCCCCGGGAACTTTGCGCTATATTCACAGCCCATTTACCAGCAGAAAAACTACATTTTACATCACCAACGGTTAATTCGGGACCAAAAACCGCCGAAATTAACAATAAATAGTAAATAAAAACAACAAGCAAGGAGGTCTCTCATGCCAAAAATCACTGACTACACCTTTCTGCTCCAAAAAACCTTTGGGATCAACAATATAAACATGACCGGCAGTTTTCAGTTATCCAGCCTTAACAGCAGTTCCATACAGGCACAGTTAAAAGCCGCAGGCATCAACACCAACAGTAACCAGTACAAAGCCGCCATAAGAGAAATGATGGCAAATGGAAACGGCGCTATGTTTACCAACATCCAGTGCATCAAAAATTCCATGAAATGCTATGACAAAGACGGAGACTACATTGACCCCACCACAGGTCTGGCAGGCCTTCTGGTCACAGACGCCAACGAAGCCAGCCGCAAACGCATCATATCCATTCCGGAAAGCAGCAAAGACGAGATGTTTGAGCAAACAAAGCGGGAATTTTTACGGGAAAACGGCGTTCTCAACGGCGACACCACCAGGCGGTCCGATGTGTACACCAACCTGTACCGGAAGATGCCAAAAAACGACCGTCTGGCAGCCGGCTATACCATGCAGCAGTATGAGCGGTCCTACCGCCAGGCTTTCCTGGACGCGGCCAGACAGGCAGACCCTAACTGGGCGATCGGAAGCCCCATACCTGCAGGCGCGCTGGATCATCTCACCAGGGAGTCTGTGGAGGGTCAGCAGAAGGCTGTGGATATGAGAATCTAGTATAACCCACACTAATTACCGATACCTTTCACGCAGGATAATTTTCAGCCTGCAAGGCGGAGGAATGAGGCGTAGCCGGTGGCTACGTCGATTGACGACAACGCAGCAGATGGAAATTTAGACAAGTGAAAGGTGCGGTTAATTAGTGTGGGTTATACTAATATAACTCGATTTAAATACCTTTCATTTTCGGTGAGGATGCTTTTTCGAGAGCGCAAAGGAAAAAGCAGAGGCGTAGTAGTGCCTACGTCTAGCTTCGCAGGCGCACGCTATTGCTTCTCACCCATCTTCTCTCCCCGCGGCCGCTCCCCCCTGATCTTCACCAAATCCCCCACTGTCACTTTCAGATCCGGAATAATCCCGCTTCCGCCCGGACATCATCCCCAAGAGCGTCTACATCTGCAGCCGTAAAATCTCTTCTTTCCGCTAATGCCAAATTCATCTTAATGATTTCATCCCTATCTCCTTTTCCCCGTGGAATTTCCGGCGAGCCGCCTGAACATAGTGAATAAATCCGTCCCGCTCACCACTCCACAAACTCTTTATTTCAATCCTCTCCAACCGTCTTTCCAGCTTCCATATCTTTTACTGATTTACATACTAAACATACCCCAAAAGCCCAGGCAGCCACATAGACACCGCCGGAACATAGGTTACCACCAAAAGCACCACAAAGATAGCGGCAAAATAAAACAACAGCGGCCTGATCACATCCTCGATCCTGGTATTCCCCACCTTGATCCCCACAAACAGCGTAGTCCCCACCGGCGGAGTTATGGTCCCGATACACAAATTAAAGATCATCATGATCCCAAAATGTACTGAATTCATGCCCAGCTCTCTGCACACCGGCAGAAAAATCGGCGTAAAAATAAGGCAGGCAGGAGTCATATCCATGAACGTCCCCACCACCAAAAGAAGGACATTGATGATCAAAAGGATCACATACCGATTGTCGCTGATTCCCAGCATAACCTTAGAAATCTCCCTCGGCAGATCTGTAAACGCCATCACCCAGGACATAATGCTGGAAACGCCGATCAGAAAAATGATAATACCGGTCATCTGGGCGCTGTCCATAAAAATCCCTGGCAGATCCGCCAGACGGATGGAGCGGTAAAAAAACAGGGACAACACCAGGCTGTAAACCACTGCCACCACCGCACCCTCCGTAGCCGTAAAGATCCCTTTGATGATCCCTCCGATCACAATGACGATCATAAGCAGACTGGGAACCGCCTCCCAGAACGTCCGTAATTTCTCCTTCCCCAAAAACGTCCTGGCGCTGCGGTAACCACACTTTCGGGCATACACATATGCCACCGCCATACAAGCCAATCCCCACAAAATCCCCGGAATATACCCTGCCATAAACAGCGCCGCAATGGATGTGCCGCCGCTGACTAAAGCATAGGTTATCATCACATTGCTGGGCGGGATAAGTAACCCTGTAGGAGCCGTGGCAATATTCACTGCCGCCGAAAAATTCCTGTCATACCCCTCCTTCTCCTCCACCGGTCCGATGATCGCGCCCATAGCCGAGGCTGCCGCTGTTCCTGACCCCGAGATAGCCCCAAACAACATATTGGCCACAATATTAGTGTGAGCCAAAGCTCCCGGAATCCTTCCCGTAAACAGCTTGGCAAACTGGATCAGCCGTATGGCAATACCTCCCCGGTTCATAAGATTTCCCGCCAGAATAAAAAACGGAATAGCGATCAGGTTAAACACCGAGATACCGGAAAATATCCTTTGGGCTCCTGTCACCAAAGCCGGCTCCATTTCCAGCACCGGCAAAATCGCGCATATGGAGGACACTGCCAAAGCGATGGCAATGGGAATCCCCGCCAAAAGCAGCCCCATAAGAACCACCAGAATCGTTAATCCAGCTATCCAGGCAATACTCATTTTCTGTCACTCTCCTTCCTTTTTCCCCATTCCCCGCTGCCTTCCTTTTCGCGCTCAATACTCCCCTCCCCCGCCTTTCCTGTCTTCCCAGCCTTTGCCTCTTCCCTCTCTGGCCCGTCCAGGTATCTCTGCCCTTCGCGCCCTCCCATCATCTGAGCCAGATTCAGGATACTGTACACAAGGATCATTCCCCCGCAAGCAGGCACAATAGCGTACACATACCCCATAGGAATCCCCAGGGAGGCCGTCTTCTGGGCCATAGTCAAAGCCGTGATCTTAATTCCCCCATAGACCATCACCACAGCCCCGAACAAAAACACCAGACATTCCGAGACCACCTCCAAAGCCATCCTCCCATTTCTTGACGCTCTGTCCGCCAGAAATCCCATGCGCATATGCCCCCGTTTCCCAAACATATACGCTGCCGCCAAAAGAGCCAGCCACGCGAACGCGTAAGTCAAAAGCTCCTCGGACATTGTACTTGGTCTGTTAAACAGATACCGTACAAGGATCTGATACGTCCCCACCACAACCATCATCCCAAACAGCCCTGTCTGGGCCAATTCCAAAATCCTGTCAAGATGCCTGCGCGCGGTTCTCACTCCGTCCACTGCCATTCCTCCCCGTCTCCAAATTCCCAGTCCAGCCTCCATCTCATACTCCGCCCGGCCTCCATGGCAGACTGCGGTTTCCACTCCCCTAAAAATGCGCTGGCCTCCACTCCTGTCTCCCTCATCCTTACATTCACCTCCTGTATGGCCTCATACACCTGAACAATGTGGGGATTATCCTCCAGCATCTCCTGATGGAGAGGCAGCACTTTCTCCCGAAACGCCTCCACATCAGCTTCCAGAAATTCCACCCCCATATCCTCCATGGCGGTCTTTTTCGCCTGCTCCACCTGCCGATCCCATTCCTCAAGCTCCACCTCATTGGACCGCCTGGCTGCCTCCCTGAAAACCTCCAACTCCTGGGACGTCAGCCCATTTAAAAACTTCAGATTCCCCACCAGCATATCCGGCACCATCTGATGCATATTGTAAGTAAAATATTTGGCCACCTCCCCGTGCTTGTTGTTGGTCAGGGCCAATTCATTGTTCTCCGCCCCGTCAATAACCCCCTGCTGGATGGCTGTGTACACCTCCCCAAAGCTCATAGGCGAGGCCGCCGCCCCGAAAGCCTGCATCATCTTCACGCTGGCCGGGCTTTGCTGCACTCGGATCTTCATCCCCCGCAGGTCCTCGGGTCTGTACACAGGCTTCTTGGCATAAAAATTCCTGGTCCCCGCATTGTACCAGGTCAACACCCGAAACCCTGCCCGGTCCGTGGACTCATAAATGCCGTTCATCATCTCCTCATCCCCCATAACCACCTTGTAAACCTCCGGCGAATCAAACAAGTAGGGCATACTGAAAATCTCATATACATCTGCAAACGTTTCCAAATTCGCAGTCCCGGCCACCACAAAATCAATAGCCCCAGTCTGGGTCAGCTCAATAGCCCTCTGAGTCGCCCCCAAGATCTCATTTGGAAAAATCTGCACCTCATACCGCTCCCCCAAGCGCTCCTCCACATACTCCTTAAAAGCCACAAGCCCCACATACTCCGGGTGGCTTTCCGACTGCCCCAGAGCGATCCGCACGATCCTTTTACTATCTGCCGCAGCTTGGCATCCTGCCATGCCAACCGCCATAACCGCCGCCAAAAAAGCAGCAAAAAACAGCCTCACTCCCCAAGAGATCTTCCATCGTCCCATATCATCAGACGTTCCTTTCTAAATGGATTTCTCCTGTTAGTATGACTGTTTTTTCAAAATCTACACAAATCAGGTGTTATTTTTCCAATTTCCCTACATCTCCCCCAACCTCTCCAACACCTCCCCCAGACGCTCAATCACCCCAAAAGCCCTGCTTTGGTCTATCCGCTCCCCATGCCTCGGCCGCAGGGCATACACCCGAAGCCCCGCATTCAGCGCGGCCTCAATCCCGGCAGAAGAAATCGCCAAAGCTTCCCCGGAACAGGCCCAAAAACTTGGCATTCCCACCGGCGAGCCCCTTCTGTTCATGAATTGCTACTTCATTGACCAGAACAGTCATCCTCTGTGCATTGGAAGACAGTATTATGTAGGAAGCCGATACATGTTTGAACTTTGACAAAAAGCAGCGAGCCTACTCTTCCCCCAAGAAAAGTAAGCTTGCTGCTTTTTATCTGTCACCCGCCTAATCATACTCCTTTTTCAGCGTAAACCCTCTCCCCCTCACCTCATTCACCTGATGGATCACAATAAACGCCTGGGGATCAATCTTCTGTATCAACTGGTTTAACTGCACCAGCTCCCGGTTATTGACCACAGACATGACCACATAACCATCCCGCTTCAAATGCCCGGTCCTTGACCGAAACAGCGTCACTCCTCGGTCCAAATCCCTGGCAATGGCCTGGTTGATCTCCTCATAGCGCTCTGTCACGATCTTCACCTGCATTTTGGCCTGTCCTAAAAGCAGCACCCTGTTCAGCACAGACGTGTACACCAACACCAGAAGGATCCCGTAGAGCACCATCTCCTTGTCCGTAAACACGATCTGCAAAAGAAGGATCGCCGTATCCATCCCATTCATGGTCATGGACACCGGCAGACCCATCTTCTTGTTCAGCACCAGCGGCGGGATATCCATGCCTCCTGTGGAAGCTCCGGCCCGGATCACCACCCCGATTCCCGCGCCGATCAAAAGCCCGGAAAAGATCACTGCCAGAAGATTATCCTCTGTCACCTTTCCCAAAGCGGGAAGACTCTGAAACACAGACAAAATAAACGGATAGTAAAATGTGCTGATCACCGTAGTCAGCGCAAACTTCTTCCCCAGCACCGCAGCCCCCAGAACAAACATCACCACATTAAACACTGTCACAAACCCCTGGAGCGGCACCCCGAACTGGTGATAAAAGAACAGCGCCAGCCCTGTGGTCCCCCCTGTGATCAACCCGTTGGGCAAGATAAAGATCGTAATTGCCAGCGCGTACATGGTATTGCCCACCAAAATCCAAAAAATACTTTTTAACTGCCCAAAATCCTTCATCCTATCTCCTCTCATCCTTCTAATCTGTTTTTCCACCGCTTAACTACCTCACTACCACACTAAAGCGCATCAAAAAAGCCGCCTGCGTATCCCGCAGGCGGCTTTTTTGGCGTCCATAAACGGCCCATTATCCAATTTTCTCCAAAATCGATGTTCCGATGGTTCCCTCTGGCATATCCACAATAAAATTGTCGGCGATGGTCGCTCCGATCACCGCGAACGTATCCCCATCCGGCAGGGCTCCTCCCCCTTTCATGGAAGGCGACCAGGCCAAAAACGGCACCTTCTCCCTGGTGTGGTCCGTCCCCTTGTAAGTAGGGTCATTGCCGTGGTCAGCCGTGATGATCAGCAGGTCATCCTCCTTAAGCTTCCCAAGGAGCTCTCCCAATTTCTCGTCAAACCGCTCCAGCTCCTGTCCATACCCTGCAGGGTTTCTCCGATGGCCCCACAGCGCGTCAAAATCCACCAGATTCACAAAGCACAGCCCGGTAAACTCCTTATCCGCCAGCTCAATGGTCTGCTCCATACCGTGAACGCTGCTTTTAGACTTATAACTCTCAGTAATCCCCTGGCCGTCAAAAATATCCCGGATCTTTCCTACGCTGATAACGTCATACCCAGCCGCCTTCAAAGCGTCCATAGCCGTCCTGCCATAAGGCTTCAGGGCATAATCGTGACGGTTGCTGGTCCGCTTAAACTGGCCCTTTTTCTTTCCCACATAGGGCCTGGCGATCACCCGCCCTACCTTCCACTCATCCTTCAACGTCAGCTCCCTGGCGATCTCACAGCACCGGTACAGCTCCTCAAGGCCAAAGGTCTCCTCATTGCCGCAGATCTGCAGCACAGAATCCGCGGAAGTGTATACGATCATATCCCCTGTGGCAATCTCATGCTCTCCCAGCTCGTCCAGAATCTCCGTACCGCTGGCAGACTTATTACCCACGATCTTATGGCCTGTCCTGGCTGACAGCTCATCCAGAAGTTCCTTTGGAAATCCGGTCTCTGTAAACGTCTGAAACGGCTTTGTAATGTGAAGCCCCATCATCTCCCAGTGTCCGGTCATGGTATCCTTCCCTGTGCTGGCCTCCAAAAGCCGCCCAAAATACCCTAAAGGCTTATCCACAGCCTTCACATGCTTTAACGGATGAAGGTTGGCAAGCCCCATGCGGGCCAGATTAGGGATCACAAACGGATCCATACAGTCGTCAATATGTCCCAGGGTGTCTGTCCCCACATCGTCGTACTCCGCCGCGTCAGGCATAGCTCCCACCCCTAAGGAATCTATGACGATCGTAAAAATCCGCTTATATTTTTTCATGGCAATCACGCTCCTTATGTGGTTTTTCTCAAAAACTCATCAATCCCCCTGGCTCCCGCCCGTCCTGCCTCCATGGCAAGGATCACCGTGGCAGCTCCGGTCACCGCGTCGCCTCCGGCGTAAACTCCCTCTTTGCTGGTCTTGCCGCTGGTCTCCTCTGCCACGATACACTTCCTTTTGTTCACCTCCAGCCCTTTGGTGGTGCTGGAGATCAGAGGATTCGGTGAAGTCCCCAGGGACATAATAACCGTGTCCACGTCAATGACAAACTCCGACCCTTCCACAGGCACGGGCCTTCTTCTGCCGGAAGCATCCGGCTCCCCAAGTTCCATGCGGATGCACCGCATCCCCTTGACCCAGCCATTGTCATCCACCAAAATCTCTGTAGGGTTGGTCAGAAGGTCAAAGATGATCCCCTCCTCTTTCGCGTGGTGAACTTCCTCCACCCGGGCCGGAAGCTCCGCCTCGCTTCTCCGGTACACGATATGAACGTCAGCCCCCAGCCGCAGGGCCGTCCTGGCGGCGTCCATGGCCACATTGCCTCCGCCTACCACCGCCACTTTCTTCCCCGCCGCGATCGGTGTGTCATGGTCGTCCCGAAAGGCCTTCATCAGATTGCTTCTGGTCAGATACTCATTGGCCGAAAACACACCGTTGGCATTCTCCCCGGGAATTCCCATAAACATGGGAAGTCCCGCGCCCGATCCGATAAACACCGCCTCAAATCCCTCTTCCTCCAAAAGCTCATCAATGGTCACTGACTTGCCGATGATCACATTGGTCTCGATCTTCACACCCAGTTTCTTCACATTCTCAATCTCCGGCATCACCACGCCCTCCTTTGGAAGACGAAACTCTGGAATCCCGTAGAGCAACACGCCGCCAGGCTCATGAAGCGCCTCGAAAATGGTCACCTCATACCCTAACTTGGCCAGATCCCCGGCGCAGGTAAGCCCGGCAGGGCCGGACCCAATAACAGCCACCCTCTTTCCGTTGGTGTGGTCCGGCTTTTCCGGCACAAAGCCATTCTCCCTGGACCAGTCGGCCACAAACCGTTCCAGCTTCCCGATGGACACCGGCTCCCCCTTGATTCCCCGGATACACTGGCCCTCGCACTGGCTTTCCTGAGGACACACCCTGCCGCACACAGCCGGAAGGGCGGAGGACTTGGCGATAACCTTTGCCGCCTCCTCAAACGCTCCCTCCTTCACCTGCTGCACAAATCCCGGAATATCAATGGCCACCGGGCAGCCCTTCACACACTTGGCATTCTTACAGTTCAAACACCTGGAGGCCTCCTCCATAGCCTCCTCCCTGTTATATCCAAGACAAACTTCCTCAAAATTAGCGGCTCTCACTTTAGGGTCCTGCTCCCGGACCGGAACCTTTTTCAGCACATCCATAATTTCCTCCATTCCGCGTCAAAGCACTCCCAAACTTTCCCGCGCCCCTGTTTGGGCGGACAGCTTTCCGAAAGCGCTCACACATTCTGTCCTGTAAATGTTCAGATATCCTCTGTAACCACTGTAAATCCTGACACAACCGCTGCCACTCCCCTGGTGTTTACCGAAAATCCGGCTTACATCCCGGCTCTCAGCCCTGTCCGTCCCCGCAAAATCCGCATCCGCCATGGTGGGTATCCCCCTCCTTCAGTTTCAGCATCGCCCGTCCCTCCTGGGTCCGGTACATCTGCTGCCGCTTCATGGCCTCGTCAAAATTCACCAGATGCCCGTCAAACTCCGGCCCGTCCACGCAGGCAAACCTCACCTCATCTCCGACTGTCAGACGGCAGGCCCCGCACATCCCCGTGCCGTCCACCATAATAGGATTCATGCTGACAATGGTAGGAATATTCAGCTCCTTTGTCAGAAGGCACACAAATTTCATCATGATCATGGGCCCAATGGCTACACACGCATCATACTTTTTGCCCTGGTTCTCCACCAGGTCTCTCACCACATCCGTCACCAGACCCTTTTGTCCGTAGGACCCGTCGTCCGTGGTTATGTAGAGATTCCCCGCCACGGCCCTCATAGGCTCCTCCAGGATCAGCATATCCTTGGTCTTGGCTCCAACCACCACGTCCGCGTCAATGCCGTGGGCTCTCAGCCACTTCACCTGGGGATACACCGGCGCCGTGCCAACACCCCCTGCCACAAACAGCATCTTCTTCCCTTTCAATACCTCCAGATCCTCCCGGATAAACTCCGAAGGTCTTCCCAAAGGCCCCACAAAATCCCGAAAACTGTCCCCGGCCTGTAAAGCCGCCATCTTCTGGGTGGAAGCGCCCACGATCTGAAATACAATGGTCACAACGCCTCTCTCCCTGTCATAGTCACAGACTGTCAGGGGAATCCGCTCCCCCGCCTCATCTACCTTTACGATCACAAATTCTCCCGGCTGGCAGGACCTGGCTACCCTGGGGGCTTCCACATCCATGAGATAAATCTTGTCCGCCAGCTGCTCTGCTTTCACTATTCTATACATCTGCTCCTCCTCAATGCGTATTCCCAAAGTCCTGTTAAAGGATTTAAGTTTAATTATTATCATACCATCATCTCCCGCCACTGACAATATTCTATAAATAAAAACTTCCCCTTTTATCCCACTTTTGTATGGTGAAAACGTGGATGCAGTGGTAAAATATAGGTAATTACCCGTTCATCTCGCGGCGAAACGCCCGCCAATTCCCACAAAAAGGAGCCCTGCCCATGGAAGAAAAAACCTCCTCCCTGATACAGACCATAAAGCAAAACATTTCCCAGGTCATCATCGGCCACAGCCATACCGTAGACCTGCTTCTCACCGCCCTGCTGTCCCAGGGCCATGTCCTTCTGGAAGATGTACCCGGCACCGGAAAGACCATGCTGGCAAAATCCCTGGCCAAAAGCCTTGACCTGACATTCTCCAGAATCCAGTTCACCCCTGATCTGCTTCCCTCGGACGTGACTGGCCTTAACTACTTTAACCAGAAAGAAGGGGCCTTTGTCCTGCGCAAAGGCCCTGTGTTTACCCATGTTCTTCTGGCAGATGAGATCAACCGGGCCACGCCACGCACCCAGTCCAGCCTTTTAGAAGCCATGGAAGAAAGGCAGGTAACCATTGACGGGGATACCTGCCCGCTGAAACATCCCTTCTTTGTCATCGCCACCCAGAACCCGGTGGAAACCGCCGGCACCTACCCTCTGCCGGAAGCCCAGCTGGACCGGTTTCTTATGCAGCTGTCCATGGGATACCCGGACAAAGAAGAAGAACTGGCCATCCTGGACCGCTTTCAAACCGACAGTCCTCTGGAACAGGCTCAGGCCGTGTGTACCGCGAAAGATATAGCCGCCCTGTCCCAGGCCGCCGCCCAGGTCTTCGTCCACCCTCTGCTGAAAAACTACCTGGTAGACCTGGTCCAAGCCACCAGAAACCACCCTCAGATTCAAAACGGAGCGAGCCCCAGAGGAAGCTTAAGCCTTTACCGGGCAGTCCGCTCCTACGCCCTGATTCAGGGAAGAGACTACGCGGTGCCGGAGGACATCAAAACCCTGGCAACCCCTGTGCTGGCCCACCGCCTGACCACAGCCCGCGCCTTTGGCGCCCGCTTTCTTGGCCGGGAACTCATAAACCAGCTTCTAAACACAGTCCCTCTTCCCACAGAAGACTGGAGGAGACGCCTATGACCATATTCACCATGGCAGCCTGCGCTTTCCTTCTCTGGATGCTCCAGGCCGCCCTTTACCATACTCTCTGGAAGAAAAATCTTGGGGCAGCCCTGTCCTTTTCCTGCCCCGGAACCACAGAAGGAGGACAGGTTATCTTACAGGAAACCGTCACCAACGCCAAAGCCCTGCCCCTTCCTGTGCTCCACGTAAAATTCCAGATGGGCAAATATCTGGTATTTACCTCTGCCGGCAACTCCAGCATAACAGACAACAACTACCGGAGCGATATCTTTTCCTGTATGCCATGGCAGGAGATCCGCCGCAGCCTGGAGATCTCCTGCAAAAAACGAGGGTACTACACCATTTCCCAGGTGCAGCTCGTAAGCTATGACCTGTTCTTCTCCGGCCGTCTGGTAACCTCCCTGCCTGTGGACGCGGCCCTGTATGTATACCCCAGAGAAATCCCCCTGGAAAAGCTAAACCTGCCCTTTCGCAGCCTTATGGGGCAGATGCTGGCCCGCCGCTCCCTGCTGTCCGATCCCTTTGAAAACCAGTCCGTGCGCCCGTATCAGTCCTATGACTCCTACCGCTCCATCAACTGGAAAGCCACTGCCAAAACCGATCAGCTGAAAGTCAACGTGTGTACACCCACCGCGTCCTGGCAGGTCGCCTTTCTCCTGGACATGGATTCTGACAAGATCTGGAAAGACGAATCCCTTACCGAGGAAGCCATACGCCTCTGCGCCACCTACAGCCTTTTCCTCCTAAAAGAAGGAATCCCTGTATCCATCCAAACCAACGGGACCGGCTGCCTTAAAGCCGGCGCAGGGCCCGGCCACGGCCAGGCTGTCATGGAATTTCTGGCCCGGATCCAGCCCTTGGAAAAGAGACACTCTTCTATGGAACACCTTCTCCAGGACATAGCACTCTCCCCTGATGCCGCCCATTCCATGGTCTATATCCTTATCTCTCCAAAACAGAGAGAATCCATGGCCCAGGCATTTGGCCATCTCTGCCGCCAAAGCCCTGGCTGCCAGTGGATTCTCCCCATGCGTCCCGGACAGGAGCTCTCTTTTAGAGCCCCTTCCCACATATCCATTTTCCCATGGGAGGTTCCTTATGACTATTCGCAAGCTTCTTAACTTTTGGTTTGGAAAAAATCGTTCCGGCTTCTACGTGTTTCTTGGCATTGCCGCCGCCTGTGCCTACCTGGCTGGGATTGCCCTGGAACGCTCTGAAAACCAGGCCCTGGCCCAGACGCTGAAACAGGCCGGGTACTTCAGTTTCCTGGCCATTGCCCCGGCCTATTTCATCCACTGGAATCTCCACGCCGCCCACTGGTTCCTGGACCATTTCAAGGACACGGATCATCTCCCAAAAAAACAGATAAGCCTGGTAAATTCCTTTTCCATGACCATCTTTCTGACCCTGACCCTTGGAGCCCTGCCCCTGTCCGCCTTCTGCCTTAACCCTCTTTGGCAGATCATCGCCCGGTGGTTCGCAGCCAAAACCAGCCTGGATAAAGCCGTATACCCTGCCCTTCATATGGAAGTGGAACCGGTCCAGGCCCCTGATCTGTCCGCCCTCTTTGGCGAGGCAAAGCCCACGCCCCCCTGGATCCTTCTGCTGGATAGGCTCTTTCGGGCTGTTGGAACCCTTGCCCTTGGACTTTTGATGATACTGGCTCTGATCTGCCTCCTTGGCCGCCTCTGGGCCTGGATCACAAAGCCCAGACACTTTGACGGAGATGAAAAAATCTATCTGACCCCCACCTGGTCCCTGACCGGCTCCCCCAAAGCCGTCCCAAAAAAGCAAAAAAAGAAGAAAGGACTCCGGCAGTCCTATGACAGAAAGATCCGTCACCTGTACCGCCGGGAAATCCTTTCCCGCTATTCCAAAAAGAAACAAACTCCCGCTCTGTCCGCGTCCCCAAAAGAGCTGGAGCAGGCTGTAGGCCTAAGCCGTCCCGCCCTCCACACCCTCTACGAAAAAGCCCGGTACAGCCAAAACGGCTGCACCAAAGCAGACTGGGAAGCCCTGTCCAGGGCCAAGGACACCGCTCCTACCTCCGAAGCCTGAACCTCTGGACAGACTCTGTCAGCTCTTCGGACTGGCTCCGCAGCTCCTGAGCCGATGTGGCAGACTTCTCCGCTGTGGACGCGTTGGTCTGGACTACTCCGGAAATCTGCTCCATGCCCATAGTCAGCTGGGCCAGAGACTCCGCCTGCTCCCCGGCAGACACGGCGATCCGCTCCACTAACTCCGTGGATTTCCTGGCGCCCGCAACTCCCACCGCAAGGGTCTGGGTGCTCTCCGCAGACAGCTCCGTGCCGTGCTCCACCAGATTCATGGAATTCTTAATGAGCCTGGTAATATCCTGGGCGGCAATGGAGCTTTTGTTGGCCAGACTCTGGACCTCGTCCGCCACCACCGCAAATCCCTTGCCCGCACTTCCGGCCCTTGCCGCCTCGATGGCCGCGTTTAGCGCCAGGATGTTGGTCTGGAAGGAAATATCCTCAATGGTCTTGATAATCCCGCTTATCCGCTGAGAAGCTTCCGAAATATCTTTCATCGCCGTAGTCAGTTCTGCCATCTTCTCATTGCACGCCTCCAGCTGAGCCGCCGCGTTCATGGACGCCTCCCTGGCATTGTCCGCGTCCACGGAAGTGCTGCTGACCTGGTCCGAAAGAGTCTGGATGCTGGCGGAAAGCTGCTGCACCGCCGAAGCCTGCTGCACCGCCCCGTTGGACAGGGTCTGGGAATCCATGGCCATCTTCTCCGACTCCTGGGAAACCTGGCCGGCTGTCTGGTTGATCTGATACAGTGCGTTGTTGAGAGAATCCAGTATCTGGCTCATGGCCCTCTGGATCGGCTGGAACTCGCCCCGGTAATCGCTGCCAATGGACAGATCCATCTTCCCCTGGGCCATCTGGGCCAGCTTGGAATCAATATCGGAAATATATTTCTTCAATTCTCTCTTGGTCTCATGGATGGACTCCACCAGCATCCCGATCTCAGAAGTATCCGGCTCCAGCGGGAAATCTGCGGAAAGATTCCCTCTGGAGATCTCCCCCATCTGGTCTCTGACCGCGATCACAGGTTTCAGGATGCGCTTCTTGGTAACCTGCATCACGTAAACCTGCACAAGCCCCACCAGGATCAGCGCCACGAAGATGATCCCCCGGACGATGTCCCCCTGTATCCTCAAAGCCCTGACCTCCTGTCCGGTCCTTACATCCAGCTCATCCAGAAACTGCTCCTTGATCCCTGTAATGTGCTCAGTCACCGTGGTATAGTCAGACCCGTACACATAGTCAAGAGCCTCCGCCATCTGCCCGGACTGAACCTGCTCCATGGCCCCCTCCTCCAGAGGCACCAGGTTGTTGGACAGGGAAGACATCTCGTCGATCATGGCCTGCTCCTCAGAGGTGATCCCGATCTCCTGCATAGCCGCCACGCCCAGGTCCCGGTTCTTTAAATTATTGATCTCATTCCAGTAATTATCATAGTGTACCTGGTTGCCTGTGGAAGCGTAAGCCCGCACCTCATTGGTCAGGTAAGCGGAACCGTTCATAAACCGGTTGGCATTATAGGTCAGGTTAAACCTGTCCTCCGTGGCGTCCATAAGCCTTCCATTTATCTCACCGAACACAAACAAAAGCACCACCACCAGCAGCAGGGCTGTAATGGCGATCCCATTTAAGATCAAATTCAATTTGGATTGATTCATTGCTTTTTTCATAATTAACCGACTCCTTATTGTTCTAAACAGTAAACTCCCCAATCTATCCTATCAGCTTACAGAAATTCCGGTGAACCCGGCCCCTATCCGCCCCTGCGCCCTGCCGGATCTCAGGCCAGAATCCGTATGCCCAGGCAATAATCTTTCTTCCCGCCCGGCCCAAGGCGCTGCACATCATGCTTGTGGGCAAATGCATCGTCCTCGTCCGAACAGATGGCGGAACCGTTCCACGGCTCAACGCACAGAAACGGCGCTTCCTTTCCCCCAGGCGTCCAGAAAGCCACAGAGGCAAAATCCCCGTAAGAAACTTCCACCCCCTTCCCTGTATCTGTGTGGACCAGAGAAACCCTCTTTGACTTTAATCCTTCAAAATAAATGGCGTCGCTGTCAAACAGCTCATAAGCAAGGGGCAGGACGGAGGTGTGGTCCAGATGATACCCTCTGCTTGTTCTGTCAAATTCCAGGGCCTTTAGATCATAGACGATCCCATAGGAGTCTTCCTCCCGCTCAAACTGGAGCCGGTAATCCTCAAACCGCTCCCCTTCCTCCATAGGACATACAAACCCAGGATGAGCCCCCAGGCAATAGTACATGTCCTTAGAATCTCGGTTCTCCACCTGGTATCTGATCTCAATCCCGTCATCTGTCAATCTATAATCCATAGTAAAGCCAAATCTGTAAGGGTAATGGCGTCTCGTTTCCTCCGTGTCCCCCACAGTTAGGGACACCTCCTCTTCCCCCCGTTTCTCTGCCTCAAACTCCATGTCCTTGGCAAACCCATGCTTGGGAAGCTCATACCACGCCCCGTCAAACATCGTCTTCCCGTCTCTGCTATTGCCGATAGCGGGAAATAAGACCGGGGAAGTCCTGGCCCAGAACTTTGGATCCCTCTGCCACATATATTCCTTTCCGTTTTTGTCCTTCAGCGAAAGCAGCTGAGCCCCTTTTGTATCTATAACTGCCGCCGCGCCATTCTTCTTTAATGAAATCAGCATCTTTTCTTCCTTTCTCCCCCTAATAGATTTATTCTACCATAAATTTCTGTCACTTACCAGAAAAACGATACAAAAAACTGGTGAAAATCACGGTAACCGTTCAAGGGTTATCCAAACTGCTGCAACCCATGAAAAAATGGCGGGAATCCCGGTTCCCCGGTTCTTGACAATGCGTACTCTTTGGGATATAATACCTTGAATGCAAGAGGCGGGATGGCAGTGGCCCGCTTAAATTCCATTTGCCTGATAATTTTTGGAAATAGCGGGAGGTTAGATTATGGCAGAGAAAAAAAACATTCTGACGTATGCGGGGTTGAAACAATACGAAGACGAACTTCACAATCTAAAGGTTGTTAAGCGGAAAGAAGTTGCCCAGAAGATCAAAGAAGCCCGTGAGCAGGGCGATCTGTCCGAGAACGCGGAGTACGACGCGGCCAAAGATGAACAGCGGGACATCGAGCTGCGGATCGAAGAGCTGGAAAAGCTCTTAAAGAACGCGGAAGTGGTGGTGGAAGAGGAGATCGACCTGGAAAAGATAAACATCGGCTGCAAGGTTAAGGTCTACGAGATCGAGGAGGACGAGGAGATGGAGTTCAAGATCGTGGGCTCCACAGAGGCCAACAGCCTTCAGAACAAGATTTCCAACGAATCCCCTGTAGGCCAGGCCCTCCTGGGCAAAAAAGTAGGCGACGTGGTGGACGTGGAGACCCAGGTTGGCGTAATTCAATACAGAGTGCTGGAGATTCAGAGAGTTTCATAAATAAAGACTGGGGGTAGCCAGACGGCCCGGCCCTTTGACTGCCCTAAAACGATAAAGGAGTGAACGACGTGGCGCAGCAGCAAAATCAGACACAGACCCAGGAAGACATTAACCAGTTACTAAAAGTACGCCGGGAAAAGCTGTCCCAGCTTCAGGAATCCGGCAAAGACCCCTTCTGCATCACAAAATTTGACGTAACCGCACACAGCACGGACGTAAAAGAAGACTACAGCCAGTGGGAGGGGAAAGAGGTATCCATGGCAGGCCGCATGATGTCCAAGCGGGTCATGGGCAAAGCCTCCTTCTGTAATGTTCAGGATCTAAAAGGCAACATCCAGTCCTATGTGGCCAGAGACAGCATCGGTGAAGAGGCCTACAAAGAATTCCGGAAACTGGATATCGGAGATATTATCGGCCTGACAGGAACCGTGTTTACCACCAAGACCGGGGAGATCTCCATCCACGCCACCTCCGTGACCCTGCTCTCCAAGAGCCTCCAGGTCCTTCCGGAGAAATACCATGGCCTGACCAACACGGATATGCGCTACCGCCAAAGGTACACAGACCTTATTATGAATGAGGACGTAAAAAAGACCTTTGTGCTGCGCTCCCGCATCATCAGCTGCATCCGCCGCTATTTGGACGACCTGGGATTTTTAGAGGTGGAAACCCCCATGCTGGTAAGCAACGCCGGCGGCGCTGCCGCCAGGCCCTTTGAGACCCACTACAACGCCCTGGACGAGGATGTAAAGCTGAGGATTTCCCTGGAGTTGTATCTGAAACGGCTCATTGTAGGCGGCATGGAGAAGGTCTACGAAATAGGACGCGTGTTCCGCAACGAGGGGCTGGACACCAGGCATAACCCGGAATTTACCCTCATGGAGCTTTACCAGGCATATACAGACTACCACGGCATGATGGATCTGACAGAGAACATGTTCCGCCATATTGCCCGGGAGGTGTGCCACACCACCACCATCCCCTACGCGGAGGTGGAGATTGACCTTGGAAAGCCCTTTGAGCGTCTCACCATGATCGATGCCATCAGGAAATACACAGGTATTGACTTTGACCAGATCACGACCACAGAAGAAGCCAAAAAGCTGGCTGACGACAGGGGCGTCCACTATGAGGCCCGCCATGTTCGGGGAGACATCATCAACCTGTTCTTCGAGGAGTTTGTGGAGGAGCATCTGATCCAGCCTACCTTTATCATGGACCACCCGGTGGAGGTATCTCCGCTGACCAAGAGAAAGCCGGATAAACCGGAGCTGGTGGAGCGGTTCGAACTGTTCATCTACGGAAGAGAGATGTGCAACGCCTACTCCGAGCTCAATGACCCCATAGACCAGAGGGAACGCTTCAAAGCCCAGGAGGCCGCCCTGGCCGCCGGCGACGAGGAGGCCAACACCACGGACGAGGACTTCTTAAATGCCCTGGAGATCGGTATGCCCCCCACGGGAGGAATCGGGTACGGCATTGACCGGCTGGTGATGCTGTTTACCAACTCTCCGGCCATTCGGGACGTATTGCTGTTCCCGACGATGAAAACGCTTGGCGGAAAAGACCAGTAAAATCAAGGGT
>CAJUPQ010000066.1 GCA_910588505.1 uncultured Hungatella sp. | reverse complement strand
GCCAATCAGATTTAGGATTGGCTTCATAAAACAACCAATTTCACGGATTCAGGTTTTATATATTTAAAGACCTATAATTGGTCATAATTTTCAAATTCATATTTTTAACATGCAAATATGACCTTTAGCCTGTATTTAAGCCAAAAGTCTTAGACCGTTGCTATGCAGCCATCGTATTCAATTCGTTGGAAATTAGGTTGCAACCCCTAAAGAAAAGTATTGGACTAACCTCGCGAAACCCTTTGTTTATCAGGCTTTTTGTGGTTTGTCTTATTATATCGTTGCCCTCCAGACGGTATTTCCGCAGAAATTTCCCCGACCTCGTGACACGCTTATCACCTGCCAGGGTAATCCGCATGCCCTCCCTCTCCGCCCCCTTTGTCATGGTCCGGAATTTGCAGATCATAAACCTCTTTCCGTAAGCCGTCACCCTCTCCTGGCGGTAAAAGGCGCCTCCTGGTGAATCCGCAGATATCCACGCCGCGATCACGGCCATAGGTACGGCCAGAAATCCCAGCAGCATCCCTGCTGTCACTATGTCAAATACGCGTTTCAGTTTCAGGCTCAGCCGCCTCTCTGCCAGGATGTCATAGTACTCCCTCACTTCCTGGTTCCGCATCCATTTTGGAAGCTGATCCCACTCCCGCAACATATCCTTCTCCTCTCCTCTACGATCCGGCAGAAATTTCCGATCACATACTCCGCATCCTCCATAGTAAGCTTTGTATGTAAAGGCAGGGTGATCTCATTTTTATAGAAGTCATAGGCATTGGGAAAATCTTCAATCCTCCATCCCAGCTGCCTGTAGGCTGTCATCATAGGAAGAGGTTTATAGTGGACATTACAGGCAATCCCTCGCTCTGCCATCCTGTCAATGATCTCCCCCCGCATCCTCTCATCAGCCCAGGGAATCCGGGTAATATAGAGATGACCGCTGCCCGCATGGTCTCTGCCATAATGGTCCGGATGCCAGATACCGGCCATGGCGCATGCCCTGTCATACAGGCCGATGATCTCCCTTCTCTTGGTCAGCATTCCGGGATACCGCTCCAGCTGCTTTAACCCTATGGCTGCCATAATGTCTGTCATGTTGCACTTATACCACGGCCCTACGATGTCGTACTCCCACGCCCCAAGTTTTGTCTTAGCCAGGGCATCCTTGGACTGCCCGTGGAGAGAGTATAGCTGATACTGACCATACACTTCCTCGTCTTCAAACCCAGAAAGGGAACGCCATGTAGAACCCCCTCCTTCCGCAGTGGTGTAGTTTTTCACCGCATGAAAAGAAAATGAGGAAAAATCAGCAATCTCCCCTGCTTTCTTTCCATGCCATTTGGCCCCCAGCGAGTGGGCGCAGTCAGCTACCACTGCCACACGGTCAAGTGCTCTCTGAATCCGTTTTCCCAGTTCTGTGTGGCCCCCTGGAGTAAAGAGAGCCCTTTTTCTTTCCACGGCTTCAAAGATCCTGTCATAATCGCAGATAATACCTGCCAGATCTGTGGGAATCACCGCTTTTGTCCTGGGTGTAATGGCATTTTCCATTTTTTCATAATCCATTTCCCAGGAATCTTTCTGACAGTCGATAAATTTCACTATAGCGCCGGTATGGATCGCCGCCGATGCGGAAGCCGTGTAGGTGTATGCCGGAACCAGCACCTCATCTCCCTCCCCGATTCCCAAAATCCGCAGATTCATCTCCTCCGCCGCCGTGGCGGAATTCAGACACACCAGATTCCCGCTGTGACAGAATGCGGCCAATTTCTTTTCAAGAAGCTTTGTCCTGGGGCCGGTAGTGATCCACCCGGAACGCAGGGTGTCAGCCACCTCCATAATCTCCATTTCGCTGATATCCGGCGGACTGAAAGCGATCTCCCTCTTCTCTGTGTTCTCCATGTATCTCCATCCTATTCCTTATAAACCATACCTGAGGCTATGATCCTCTCGATGTACTTCATTCACCAGAATTGCCCAAGATAGTACTTGCTTACAAATCATCCTGCCTGATACACATCTTGCTTAAGCCGGATTCCGAAAAAAATATCCTGGCTCCGGTTAAAAAGCTCCACCCTGGTAACAGCGATCCTTTTGTGAAGATTCAGCTTTACCACCTGGCCAACATAATGTTCCAAAACCCCCCTTGCTCTCAGTATCCGCTTATCCTCCCCCAAGGTTATGTCTGTGATCCCCATGACAGACTGGAGCTGTCCCCCACAGACCTCCTGGAGGAAAGCCAGATCTTTCTCGCTTATGGGAATCAGCTGGTCATTCCCCTCCTTATCCTTACCGAATACGGGAAATTGGGGGAACTCCCGGGATTTCTGCAATTCCCTGCGCAATTCTTCTGCGTGAGCTGTCTGGGCAAATACATATCCTGGAAACAGAATATCCTCCGTGGCATAGTAAACTCCGCCATGACGGAAAGGCTTGGCCTTTTTAGGAATACTGCATAGCGTACACAGAGAACAAGGAACAACCCGTTTTATCAGCTCCGCACTATGGTATTCCTGCCCCTGCTCTGTCATAATGGCATACCAGTTCTTGTTTTCCATCAAATCCTTCTGTCTCCTCTGTTTTTTTGTTGCCTTCATTCCGTTATGCGGCGCGTTCACATGCACCGCGAAATGGTCGCTTAATAGACTGTTAAGCGACACTTTTTATGTGTTATGTGAACTTCAACCTCTGTAAAATCTCAACTTACCATTTAAAATTAAGGAAATCTTCTTTGTTTTTTGGAAAAAATGGCATCTGGATACAGTTGACATCTATTAGAAATGATGATATAATCGGAGCCGTTATAGAAATTTTAAATTTTTTGCCAATAAAAACAAAAAGTGTCGCTTAACAGTCTATTAAGCGACACTTTTTTGCATAATTTTGTATAAATTCATTGAGACCCTCACACATTATAAGCCTCTTCATGCATCGTTTTATATCAAATCACCGCCCCATTACTCCTCAAATCCTTCTCCACCTTCCCCTCGCACACCACCCCGGTAAAATCATAGGCATCCACATTAAAATTTGTAATGATCTGTGTGCTTCCATGATACTTACAGTACAACTCATGGCTGTACACAATGGTCCCATCCGACATGATGGACACCAGTTCCCCATTGGTCACATTAAAATTCATATCAAGAACATTCCCGTACAGTTTTGTGTCAATGACATTCTCATACCATTTTCCGGCATTTCGCCCGTCACTGGCCTTAAAGCTGAAATAGTGAAAGATCTCAAACCGGCTGCCTCCCCCGCTGCAGGCAATAGAGTCCTTAGACGGATGGCCCACGATCATCTTATTGCCTGCAGCAGGCTTTAAGATCCTTGTGCGCTGTCCGGTGCCTGTGTGGTAAATGCTTACCACCTGATTGCCTGTGGCCAATGCCACAAATGGCTGTCCCTTCATGCAGAAGATCCCCGTCACCCTGCACTCCTCCCGGTTAACGCTCATCTGCCTGCCGTCTCTGGTGCTGGAAAACACCGCCTTCTTTCCGCTGCCATCCGTCGCGATCAGTTTTCCGTCTGGCAGAAAAGCGGCGATCCGGATGTTCTTCTGGCTCGTCTCTATCTCTGAAAATTCCCTGGTATCCAGGTCATACAGCTTTAGCATATGGCTGCCATTCTTGTAGAGCACCTGATTGCCGTAAGAAGTCAGTTTCCCATACTGGTTTGAGATAAATGTTCCGGAAATATGGTATTCGCCTTCCCCATCCCCCCAGCTGCGGACCCAGTATCCTCCCTCCGTCTCCCCGATGATCCAGGCTCCGTTCTCCGTCAGATGGATGTTTTTGGTCTTCTCTCCGCACAGCCGCTCCCCGCACCTGGTCTTGGTCTCCAGATCCCACATCTGTATCCTTCTGCGGCTTCCGGTAGTTTTCTCGCCTAGGGTCACAGCCCTCTTTCCGTCTCCTGAGATAGCCGCTGCCCTTAACCTTGTTATTCCCCTGGCAAGAACAGCGTAAGTTTCACCGCTTCGCCGGACGATCAATGTTCCGTCCTTGTAAGAACAGGCTGTCAATTCCCCGCTTTGACTTACCTGTCTGCCTTTCTTATCTTTATGGCAGTCTTCCATCCATTGGGAGAGGACTTCGCCGTCGGCAGGATCTTTCCATGCGTGCTTTTTTGGCTGGTCCAAGGTCATGGCACCGCTGACCAGATCATATCTGCGCTCTCTGTTATTGTAATAAACCCGCAGTTCATCCCCCACGATCACCACAGCCCGGAGCCTGCTGTTTATAACGTCACAGATCCTGCCTGTATAGCTCCAGCTTCCGCTGTCATTCCTGAATATGTAAATGAAGTTTCCTGACTGGCCGGAAGCTCTCGCCAATAAATACCGGCTGTCCCTAGTAAAAAAGAACCCGGCGATCTTTGGCCCACAACTATGAACCAGGCTGGTCTGCCCGGTTGCCATGGACCAGATCTGCACCGCCCCGCTGGCCCTTCCCGCAAGCCACCTATCATCCGGTGAAAACACAAGGCAGCCAAAAACCCCCGGCGTTCTCTCCGACAGCGCCAGAGACACCTGGCTGATCTTTGCCCCCTTCATGGAGACCCGCCCTGAAATCCCAGAGTAATCCGGCAGCCTTGTGCCGCGCAGATCCAGTCCGGAATAATCGGGAATTCCCCCTTCCTTTGAATATGGAAAAGCCTGGATCAGATTATAAAGCTGATCCCTTACCTCCTCCTCATCCCGCCCTCTGGTACGATCCGCCACTGTTTTTGCCAGCCCGTCCCAGTATCTGCCTGCCATAGGCCCGATCAGTTTTAAAATATAGTAAGGAAATTTCCGCTGATTCCATATGGCGTCAACACGATCCTGATCTGTGCTGTTTACGATCCAGTACGCGGACATATAGTCCCGATAGATTTGATGGGGAAACCCAAACAATTCCCCGTCCTCATGGATCAGATGCATCTCTTTAACCAAAAGATCCTCGATATCAAATGCCTCGATATCCGGCGTCAGCCGAACCCTGTACATTCGCTGTATCTTCCCAAGCTGACCACTCAAAAACGCGCATTGGTTTGCCGCCTTTGCCGCTTCCCTGACCATGTGTTCAAAATCCTCTTCCAGAACACTGAGCCGGTTCTCCTTTTCCATACAATATCCCATAAACGGCAGCGCATACCCAATACACTTGTACGCAATCAGAAGCTTTTCCCCACTTAACTGAACCCGTTCAAGGAGTATGGCGATCTGAGCCAGGAAATAATTGTAAATAAGCTGTCCCGCGTGTTCAATAGGATCGTGCCATGGAAGATAGGCATCCTGGTGCTTTTCCATAATCGGGCAGACCTGCTCATACATTAAAAGAAGCATGGGATTTCTGAGAAGCCGCCGGAGCGTGTAGGTGCCTTTCACATGCCGCAGTTTTGTCTCTGACATAACTTTTGCCATCTGTTTGTCAGTCAGTTCCTGGAGACGCGCAGTCTGAAAAGATAGTTTATATCTCCTGGAAAAATCTTCTCTCGACGAGATCACCATCTGCAGCCCGGAATAAAGGGACAGCCCTTTAATCTCTTTGGCATATCGTTCAGCCGCCTCTGCCCCCAGTTCATTAAACCCATCCAAAAGCAGGATCAGCGCTGGCTCTGCTGCCTCCTTGTCCGCAAACTCGTACAGCTTATCCTGCGCGTGATCCGATCCGAACAGGGATCTGCAGACAGCCTGTTCAATACCTACCCTCTGGGCTTCCAGCTGTTCAAATGGAAGGTAAAGGATCGCCTGCCTCTCTTTCTGCTTTGCCACATCAAGCATCAGAGTAGTCTTGCCCATGCCGCCGTCAGCCAAAAGTACCGTGTGCTTACCTGCCTTCCACTGCCCGTCAAGCAGCCTTGCCAATGGATTTGCCCCCTCATTGGCATACAGAGTTTCTCCGCACCGAAGATCCGGCAGCAGTTCGGGTATGACCTTCTGCTGAAAGTACCTGCTGTTTTTTATTTTGCAAAGACGGGCTTCCCGGGATGACCCTGCTTCATCTGCCGGAAGCCCCAAGACAAAAGGGAATTTATTTTCCTGTGCGTAATCATGCCAGATAATGGGGTATTCTGCCCACCCCTCCTGAAACCAGGTGTATGCCCGGATAAAGCCTGCGCCGCTTGTGGTATCGTACTCCCCCGCCAGCACTGTGGCGCTGGCTCTGTCCTCATAGCGCAGCTCTCCTGCCTGGATCGAATAAAGGTACTGATAAGGCATCAGATTATGGTCATGTTCATGCCCGGCAAGCCACAGCTTGATATGGTTTTTCTGCAGCAGCTGGGACACGGATTTTCTCTCATCCTGGGACAGAGACGCCATGGCATAATGGGTAAGCAGGATCGTAGGTTTCGACGGATTTAAAGTTTTTATGGCATCATACAAAGGCTCAGTCCCCAGGATCAGATCCCGCTCCTGTCCCGGCCCATAAGAAAGGGTGGTGTCCACATGCAAAATATTAAAATACTCTGTCTCAATCACAAAATGAGGCCGCAGCGGATCCTCATACATGGCAAGGCGCCCCGGCACATCACGGTAGACCGAAGCCAGCAGTTTCCGAAATTCTTCCTGTCCCCCATGTATAGCCGCCAGATCCGCCGCCTCGATTTTTCCACCCCTGGAATCATAATAGGAACTCCCCGGATCTTTCGCGTTATACATGCGCGCTATGGCCTCCGCCCTGCCATCGCTGTATATATTGACATCATGATTGCCGGGAACCATAAAGAGATTCTCTGCCGACACATGCACGGATCTGCACAGCTTTTCAATGTATTCGGCACAATCACCGGGAAAACCGCCTGCCGGAGCATAGCGGATATCCCCGGTACAGAAGACATGATCGCAGCGGATCCCGCCGCGCTGCAAAAACCCCGGCAGTTCATCCCGCAGAAGCTCTGTCTCCATCTCATCACTGTTCAGATGCAGATCGGAAATATGCATCCACCTGACCGTTGCCATTATCACTCACCTGACTTTCCTCTGTACTCTTTGATCAACACTTTTTTGCCGTCAAATGCGAAACCATATTTCCGGATCCTTCCGCAAGGGATCCCTCTGCTCTCTAAATCCGTCTCATATTGCTGTTCTTCGATCTGTTTTAACGCCCCATTGGCAGTATCCTCCAGGGACCTTTCCTCGCCCGGATCCCTGACCTTAAATTCCATGATCACAGCAGGATCCGTTTCATTTTTCGGCTCCATCATCACATCGTACCTTCCAAACCCGCTTTCCCGGTTAGAAGTAATAATATAGCGGTCCGCCAGCTCCACTGCCAGCCCCAGCACAAAACCGTGGTAGAACCTCTCCGGCTGCGTCTCCATGGAAGGATTTCGTCCGCTGTCAAAATAACTGAACGTGGCCAAAGCCACACGGTTCATGTAAGCATTCATGGACTTTACGTCATCCCGCATAAGCGCCTTTAGAAAACTGTTATAGACCGTGCCTGAACCAGAAAACCATTTTTTGATCATCTTTCGGAACATGATCTGTACTTCCTTGTTGGTAAGGGCCAACTCGTACAGATCCTCCCCTGTCTCCTCATTCATCACATAACTTTTCATCTTCAAATATCCGCTGGCCAAAAACAGGCTCCAGACAGCATTTTCATCGGTCTCCAGCTGATCGAACACAACCTGTTCATCAATCTCTCTGTATATAGTTCCTCCCTTTAAAAGCTGTTCCATGGATATCTTTATCTCCGAACTGCCTTCACGGATCAACTTATTTGCCAGACTGTTACTGCTGGTATTTGCCCAGTAGGCAGAAAGCTTTCCTGTTCTTATATAATTCAGAATAGACCACGGATTGTAAATATCCCCGGAATTTCCAAAAGTAAAGCCGTCATACCAGTCTTTTACCCTCTGTCTTGTATGATACATCCCATACTCTTTCAGCGCCTCCCACACCTCGGCCTCCCCAAAGCCAAAACATTCCGCGTATTTTTCGGAAGTAACTGTTACCACATCCAGATTGTTCAGATCCGAGAATATGGACTCCCGACTCACCCTGGTGATACCTGTCATAACTGCCCGCTCCAGGTATGGATTGGTTTTAAATGTGGCGTTAAACAGACTTTTGGTAAACGCCGCCAGCTCCTCCCAGTACCCATAAACATACGCTTCCTGCATAGGCGCATCATATTCATCCAGAAGGATGATCACCCCTTTTCCATAATACCTCTCCAAAAATCCCGACATGACCTTCAGAGATTCCGTAGCCGTATAGTCTTCCATATCAGCGGAAACATTCCGGTAAAATTCCATTTCCTTCTCATTCAGAAGTTTCCTATCCAGCAAATGATCATACCGATTGTACAACTCTGTGATAATGTGGCACAGCTTTTTTCTGGCATTTTCAAAGGTTGTCTCCTTCACGCTGGCAAAGCTGAGCATGATCACAGGATAAGTTCCCTGAAGTCCGCGGTATGCCTCCTTCTCCCATATAGACAGCCCCTCAAATACTTCTCCCCGCCCTGCGTATTCAATGGAGAAAAACCGCTCCAGCATATTCATATTCAGAGTCTTTCCAAAACGGCGGGGACGGGTGATCAATGTCACATCATCCCCGCTTTCCCACCACTCCCTGATAAAATCTGTTTTATCGACATAAAAATAGCGGTTTTCTATTAATTTCGCAAAATTCTGAATCCCTATTCCTACTGTCCTTGCCATGGCAGTACCTCCGGATGTGTCTTTCCGTTACGAAACGCTTTTTGTTATAAAGCATAGCATATTATGGGTAAAAAAGATAGGAGAACTTTTGACCCAAATGGCGGATGTACAAAATATCTTTACAGAATAAAACAAAACTCCCATAAATCTCTTAGTAAATAGAGACTTATGAGAGTTCGCTCCTAACTAAAAATATGTTTTCAGACTTGAATGCAATTCCTCTAATTGTGGCATATCATAAATATTTTCGTTAACATCAGTGCTATAAGGCGGCAGCGGAGTACTGCTGGCACAAAGTCCAAGTTTCTTACGAGTTTGAGCCCATATTGAATCCTTTGCCCAAATCTGACACAACAAGTATTATTGGATCTTTCAGACTGCAAAGAGTTGCATCATTCAGAAGAAAAATCAGAAACATTTCAGTCGATTACACTCCTGTTACAAAGAAAAAAACTGCCAGCCAGCGCATTTCCCTCCAAAACCCGCGCTGGCTGGCAAATCCCACATTTCTATTCGTTAACTTTGACCTCTCTCACAGCCTTGGTCCTGATCTCCTCTTTTACCTCTTCTACAAACGCAGCCAAAGACTTCTGCCCTTCATCCCCCGCAAACCGGCTTCTCACGGCAACCAAACCTTCCTCCTGCTCCTTCTGTCCCACGATGAGCATGTAGGGGATCTTCTGCATCTGTGCCTCTCGGATCTTGTACCCGATCTTCTCGGACCTGGTATCCAGCTCCACCCGGATCCCTGCCTCATCCAGCTGCTTTCTCACACTCTCCCCATACTCCGCGAACTTATCTGAGATAGGCAGAACCTTCACCTGAACCGGAGCCAGCCATGTGGGGAAGGCCCCCGCAAAGTGCTCGATCAGAATCCCGATAAACCGCTCAATAGACCCAAAAGCCACCCGATGGATCATGATAGGGCGATGTTTCTCCCCATCCGCCCCCTGGTACTCCAGCTCAAACCGCTGAGGCAGCTGGAAATCAAGCTGGATCGTGCCGCACTGCCATGTCCTTCCAATGGCATCCACCAGATGGAAATCAATCTTCGGCCCATAAAACGCGCCGTCGCCTTCATTGACCACATAGTCAAGGCCCAGCTCATCCAAAGCGCCCCGAAGGCCCTCTGTAGCCATCTCCCAGTCTTCGTCGCTGCCCATACTGTCCTCCGGCCTGGTAGACAATTCCACATGGTACTGGAACCCAAACAGGGTGTAAACCTCATTGATCAGCCTGGCAACCCCTTTGATCTCCTCCTTGATCTGCTCGGGAGTCATGAAAATATGAGCGTCGTCCTGGTTAAAACACCGCACCCTCATAAGGCCGTGAAGCTGGCCTGACTTTTCATGGCGGTGTACCAGCCCGATCTCCCCCATCCTTAAAGGCAGATCCCGGTAAGAGCGGGGCTCTGAAGCGTACACCAGAACTCCCCCCGGACAGTTCATGGGCTTGATGGCAAAATCCTGTTCGTCGATCACTGTGGTATACATATTATTTTTATAGTGGTCCCAATGTCCGGAAGTCTCCCACAGGCTGCGGTTCAGCATAATCGGCGTGGAGATCTCCACGTATCCGGCCTTTTTGTGAATCTCCCTCCAATACTCCATCAGCGTGTTTTTGAGCACCATGCCCTTTGGCAGGAAGAAGGGGAATCCAGGCCCTGCGTCGTGCATCATGAAAAGTCCCAGCTCCCTGCCCAGCTTTCTGTGGTCCCTCTTCTTTGCCTCCTCCATCATGGTGATGTAGGCCTCCAACTCCTCCTTCTTGCCAAATGCCGTGGCATAGATCCGGGTCAGCATCTTGTTGTGCTCATTGCCTCTCCAGTAGGCCCCTGCAATGCTCATAAGCTTGTAGGCCTTTCCCACATCCTTGGTATTCATCAGATGAGGTCCCGCGCACAAGTCCGTAAATTCTCCCTGCTTATAAAAGCTGATCTCCTCGCCCTCCGGCAGATCCTGGATAAGCTCCACCTTATAAGGCTCCTCCTTCTCCCTCATGAGAGCCAGAGCCTCCTCTCTGGGCAGCGTAAACCGCTCCAAAGGCAGCCCTTCTTTTATGATTTTCTTCATCTCCGCCTCGATCTTTTCCAGATCTTCCGCCGCAATGGGGCTTGCGAAGTCAATATCATAGTAAAATCCGTCTGCAATAGATGGCCCGATAGCCAGTTTAGCGTCCGGGTACAATCTTTTTACCGCCTGGGCCATCACATGACTGGCCGTGTGCCGCAGCGCCGCCAGCCCCTTCTCATCCCTGGCAGTGAGGATATTTAGCTGACAGTCCTTGTCCACCACATACCTGAGATCCACACTCTCCCCGTCAAGCTCCCCGCCGCATGCCGCTCTGGCCAGACCAGAGCTGATAGAGGCCGCAATATCCAACACGGACATGGGCTGTTCAAACTCTTTAAAACTGCCGTCTTTTAATGTTACTTTCATGACAAATCTCTCCTTTTCTCAATCCTCTGATCCAAATCTGATCTTCATGCCTCCAGATAAGCCTGCGCCCCCACAGCCGCTCTCTCCCCTAAAATAGAAAATCCCTCCTTACAGTTTCCTGTAAGAAGGGACGATACACATCGCGGTTCCACCCTCTTTGTCAAAGCATACATGACGCTTTGACCGCTTATTTCATGATGATAACGGAATCACCGTGTCCGATTAAGGACCGCTTAGGGGTGGTCTTCCTTTGCCGGTCCCGTAAGATGCTCACACCTTCCCATCTCTCTCTGAACGCTCCCTGGCAATCTACTGTCCCCGTCAACGCATTGACTTATCTGGGTTTCTTTTTTGATTATATCATTGGCTTGGATTTTGTCAAGCTAAAATTTTGCCTGTGCAAAAACATGTGCAAAAACACTCATTATGAAAATATGAAAACCCCAAATCCAAAAAGCACATATTCCTCACAGGACACATATGATAAGAAAGAACAATCCAATCATTAAAGGAGGCTTCTATATCTATGGCAAACAGACAATCCACTCCCGGCGAAGTCTTTTCGGAGCTTTTAGAGGACGGTGAGCCTCAGGCCCTGGCCTGGGTCACAGGAGGCGCCGCCGTGCCAACCTTAAGCGGTCTAGTAAAATTTTACAACACGCCCTATGGCGGCACGCTGGTGGAGGCTGAACTCTTCGGCCTGCCTGGCAAGGCCCAGCCGGGCAGTTCCGCCTTTTACGGCATGCACATCCATGAAAACGGGGACTGCTCCGACAACTTTCAGCACACAGGCGGCCATCTCAATCCCACCGGAGTCCAGCACCCCCAGCACATGGGAGATCTGCTGCCTCTGTTCTCAAACCAGGGCTATGCCTGGATCGCTTTCTACGACAAGCGCTTCATCATCCCCGAGATCCTGGGCAAAGCCGTAGTCATCCACCAGATGCCGGACGACCTCCACTCCCAGCCTGCCGGAAATTCCGGGGAAAAGATCGGGTGCGGCGTCATTCGCCTTACGGGCCGCCAGGATCAAAAAAATCTGGACCGCTGACCTCTCCCCTCTATGGTCTAAAACATACTTCCGGAAATCATTTCGAAAAAAAAATCCTTCATCCGCTTGAATTTACAAAATATTTACATTTAAAACAAACTTTATTCACATTTAGGGCATATACTATGTCTTGTAAACAGGTGATACACCTTTTTCAAAACTTTTTCATACTCTAGCCGGCAGATGTCCCCCGTCTGCCGGCCCTCCCTATGTAAGGGGATTTTTTTATTTGGAGGAATCTTTTTTTATTTTCAGACTTTTCCACCCAGAAATCCATTCACAAGGTTCTCCTTAAACATAGCTCCCGCTTCCCCTGCCGCCATGCCCAGGATTTTCGCCGCCCATTCCACAGTAACTGTCAGAGCCTCCAAAACACCGGCGTTTTTCCAAAACTCCTCTGCCGATTCGTCCCATGGCGGAAGATGTCCATCCGGATCCGCGGCTGTCAGGGAATCTTTTCCTCTCTTCCCCAGAACCCGTCGCCCTTCCTCAAAAGCCCACCTGACCGAATCAAGGCCGTCCGTCTCCACAAGAAGGCGGTGTCGGGGCACTTTTTTCACCACCTGGGCCACTGCCTCGTTCCACCACACATCCGGCCCTATAGAAAAATAACAGTCAAGGTCCAGATAGTCCTCCAGATGCTCCTGACAGGAATACCAGTGGACCAGATAGCGGTTGGGATATGTTCTGATGATCCGGGCAATGGCCTGTTCCCGGCCTTTTGTGTGAAGGATCACCGGTTTCCTCCACACGCCGGCCAGGGCAAGCTGCTTTTCAAACACCTGTCTCTGCGTATGGAGAGGCACCTGGCACCACACGCTGTCCATGCCGATCTCCCCGATCACTGGACACTGTTCCATCCACTCCAGCAGACTTTCCACCTCCTGCCTGTGCGCATGCCACGGGTGGACCCCGCAAGTAGGGATCAGATATGTCCATTTCCCCGAAAATGCCTCCCTGGCCTCCTCTGGCGTGGAAAGGCAGACTAAGCTGACAATTCCTGCCTCCTCCCGTTCCTGCCGCTCTTTTACTGTCCCCATATGGGTGTGGGCATCGCTTAACTCCTCTCCGATCCCATTTCTCCCATCACTTGCCCATAATCTTTCCATGGATCTCCTTTCTCAAATCCCCCTGCCCGTAAAGCCACTCTCTCCCCCGCTCCTTCTCCTCAATGGCGATCTCCCCTGTGATCCTTGCCGGCGACCCGTTGAGGATCAGGATCCGGTCCGAAAGGTAGATAGCCTCGTCCATGTCATGGGTCACCAGAAGCACAGTCTTGTTAAGCCGTCTGCGCATATTCACCAGCCAGTCCTGCATTTCCCCTCTGGTGATCACGTCCAGAGCGCCAAAGGGTTCGTCTAAAAGAAGGATATCTGCCCGGCACAGAGCCGTCCTCAAAAATGCCGCTCTCTGTCTCATGCCTCCTGAAAGCTGGGACGGGTACTTATCCTCATACCCCGAAAGGCCGAACACGGAAAAATTCTCCCTGGCCTCCCTCCTCATTGCCTGTAGATCCCCGTGGACATACCCGTAGAGACACACATTGTCCAGGATCGTCTTCCAGGGAAACAGAAGGTCATTTTGGGGCATATAAGCAAATAACTCCGTCACCCCCCGGATCTGTCTTCCATCTACCAAGACCTGGCCGTCCTCCGGCGTCAACACCCCTGTCAGGATCTTTAAAATAGTGGACTTGCCGCATCCCGAAGGTCCCAGGAGGCTGACAAACTCCCCTTGTCTCACAAAAAATCCCATCTGATCCAGGATTTTCCTGCCCTCATACGAAAACGCCAGTTTTTCTACGCTCAGCTTCATCTTTCCCTCACAATATGTATTTTTGCAGCTATTTTCCCTTGAGATAGGGCAGAGCCATGCGCTGGTACAGCCGGATGACCCCGTTCATGCACAGGCTTAAAAACACGATCACCGCCACACAGGCAAACACCTTGTCAAGCATGTAACCGTTTTTCACCCGCAGCAGGTAATACCCCAGCCCTTTCTGGGCTCCGATCCACTCTCCAACTACAGCGCCGCTTATGCTGTAGGTGGCCGCCACTTTGAGCCCGGAGATCAGCGCCGGCACGGAAGCCGGGATCTTCACCAGACGGTAGGCTTTCCACCTGCCTGCCCCGTAGGACCTAACCAGGTTCACATACTCCTCATCAACCTGGGCTAAGCCGTCGCAGAAGCTGACAGCCACCGGAAAAAAGCACATCAGAACAACAGTAAGAATCTTAGGCCCCACGCCAAACCCCATGTAGATGATCAGGATCGGAGCCATAACGATCATAGGCACGGTCTGGGTCGCCACCAGGATCGGGTAGATCCCCCGGCGGGCCAGGGGAAAACAGTCCATGACCACTCCTAAGATCACCGCAAACACCAGGGATATGGCGATGCCGGTCAGCGCCTCCGCCACAGTCACCAACCCGTGACTGGCCAGTGTTCCTCTTTCCTGGATCAAGGCAGCCGCCACCTGGATGGGAGAAGGCAGCACATACCCGGGGATCTGAAAGATCACCACCGCCAATTCCCACACAGCCACGATCCCCGCTGTCACCGCAACAGGCGCCACATCATTTGTCCCGCCGCTTTTCATCTCATTCACCTGCTCCCTTCCTTTTCGGGGACTCCTTGGCCGCTACTCCAAATACCCCAAAGCCTATGGCAAAAAGCGCTGCCAGCATCCCCACTCCCATGCCGGGGTTTCCGGTTGCCTGGGTGATAACTCCCACCAGGGCCGTGCCGATAAAGGACGCGCCCTTTCCGCAGATATCAAAGATCCCAAAAAACTCCCCGGACTTTTCCGGCGGGATGATACTTGCGAAATACGACCTTGACAGGGCCTGGATCCCGCCCTGGAACATGCCCACGCACACCGCCAGAAACCAGAACTCCCACTGTTTATCCAGCTGAATGGCAAAAAGAGCGATGCAGAAGTAACACACAATGCAGACCTTGATCAGGGTAGTGTTCTTGTACTTTTTCGCCGCCTTCCCAAAGAAGATGGCACAGGGAAAAGCCACGATCTGGGTCACCAGAAGGGCCAGCAAAAGCCCCTGGGTATCCAGCCCGATGGCGCTGCCATAGGCTGTGGCCATCTCGATGATGGTGTATACCCCGTCAATATAGAAGAAAAACGCCACCAGAAACAGGAAGATCTTCCGCTCCTTTTTAATATCTCCCAGGATCCGAAACAGCCTTCCAAAGCTCTCCGTCACCACATGCTCTTTTTTTGCCACCCCATGGTTCTGCCGGTATGTTCTAAGGAGAGGCATGGTCATGGCAAGCCACCACCCGGCGTTTATGAAAAACGCGATGGCCATGGCAGCGGACATGGAGATTCCTATGGCCTCATTGCCCAGCACAAACCCAAGGCTGATCACAAAAGGCACACAGCTGCCAATATACCCCCACGCGTACCCCTGGGAGGAGACCTGATCCATCCGCCCCGGCTCTGTCACATCGGACAGCATGGCGTCATAAAAGATCAGACTGGCAGAATACCCCACCTTGGCTATGACAAAAATAACCAGAAACACGCTCCAGGACACTGGCAGGGCCAGAGCCGCGCACCCTGTAGCCCCCACTGCCATACAGATTGTAAAGATCGGCTTCTTATACCCTTTGGTATCTGCCATGGTCCCCAGCACAGGCCCCACAAACGCCACCAAAAGGGTGGACACTGACGCCGCGTATCCCCAGAAAGCCAGAGCGTCCACCTCCGACACCCCGCCCAGCCCTGCCAGATAATTAAAATAAATAGGCAGGATGGTGGACACCAGGAGCACAAAGGCTGAGTTTCCTACATCGTAAAGGATCCAGTATTTCTCCAGTTTCGTCATTTTCCCTTCCATATTACCTCCATTCTACAGATCGAACAGGCTGAGCTGTGTGACCTCATATCTTCTCTTATACGCGTGTATGATATCCTTCATGTCATATAGGATACCGAACTTCTGGCACTCCTTTGTGAATATGCCCCACAGTTTCCTGGCCCTTGGGCTGGGACATTCATACCGGTTCCCGTAAGTCCGCATGTACTGCCCCACCAGATCCCGGCCGCCAAACAGTTCCCTTAGCTTGTCATAATACCACTCTCTCTGCTCTCCCCGCAGGGTCATGCCCATGGCGCAGTAGATAAACCTTGCCCCCGCATTATGGGCCTCCCTCACCACAGACAGAATGTTGTCCTCGCAATCCTCCAGAAAAGGCAGCACCGGCATCAGCAGGACACCGGCAAAGATCCCCCGGTCATTTAAAGCGGCCACCATGTCAAGGCGCTCCTTTGGGGGCGGCGCTCCCGGCTCAATCTTCCCTGCCATCTCCCGGTCCGTGGTGGTGACAGTCACCTTGCACAGCACCGGGGAATGCTCTTTTATGCTCTCAAAAATATCCATATCCCGCAGCATCAGAGTGCTCTTGGTTGCCGCCGAAGCGCCGAACCCGAAAGCGTCGATCAGCTCCAGGGCATGCCTGGTCAGGAGAAGCTCTTTCTCAAAGGGATTGTAGGGGTCGCTCATAGCCCCCATGCCCACCACTCCTTTTCCCGTTTTCCGGCGCAGGTCGTCCCGGATGATCGCCAGAGCGTTCTCCTTGGCCCGGACCGTGTCAAAATCCCTGATCTGATAGCACTCCGAGCGGCTGTCGCAGTAGATACATCCATGACAGCAGCCCTTGTAAATATTCATATTATAGTCAATGCCAAACCAGCTGCTGCTCTTTGTCTTTGTCACAATGGTCTTTGCAGGAATATACTCCATATTATCTCCATATTCTTAATCATTGATACGCCACATGCCGTCACATCCTCTTCCCGGCCTTGTTTGATTTGGAGTATACCACATTACAAGGCTAAAGTCCATGAAATTAAACTATGGATGCTTACTATAACAGGCCTTTTTGCTGTCTTGCCATTTTCCCAAACTCATGCTAAGATACATAAAAACAGACTTGAAAGAACTAAGAGAAAGGCAGGAACTGATGATCTCTCTTCTGGTACAAGGCAAACGAATCTTTGATAAATATAAAAAAGATGAGGTGACGGTCTATGCCGCTCAGGCCTCATTCTTTATTGTCATATCTTTTTTTCCTTTTATTATGCTCCTTCTGACCCTGATCCAGTTCATCCCGGCTGTCAATAAGTCGGATCTTTTAGAGCTTCTGGTGTCCATCATGCCGGATATGCTGGACTCCCTGGTGGTGGGGATCGTAGATGAACTGTACATGAAGTCCCCTGCAACCGTGGTGTCCATAAGCGCCATTGTGGCCATATGGTCCGCCTCCAGGGGGATGCTGGGCATTGAGCGGGGCCTAAACCGGGTCTACGAAAGCCCTCAGCCCAGAGGTTACATTATGCGGCGGCTGATCTGCTCCGGCTACACCATTTTGTTTGTGGTGGCCTGCATTGCCAGCCTCCTGCTACTGGTCCTGGGTACCAGCCTTCAGCGGCTGATCCTTCGGATTTTTCCCGTGGTGTCAGGATTTACCCGGTATGTGATCAGCCTTAGGTCCTTTTTGGCCCTGTTCATACTGGTCGTTGTGTTCGCGGGACTCTACACCCTGGTGCCTTTTCGCCGCCACAGCTTAAAAAGCCAGCTTCCCGGAGCCATGTTCTCCACCCTGGGGTGGATCGTGTTCTCCGGCCTGTTTTCCATCTATTTTAATAATTTCAGCAATTACTCCTACATGTACGGAAGCCTGACCGCTGTGGTGGTCCTGATGCTGTGGCTTTATATCTGTATCTGCATCCTTCTCATCGGGGCTGAACTCAATTATCACCTGGAGCGGTACACCGTTTAAATGAAAACGGCACACCGCCCCGCTTTTATCGCGCTATCCGGCAGAATCCCTCAATCCCCCATTACCTCAGATTCCTTATCCCCTCCTCCAGCATCTCCATCTGGAACAGAGTCTGCCACGATTTGATGACCGGTTCCTTCCCATTTACAATGCATTCATAAATATCATCGTAAACACGCCCGTAATCCCCAGCCAAGCTTGACACCTTCTCCTCATGGAACCCGCCGTCCTGGTCATAGTAAGTCAGCACCCCATAATGTCTCGGCTCATCCAGCCCGAACCTCGGCTGTCCGGGCATATAAAACAGTTTTAAGTGCTCTTCCTGGCGGTCCTCCGTCTCTTTCACAAACATGCCCCTTTTGCCGTAAACCACAAACCTTGGTCGGCTCTTTACCCGGAAATAGCTGGATTTTACCGACACTTTCATGGTTTTGTAATACAGGTCAATGTCAAAATAATCGTTCATGCGGCCCTGTCCTAAAAGCTGCCGCACATCATACCGGATCCCATTGGGTTTTCCAAAATAACTGATAACCTGATCCAGGGTATGGCAGCCGTGACCGTAAAGGTAGGAGGAGTAAGGGCTGAAAACCGCCCTCTCCGGCACCTCGGGCCGGTAATAGTCGTAGTGCATCTCCACCTCTAAAAGCTCCCCCAGCATTCCGCTCTCGATCACCTTCTGCACAGTCAGAAAATCGCTGTCATAGCGGCGGTTCTGATAGGCCGAACAGTACAGTCCCTTTTTCTCTGCCAGATCAAAGAGCTCCTGTGCCTGGGCCTTTGTCTCCATAAACGGCTTTTCGCAGAGACAGTGTTTCCCGCTTTCAAGGGCCCGCTTTGTGTACTCATAATGAAGGCTCATCTGGGTGCTTACCACCACCAGATCAATCTCGGGGTCTCCAAATACATCCTCTGGGTTCTCCGTATAGTACACCCCGTCCAGCCGCGCCCAGACATCGTGGTGGATACGCGGGGAAAAGATGGTTTTGACCGTAAAGTTATCCTGCCTCTGAAGCACATAAGGAATGTGGTAACGGTTGGCGCTTTTTCCATTGCCAATATAAGCTAATACCAGTTTGTTGTCTGTCATGATTTCATATGCTTCCTTTCCTGTTTTCTTTTGGATTTCTCTATCAATACGCGCTTGCCCCCAAGGGCCGCCTTTGCCGTGTCCTCCAGGGAAGACTCCCCCTCCCCATAAGCATTGTTTCCCATGGGGTATGCGTCGTACACGTTGGATACAGGTCTATTATATGATTTTATGTCTATATCCGCAAGGCTCAATCGACCTTATTCCCCTTGCGCTTTTTCCTCTGTCCAGATAAAAAGTTTCAGGAAGAATGCAGCCGCTGGGCCCTGACTGCAGCTCTTTGGAAAACTGGCATACTTAAAAGGTATGCCGCGCCCTGCCTAAAAAGCATTTTACTTTCCCGGCTGCCTTATAGTACAATAGTCGTACAATACAAATACTGTTACGCCAGGTTCAAGCGGTCGTGATACTATGTCCGCATATTACTACATATCTTTTGAACCTGTAAAACAGGAAAAACAGGAGGCAGAGACGTATGAGATTCCGGCCTGGGCGTTCCGATTCCTCCAGACGATTCCGGAAGTGACGGTCACCCTCTCGGGCATGTCCAACTTTGAACAGCTGAAGGAAAACATCGACACCTTCCGGGAGGAGAAGCCCCTGACAGATGAAGAGATGAAGGGACTTCTTGGAATTGCCGCCAAAATGCTTGAAAAGAAAGTTCTTCCCTGCACCGCGTGCCGCTACTGCACCACCCACTGCCCCAAGGGCCTGGATATCCCGTCCCTTCTGGCCCTGTACAATGAACACTGCTTTACAGAAGGCGGCTTTATCGCGCCTATGGCCATGAGGGCGCTTCCAGAGGAAAAACGGCCTGCGGCCTGCATCGGCTGCAGAAGCTGTGAGGCAGTATGCCCCAGCAGATTAAGATCTCTGAGGCTATGAAGGATTTTGTAGAGAAGACAAAATAACCCTCATCCCTTCTTCCCAAACCGCTCCCGCAGTTTATCCTTAAGATACTCGTACCTTTGCCGCTTCTCCTCCTTGCCAAAGTGTACTTCACGGAACTGCTCCGGATTGCCCTCATAGCACAGCGCCTCATCCCCAAACTGCTCGCTGGTCAGGTCAAACACACAGTTCCCCACCACATTGTAGCAATGGTAATTGCCGTCCGGACGCAGTATCCCATAAACTCTGCCCCCAAATAGATCCTGGGCAAGAAAAGCCGTGATGGAGCACTGTCCCAGAGTCTTGTTCTCGCTGCTCCACCCCTTTCGCAGCCTGGGCGCGCAAGTGTACTCGCACCAGATGTCCGAAAGGGCGTCATACAGGTCCCTGGGCGTATGGATCCCCTGATACTCATCCGTAACCGGGGGAACATCCCCGTGATTCCATCCGTAAAATGCATATCTCATTTTTTTATTCCTCCTTTTTCACTATTATAACTTCTCGGAATCTTCAGCCCTTATTTCATGGGGCTTTCAGAACCTAT
>CAJUPQ010000065.1 GCA_910588505.1 uncultured Hungatella sp. | reverse complement strand
AAAGAGGCTGAGTTTGTATTTTATTTTTTAAATATCAAAAAGTTGTAAACTGGTGCAAATATAAGAAAAGCATGAGAAACTTGAATTCCTCACGGTCAATATAACAAATATAAAAAGATATTTCTATAATAATACTGCAACTCTTAGTAGATTTGTGCAAAAGATATCCTATCTATTGACATATGCACTCTTATTTTTCTAAAATAAGACCTATCAATGACGGAGGAACAAACCAATGAGCCCTGGAAAACCGAAACATCCCTCCCTGCGGCAGGAACTCTGCCGTGACCTTCGCACTTTGAAAACCCTGGACGGGAAACAGAAGCTGATCTTTTTATGGGATTACTATAGATGGCGCATCCTGGCCTGCATCTGCACTGCCATAGCTGCCTTCACGTTCATCTCGATTTTGTGGGAAGGCCAAAAACCCTGCCGTCTCAGGATCTGCGTCGCGCTGGATACAGAAGAAGACTGCAGCCCCTGGTTTTCTTCTTTTACCGAGAAGCTGCAGTCTGACGGAAAGCCAGGGTCTGTGGATGTCAATCTTGATCAGCCCTTTGACTATGATAGTCCCTATTATCAGGTTCACGAAATGGAAGTTATGGCCGCCATCTCATCCGGGCGCATGGATGCTGTTGTCTGCGGGGAAGATCTGTACCGCTACCTTCTGGCATTAAACGCCTGCTACCCTCTTGACCAGTGCCTTCCCGAAGATCTGTTGGAAACGCTCTCCAGCAGCGGAAAGCTTAAAACGGATACTGCCGGACTGCCTGCAAAGCAAAACGGAGCCCCATCGGTGCAGGAAGGATCTTCCGGGTATTATGCTGTGGATCTGTCGGGAACCCGGTTTTTTGAGCTTTACGGCAAAACCTCCCGGGAAGATGAGTCCTTCTATGGGGTGATCATCTCCAACACCGAACATCTGGAGGACTGTCAGGCGCTGTTTCGGGCGTTGACCGAGTCATAAGACAAGCCGTCACTGCCCACGATCAACGTATCCTCTATGTTATAATGAAGGGAGTTTCCCGGTAAGGCGTTGAACTTCCTCACATCAATGAAATGGATCTCCTGGGCGTCTGCCAAAAGACAGTCCCTATGGCTGTTTTACGCCTCATCCCCATCCTTCGTTCTCTTCCCATCGTTCGCCCTCTCTCCATTCTTCGTTCTCTCTCCATCCGGCTCCTCTGGTATCTCATAAGGATCTCCCGCCCAATAATCCTCTATCTTAAGGGGCATATTCTCCACCATACGATCCATTCGGCAATAGATGTTGTGCAGGCCCTGCAGAGTCTGGTCCACTTCTTTCATATATTTTATAATCTGATGCTTTACGGCAATAAGCTGGATCCCTTTTTCTTCAAACAGCGATTCAATCTGTCTTGCAAGATATTTCTTTTGTTCCTCACCCCTGGATACGGCTTCCTCAACGATCCCCCGCGCGGCCCTTTGAGCCTCCTCCCGGATCATATCCGCATTCAGGCTGGCTTCCTCCAGCACCTTTTTTATGGTCTGGCGATCCAGAAGGTCCTCCTCCTGTTTCTTTACCATTTCTTCCAGCTCTGACTCGGCCCGCTTTGCCCTTCCCCGCGCCGCCTCCAATTCCGCCAGCAGCCGTTCATGCTCCTGCCGAAGCTTTTCCTCTTCCTTTGCCCCATCCGGCGCTTCCTGAACCTTTTCTTTAAAGTCTGCACTCCTTTTTCCCAGATCCGCCTCCGCCGCCGACAGCTTTTCCTCCGTCACCAACAGCCTTTCCCCTGCCGATGACAGTTCTCTCTCCGTCACCAACAGCTTCCTCTCGGCGTTTTCCAAAAGCGCCGTTTTCTCCAGCAAACGTTCCTCATATTTCTGGATCAGATCATTCTGTTCCTTTTGGTGCGCCGCCTTCACCGATTCGATTTGCCGCTCAACCGTCTGAATGTATTCATCCACATCCGCCTTATGATACCCGCCCAGAAAAACAGAGCGGAACACTTCACTGCCTGTCATATCCCTTCCTCCTATTCATTTGGATGTACTCCCGAAATCTCTTTTGCCCCTGCCCCCCGGGCCGATTTCCCTTGATCTCTCACCGAAACCCCTTCCAGATAGACCTTTGTGTGAGGTCCCATCCGGGCAAAGCCGTTTAAAACCCCGTCGGTGATCCGCAGCTCCCTTATGCTTTCTTCCGGCCTAAAGCCTCCGTAAAGATCCATATTCTCCATCCGAAGCCCGGTAAAGGTAAAGGAATCCGCCAGCTCCGCGAAAACCACATAACCGGCGTCCCCTGTCAGGGTCATTCCGTTAAGCTCCGCCTTCGGCGCCCGCAGAGACGCGAATATGGTATCCGGGCTCGCTGCTTCCACGGCAATATCCAGATTGTTCACAAAAACCCTCTCACCTGCCCCGTGGATATCAAACCTTGCCTGATATTTCTTAGAGCCGTCGGCCCGGTAAGCATTGGGATCATAGACGCATCCCACTTTGCAGTCATTGACCCTGATATCCGTCGAAAAAATGTTTCTGCCTGAACAGATACAGATATCATGTTTGTTTCCAAATGCCGTGCAGCCCGTGATTACAATATCATTTCCGTCTGCCTCAATCCCGTATCCCCTGTCGCAGGTATTGGAAGCCGTCCAGTTCTGGGCATGGCAGCCCTCAAGCCTTACCTGATAGCAGTTGTGGACATGGATTCCCACCTCCCCGTCGGACCCCTCCTCACAGATAGACCGCACATTGCGGACCACGCTTTTACACATCCGTTTCAATTCCAGGCCGCACTGGCCGTCAAAATTTCTGGCTATAATGGTCAGATCCGAAAGATAAGCCTGGTATTCATGAAAATACCCCACCGTAACCTCCCCCAGGTTCTCGGTCAGTGGGCTGCTGCCGCCATAAGAAACATACCCTCTGTGGTAGGTGCCGTAATAAGGCTTATTTTCCGTTACTATGGCGGCAGCGGAGGACGGGTCGTCATTGAGGGTGGCGCAGATCTCCACCCCTTTGCCGTCGCAGTACAGCACATGGCCGTTGCCGTTAAGGGAAACATTATGATCCCACACGGAAACCCCGGAAAAAAGATACAGATCCGAAACCAGCACAACAGGATTTCCCGATTCCAGGGCTTTTTGCAGCGCCGGCCCGTCGTCATGGATTCCGTCAGCCAACGCGCCGAACTGCTGAGGCGTCACCGCGTTTCCCCCGCCATGCTCCAGAGCAGCCTGGTCAGATACCGCCGCCTCCGCCGTAAGCATTTCGTTTCCTTTACTCCCTCCGCCCTGCAACATCAAAAAAACCATCAGCAGCCACAGCCATATTGCCGCCTTTTTCCTATTTGCCCGATGTTTATTCACCTAAAACCTCCTCCTTATATGATTCTATATACGCTCGGAATCTCTTTGTGCCTGATTTTGTGAGATGCTTTTTATCAGATACGCATCTTTATGAGGCGTACCGGGAACGAACGCTGACGAAATCTATGCGCATATGACGGAAAATCCGCCAATCCGCCAATCTGCCAATCTGCCAATCTGCCAATCTGCCCTAAAGGCAGGCGCAAGCAAGACTCCCAGCGTACCTATTGTCTGTCCATTCCATTTTTCCAAAGCGTATTTGCAAATTGCTTTCCGGCAGATGCCGGGAATGAACGTTCAAACACGCTCCAGCCTGCTAATTATGATTTGGGAAAATCTGTGGAGCAGGTATCCGCTTACCCCGATTCCTCCCCATATACAGAAAAGATTAAAGGGAAAACCAGCCTGCCTTCCCACATGGATCCAAAAAAACTGACAGTAATAGATTTCCAGAGAGCATCTGCTAAGAAGCTCTGTCAGCTTCCAGACCTTTTTATCAGCCATGCGCTGCCATAGGCTTTCCCATCCCATAAAGCTTTGAAACAGGCAGTACCCAAACCCCACATAAAACCATTCCGGCAAAACCATCAGGCTTTCCGGCCCCGACTCCCTTAACAGCCCTTTCATCCATACGCTCAGCCCAAAAAAGAAAACCGCCCCAAAAAGATAAAAAACCCGGTTCTTCCCGGAAGCAGCATCCCCTTTCGCGCCGGCAAGCATAAGCCCCAGCAGCATACACCCAAACCAGATCCACTGCGTCATAAACGAATACGTTTCCAGCTCAAAAGCCCCCACAGTAAGGGTTCTTAAATCAAGAGCCCCAATAGGGGCCTTGGTTCCATACAAGACTCCAAACACACCTGCGGACAAAGCCAGGGCGGCGTATAGGGAAGCCTTCCCGTAAACCCTGTAAATCTTTTTCACAAACAGGCCGTACACGCCGTACATCACAACCATAGACGCCACAAACCAGTAAGCCGGAAAAAGAAAGCTCCTGAAAAAACCGCCAAAACCATGGACCGCCTCATACCCCACCCCAACCATCACGGTTTTATATATCCAAAGAGGAATATACAGACGGAGTACCTTTCTTACATACCATTTTCCCAGATGCTCCCTTTTTGCCGCGCCCGCCAGCAGATATCCGCTGATCATATAAAAAAGAGCCAATCCCATTCCCGCGCCAAAGGAAAAGCTGTCACTGGGATATACGCCCTTCAGATGGGAATTGACAATAAAAACAACTGCCAATGCCCGAAGAGCCTCAATAAACTGATACATCGGTCCCCTTCCCCCCTTTCAGCCCTTTTCGCCCCTTGGGTCCGCATACAACGGCCAGATGCAGGATTGTACCGATTACCCCATTGACTGCTATGCAGGCCACTAACCCAAACCACGAATGGGGGGTGTACAGACAGGACAGCCCCTGAAATACCATCAGCAGCACCAGGCAGGACAACACGTTTCGGATAATACCCGGGTAAAAGGTCAGCAAAGGCAGGTTCAGCACATGGGCCATATACAGGGGATTGGTAATAAAATCAATCACCATCATCACCGCCGCCGTAGTCCACACAACCGCCGATACCCCCATCTGTCCATACCGGATCAGAATATACATTCCCGCCACGTTAAACAGCCCGCCCGCCACCGTGACGATGCAGGGAAACCGTTTTTTCACCGTCAGCGTATAGATATAATAAAGGGGATGCACCGCCCCTGTGGGAATACAGGTCAAAAGCGTAATAACCGTAAGCCTGTAGATCGCTTCAATATCCTGCCCCGGTATCCACAGTCTGTAGTAAGCACGCCCCATGGCTACAAAACCGGCAAAGGCAAGGTTGGCCAGCAGGCCCGAAGCCTTCATGGAAAGCTTTAGCTCCCTCAAAAGCCTTTCCCTGTTGTTCATGGTGTAGCTTTTCAGAAACAGCGGAATAAACGCCTGGTCCACAATCCTGTACAGGCTCAAAACGATTACATGTATGGTTTTGGCCACGGCAAGATGCCCCATGGCCATGGCGGAAAGCATCTGATTGCACACCAACAGATCCAGCCCGCTGTTTAACATATTGCCCACCGAATTTAGGGACGCCCAGCTGCCCTCTATCACCAGCCGCTTTATGGCCCCCAGAGAAACCCATCTTCTTTTTATACGCAGCTCCGGAGTATAGCGTTTCGTTATCCAAACATCCGCCCACCCCACTGCCAGGGTGGCAGTGATCATGCCCAGCCCCACATAATAAATCTTCGGGGGAAGCAGGACGTAGACCAGGACCAGAACCAGCCCGTTGGCAATGTAGGACAGGGCCTTAAACGCCCCCGCAAGCACCAGCTTGTTCTGTATATACCCTCCGCAGCCAAAAACCGAAAAAACCGTGGAAAACCAAAAATTCAGAAAAATCAGGAAAAACAGCCGTTTCACATCCCCGGCCATCTCCTGCGGGACAAAAAGCAGACGTTCCAGGAACAAAATGGGCACGACAGCCGCAGCCGCGATTGCGGACGCCAAAAGCACATTCCCCCAGAATACCGAACTAAAGTAGACCGCTGCCTCCTCCTTTTCATTTTTATGATAGGCAATCCCGATATACCTGACCCCGTAAACGTTCAGCGCGGTAGTAATTACCACCGCGTACTGGGCAAACTGAACTGCCAGGGAAACAAATCCGTAAGCTTCCGCCCCGGCGGTTTTTATGATAAACGGAGTCAGCGCCAGGGTAATCCCGTAATTGATCAAATAAGCCAGCCCTGCCGCAGTAATGGCAGGCAGAATCTGTAACCATTGCTGCCTTGACTTCATGCCTCTCCCCTTTTTTGTTCCGCCAGGGCCAAAAACGCGTCCGCGCATTTCTCCCAGCTAAAGTCCCGTATCATTTTTTCAGAGCTCTCGGCCAGGCTGTGCTCCGGCGGATACTCCTTTGTCAGCCACTCCTCCACCTGCCCGTCGTCCCGGCACAGGCAATGGCCTTCCATGCCCTGTAAAGTCAATGCCGGCCCCGGGGCCATAACTGCGGCCACGGAGGTTTTATAGTACACCGCCTCCATCACAGCCATGCCGAAGATCTCTCCCCTGTTAAGATTCACAAAATAATCGGACATCACGTAGAGCTTCCACATTTCCTCATAGGGAACCCGGCTTATGATACGCGCCTCTTTGCCAATGCCCCACTCCCTAATCCTTTCGGCCACCTCCTGTCCCAGAGGCCCCTCTCCCACAAGGATCAGGCGGAATTTTTTTCGGTGCCGGATTCTCATAAACATCCCGATCAAATCCAGAGGCCGTTTTTCCTGCTCCAGCCTGGCCACGCTTAACACCACCACATCATCCGGCTCAAAGCCAAACTCCCTTCGAAGCTGCCCGGGGTCACAGGCGGCAAAATCATGTTTCAAAACAGCCCCGTCCAGCCCCACAGGAGCCACGGTGATACGGGACACCCCCAGGGCCTTAAGCTCCTCCCTTGCCTTCTCCGTTTTCCCGATAACAGGGTTCTCCCGGAAGATTTTCAATGTTCCCGCCCGGAACCAGGCGTCCATCACACGGCCGCGGAGGCCGCCGTGAAGGCTGTGAGCCGTGCCTATGTAGGGGACGAAGAGGATTTCGTTTTTCCTGCAGAAATCATAAATATGGGGAAGAAACACCTGATTATCCCCAAAGCACAGCAGTCCGTCCAAATCCTTTTCCAGAACCCCCGGGAAAAGATACCCGTGCGCCCCAAGGCCGGGAACCGGCAGATACCAGACCGCAAGCCCCGGCTCTGCCTGGATACATTCCCTCTTTGCGTTTTTAGTCCTTTTCAGGCATTTATAGACCACTACCCTGCAGCCCTTGCGGACCAGGGCCCGGCCTAAGCCGATTTCCTGGGAGTTGTAAAATCCCCTTCTCCCAAAACCATTGATCATTGTGCAAAGAATCCCCAATTTCATAGCTTATTCCCTCGGTCTGTCTGTTTTCCATACTTCCATATCATGCTCCAGATCTTCATATTCTCAATAAAATACCGGCGAAACAGCCTCCTTGGCTCCTTCAAAAACCGATAAAACCATTCCATGCCCCAGGCGCTCATCCATTTCGGCGCCCGTTTTACCCTGCCTGCGATAAAATCCACCGTTCCGCCGGAACAAAGAGAAAGCTTTGCCCCGCACAGCCTATAGTTTTCATAAATCCATTTTTCCTGCTTGGGGCATCCCAGACATACGAACAGCAGATCCGGCCCTGCCTTTAAGACGGCTTCCAGGATCCTCCTTTTCTCCTGCTCATCCTGCTCAAATCCCCACGCCGGCGCGCAGGTCCCGGCTATGTTTAGATTAGGGAATTTTCTCCTCAGGTTCCCCGCCGCCTCATCTGCCGCCCCGTCCCCTCCTCCCAGGATAAAAATAGAATATCCTTTTTTCTCCGCTCTCTCGCATAGGACCCATGCCAGATCCGAACCGGAAATCTTCGCCTTCACCGGTTCCTTTCCCAGCCTGGATATCCAGATCAGCGGCTGTCCGTCCACCAGCGTTAAATCCGCCTCATTGACGATCCGTTTCAGATAGGGATCCTCCTCCATTTTCACTAAAACGTCTACATTTACTTCGGTCAGGTACGATGGTTCCTTTCCGGCTATAAGGCCGTCAATCTCCCTTAATGCTTCTTCCCAGTTCAGGTTATTGACCCACGCGTTCAACAGAGGCTGTTTCATAAAGGCTTCTCTCCCTTTTGTGTATTTGGGACGCCCGCGTCCCCCCGGCGTACAGCCCGGCGGTTTTTTCTGCCGATACTTTCCAATTATACTTTTCTTCCGCCAGCCGGCCAATGGCCTGCCGGCACGCCCTTAGACGGTCTTCCTCCCACCCTGCCGCCTCGATGATGGCATCTGCCAGAGCCTTGGGATCCTGGCTTTTAAAGAGAATCCCGGTTTTCCCTCCATCGGTTTCCTCCAAAAACGGGGGGATATCGCTGGCAATCACCGGTTTCCCATAGGTGTACGCCATCATCAGGGCTCCGCTGCCATAGATATTCCGGTAAGGAAACAAAAGAAAATCGGCCTGCTGAAAAAGCCCGGCCACCTTTTCGTCCGGCACATGCCCGGGCAGAAAGCTTACCCATTGTTCAATCCCCAACTCCCTGATTTTTGCCCCATAATCGGTTTTGTCCAGCTTTGGAAACTGCTGCCCCGCAATGGTCACATGGATAAACCGTCTTTGCTCCGGCCGGATGGCCGCAACCGCCTCCAGCAGGATATCAATGCCTTTATAAGCCCGGATAAAGCCGAACTGTAAAAATTCCTTTACGATCCCCTGCCTTGACGGCCCCTCTCCCGGCTGGTCCGCCCGCTCCAGATGGGTGCCGTATACGCCGTGGGCAATCACCGCAATCCTTTGCTCTGGCAGGGAAAACCGTTTCATCAGGCACTGCTTCGAAGCCTCATTGTGAACGATCAGGGCATCGCAAAGCTTGTAAAAGCCCTGAAATAAGCGAAAATCCCCCGGCCCGGCCTCATGGGGCAGGACATTATGTACCGTAAAGACCAGCTGTTTCAAATGCCTTCTCATTCGGCGGTAAAACCGGATTTCGCTCCCCGGGTGTTTAAAGGACTGTATATGAACCACGTCAAAGCCTCCCCCTCGGATCATCTTCCCAAGGGCAAACAGGGACATGCCGTAGGCAAACGCCGCTCCCACCCGCGTCTTTCCTCCCGGATACCACCGGGGCATCCACCGGATTCCCTCCTCCTGGACGCCCGCGTCCTCTCTGCAGAAAACCGTCAGATCACAATACCTCTTTAATTCCCGGGTCAGCTCCAGCGTATAGATACTGCCGGGAAGAAAATGCTCAATCATCAATACCTTCATCAAAGCCCTCCCTCTGCGGACTCCTTCTTGCATACAGCCACGCCCTTGCCATAACCGCTCCCGTAACGCTTCCCAAGGTGTTGAAGATCATGTCGTCAATATCGCAGGTTCCTGAATGGAGGATCAGCTGCCCGGTCTCAATAACTACAGAAAGCAGAAGCCCAAAGGAAGCCCCTGTAAGAAGCTTCCCACGGCCCTTCTCCGTCAAAAGAGGGACGCCGATTCCCACAGGCACAAACATGGCCCCGTTAAGAAGGATATGGCGGACGCTTTCCAGGCCGTCCTCCTTTGTCCAGTTAAACAGCTCCATCTGCACCGTGAAGTTGGTTCCGCCGGTACGCATAAATACGGTGACATACAGCACCGCAAGGATATAGGAAATAAGCGCCATCAGGACTCCCGGATCAAGCCGGGGCTTGTGTTTCACTGACCAGAACAGCTTCCATGGCCAGAATATAAGAGAATACACCAGAAACATCGTGTAAAGCAAAAGCCCCGCGCCGCCCAGATACCGTCCCGCGGCAACCGCCATGCCCACCCCGCAGCCATAGATCAGCAGCACGGCCGCGGCAACCCCAGCCACGTTGGAGTTCCTGCCCAGACGGGCCATCATACCCCCCAGCAGTCCCAGATATCCCAGTACAATGAACAAAATCATCAAAAATCCATGCATATGCTTCCCACTCTTCACATTTTTCCAAATTCTTTTTCTTTCGTCTTCTTTTCCCCATGCTCCCTGCGGTTATTGCACAATGCCATCACCAGAAACACCGACAGCGTCTTATAGTCGTAGTTTCCTCCCAGGCACCGCTCCGTCAGGCCGTTAATCATCAGATACATCAGGAGCATGCTGGCAAACAGATAGGTTTTTTGGGGAATGGCCGCCGATTCCCTTGTGGAATACAGCAAAGCGGCAAAAAACGCGGCGATCCCCATAAGGCCGCTGTTAAGCCAGAACTCCAGCAGCATATTGTGCGCTCCCGTTGTCATGGTCCCCAAAAATGAATGCTCGTGAAAGCCAGCGTGAATCAGGGCTATGGCCTGGCTATCCCTCCAGAACATGCCATAGCCGTAGCCGGTAAACGTATGATGGTTCATCATCACCACCAGGATGCGGTTCCACAAAGGAATCCTTCCTGTCAGCGTGGCATCCTTTCCGATGGCCCGGAAAAACCATTCCAGGTGGGGCATCAGCGTCAGGGCGGCAAACAAAAACGTAATGCTGCCGCCTATATAGGCCCAGCCAAGAGGCAGCCTCATATCCTCCGGCAAAAACAAAAGAATCAAGGCCGCCGCCATCCCGAAAACAGCCCCAGTGGCCTGACACAAAATCATAAGGATCCCCTGAATAAGCAGGATGGTCATCCACAGAGAATACCCCTTCCTGCTCTTTCTCTTTTCCCGGACAAGGAACGCCATAACAAGGATCCCAAAGGCCAGTTCAGACGCCATGCTGTTCTTGGATGGATACAGCCCTTTAAGGGCATTTACATACGTTGAGCCGCTTTCAAAGGCAGCCTGGGGATGCCTAAGGATAAACGCCAGGATAAAAAAGACAAACACAGCCTGGGCAGTGCAGATCAGCTCAATCACACGCGCAAAAGAGAACCGCTCCTGAACCCAGATGGCAAAGAAAATCGTCACCCACAGACGGGTACAGGTAATAAACTGAAGGGACCGGTACCGGGTCACCATCATAGACTCCAGAAAAATAACCGCCGCAAAAACATATAACATCACGTACTTCTTATCCAGATTCACAACCTGAATATCCTGCCAGCTTTTTCCGCTGGAAAGGGCCATGACCAGAAGCTGGATGAAAAACGCCCCGTACTCCATAATGTCTCCCAGCCTTGTGCCGTAAATTTCCGTCAGGCCGCCTGGAAACCCAAGGGACACCAGGATCGCCAGAACAACCAGCACCTCGATCTGAACCTGGGTTTGTCCTGTGTTTTCGTATGATTTTGTCATGGTTATCTCCCAAAAAGCATCACGGCCGCCCCAACCACTGCCGCCAGCAGGCAGCATCCCAAAACCGCCTCCACGGTGTTCCACAGGGTCCAAAGCCTGACAATGCATACCTGCCTGGGTTCCTCCTGTGTAAAATCAACTTTGTGTTTTTTCTTTTTGCGCCTGTTTAAGATCACATAATAGCTTCCCCTGGAAAGCTGTTCCAGGGCCTTTTCGTCTCTGCCTGATATCCAGACGCCCACAAGCCCGTCACTGCCGTCATACAATTCCACCCGCACGTTGGAAACGGCCCGGCCGAAAATCCGGTCCTTCACCTGGATGGCAAGCTCCGCCCCAACACCAGGCGATGGCTCCTCCTTTGCCCCGGCCATGGCTCTGTCAGCCAAAGGCCCTTCCTCCCCCTCTGCCAGAGCCGCTCCCCCGTCCTCCGAAGGCGTTTCCTCCGGCCTGTTGTCCTGGGACTGGAACAAAAGCTTCACAAAGCCGTCGCTTGTGGTTACCTCCTCCTCCTCTTCCGCCTGCCGGGCCTCCTTGGCAAGGTCCTCCATAAAGCCGTCTTTATCCTGGAGTACCTCCTCCATCTCCTCCGGCTCCCGCTCCTCCAGTCCCTTGACAGGATGGTTTACGCCTTTGTCACTGACCTGGACTCCATTGATGACGCACCCTAAAATACCGATGCCTGATTTTTCGATCCGCTCCAGGGCGTCTTTAATCTCCTGAAAAGAAGCCCCGTCATACCGGGCCACAAACAGAGCTTCCGACGCGATCTGGTTCAGGCTCATGGGATCCGCCGTAAGCCCCACAGGAGCCGTGTCCATAAGCACATAATCATACCCCTTGGCCAGCGCGCGGATCACATGGAATAAATTGCTGTCAAGGGGGATGGAGCTGCTTTCCAGTACGGCAGGCAGAATATCCATATATCCGGTCAGAGTCGTTATGGCTTCCTTTTCCGTAATGTCCCCTGCATACAAAGCGTTCAGAGAATGCTCATAGTCCACTTTGTTCAGGAAAAGGCTTCCCAGCACAGGATTTTTTATATCCAGATCAATCAGCAGCACCTTCTTTTCCTGATCCGAAAGCTGAATGGCCAGATTGGCCAGCACGCTGGTCTTTCCCTCGCTTCTTAAGGAGGAGGTAATATAGATCATGTGGGGACCTTCCTTTTTCCGCAGCCGGTTGTGGATAATATGGGCGGCGGAGGCAAAACTTTCCCCCACCTTGGACTTTAGCCCCGCATCCACCAGCAAGGATCTTCGGCTAAAAAATGCCTTGTCGTCCGCGATCTCACAAAGGATCTCCAGGCCGAAAACCGACTCCATGTCCTGTACGTTTAAAAGGGTGGGGCGCATAAGCAGCTCCAGCAGGGTGATGCCCAGCCCCAGCCCTAAGCCCAGCATGGCCATATATCCCCAGAGGACAATATTGACATTCCCCCCGATCAGGTATTTTGAGCTGGGATCATTGATCACCGAGACGCTGCCGACGCGCAGCACCTCCATAAGCATCTGGGGGGCCTTGTCGTTGATCTCGGAGAGGATCAGGATGCCCTCGTTGGCGTTGCGCCAGTACAGAGACGCTTCGATAATCTGGGTCTCCTCATACTGGGCAAAGCTTAGGTTATCCTCAATATCCTTTGTGGTAATCCCCAAAAGCCCCAGGGATTCTATGATTTCTTTCAGCATTTTGTCGCTTTTCAGCACATAGGAAACCGCGTGTACCATATCCCTGGCCATATTCATATCATTGTAGCTGGGAAAATCGTATCCCGAGGTAAACAGTCCGGAATTTGTCTGGGTATTCACGGAAAACGAGCTGGTAATCAGGTATTCCTTGCTCATCTCCCCCCGAAGATAGGAAATGCCGGAAAGCACCATGCCGATCATCAGCCCCGCGGCGGTTAATGCCATAATAAGAACCCGATGCTTCATGATGCCGTACAGAATATCCCCGACCCTTATATGAATTCCGTTATCCCTCACGTTTCCTTTCCTTTCCAGCATGCGCTTTTTTTGACTGCTTCTTTTTCTTCAGCACAACAGCCGTACCCCAGACCCCAAGAAGAAGCACACAGCCGCCCACGCCCAATACCGCCAGATCCTCCATGGTCCAGAGGGCCGCGGAAAACTCCTGTAACGCCACGTCCTCTGAAATCTCATAGTCGAATCTCTTGCTTTTGTCCCCGTCCAGGATCACATAGTAAGCCCCGCCGGGAAGATCCTCCAGCGTCTGGGCCGAGCCGTTGCTGGTCCAGGTGCGCACCAGCGCGCCGCTGCTGTTATACAAGGCCAGATTCACATTGGAGACCGGTTTGCCAAACAGCTTATCCTTGGCCTCGATCCTGACCCGGGCCACATAATTGGTAAGAGGCAGAGATACAAAAGTCTGCCCGTCGATTAACCCCTGTTCCGAGACGAAGATCTCTACCGGATTGCCGCTGTGCCGGTATCCGTCCAGGACGCTGTTTTGGGACAGGCTGTACATAACATCCTTTTCCAGGTCGGTAAACGTAACCTCCCCGTTTTGATCTGTCACGCCACTCTTAGACAGCTCCGGACGGCCTTCGCACCGCAACAAAAATTCCACGCCCTCCAGCTTCCGGTTGGCGTAAAGCTCATCGGCCAGCTGGACCCTGATTTCTGTTTTTTCACAGGTAAACACCAATTCCTCCGGAGGATTTTCACCTTTCTTTTTCACCTGCGCCTCCACGCCCTGGGGAATGCCTGCGTAATAGGGAGGAATCTCATCCTGGGTCACCGTATACGCTCCCAGGTACAGCTCCCTGCTTTCCCCCCGTCCGTTCGCGTCAAGAGTCACGGTGTCAGCCAATTCATGCTTTGCATACCGGACAGACTGATCAGCCGTAATAATGTCCGCGGCGGCATTGATCTTAAAGGTGCCTCCCTGGATCGGATCGCCGGTGCTTCCATCCTCCAGGGCTATGGAGATTACATTTTTAGACGGGGAGATCTTGACCGATACCATGTAGGGATCCGGCCAGTCGTAGGCGTCGTCAATGGAAAACCGCTCCGCCTCTGCCAGGTCATATCCCTCCGGCCCCGTAATCTGCTTAAAATAGTAATGGCCCTCCTCAATCTTCTCCGGAAGATAAAACCCTCCCTCCTTTGTCGTCTCATAATTGTGGAATTCCACCTTTACAGGGTAATAGGTATTGAGAAGCCGCAGCGCGCCGCCGCCGTTTTTTATCTGCTCCTCATACAGTTCAAAGGTCATGCCCTTTGTCCTGACGGCCCGGCCTGTCTCCTGGTCCACCACCGTGGCATAGACGGCGGCCTTGCTCCACTTTCCGCTGCTGGTGGGCAGCGGATATTCCCCATAGAACTGCTGGTCAAATCCCAGGGCCGTACCGGCCCCGGCTTCTCCCCCGTCTATCTGTCCCGGGCTCTTTGTATATTCTCCGGACTCCTCCTCCCCTCTGCCGTTTTGTTCCGGATAATGGTAGGCCTCATCGGTCCGGTCTCCCAGCTCATCGTCCACAAGGAAGCCCTGGTTTGCCTCCCCGTCTGCCGATATGTTCTCCGGAATCTGCATCAGATACAGGATTAAAAGCATAATGAGCAGAAGCATCATAAGGGCAAAGGCAGACATCAGATCCGTATTGGACTGCCAGAAATCAATCTCTGTGTGGTTCTTGTCGTTTTTCATGACTTTTGCCTCCAATCCATCAGCGTCTCAAATTCTTCTATGGAAACCGTTTTGGAAAGGTAATACCCCTGCCCCTCTGTGATCCCGTTTTTGCGGAGAATGGACATCTGTTCCATATTTTCAATCCCGGCCGCCATTATGGATATCTGCATGGTCCTGGCCTGTTGGACGATGGAGCCGATTGCCTTATTATCCCTGCAGAACCGTAAATCCAGCTTGTAGGCGTCGGCGCAGATGGGCATTTCGCTTGAGCGCAGCCCGAAAAAATCGCCTTTAAACCCGTCCACCACCACCCGGAACCCTTTTTGCCGAGCCTGCTTTTCAAATTCCAGGGTAACGCCGCAGGCTTCCAGATAAGCGTTCTGGGCAATATCAAATTCAATGTATCTGGGCGGAATCCTGTATTTCTGCATCAGCTCAAAAAACACTTCCGAAATGTTCAGCGCCAGAATATCCGTCTTGGAAAGATTAATGGTAACGGGAACCGGACGAATGCCTCCATCGATCCATTCCCTTATCTTCTCGCAGATCTTGTTCCAGATATATTGATCCAGCTTTGTAATATATCCGTTTTTTTCCAACAGAGGGATGAACACCGACGGCGCCACCATGCCCAGCTTCCCGTGCTTCCAGCGCACCAGCGCCTCTGCGCCGATGATCTTTTGGGTGTTCAGATCGTAGCGGGGCTGCAGGTAGAACACAAACTCCTGATTCTGCAGGCCGTTTAAAACCTGGGGCATTAAAACCGACTCGTTTCCCACGCTGCTTACCGCGTCTGTGTCGCCGTTGGACAGAGAAAAGTTTCCTCCCTGGGGCAGGCGGTTTAGACGCTCCTGAATCTGCTGCATCTCCTTTTTCTGCGAAAACCGGGTCTGCACCGCCACGGAAGGGATCACGCTTCTCTGGAACCGGACCGTAAACACCCCCAAATCCCGGACCATAATATTCCAGATCATCTTGTACATGATATTAAACACAATGGAAAGGATCACGCCGGAAATAGAGGTGTAAAACGCCAGCTTAATACCGTGAATCAGCATCTGTATGCTGGCCAGCGCGGCGTCAACGGAGCTGACCTCCACGCTTCCCATGCCTGCGATCAGGCCGATAAACGTGCCTAACAGCCCCAGTCCGGTCAGGGTGCCGGGTATCTGAACCACCACCCCCTGCCAGCTTCTCAAGGACAGCTCCTCCTCATTAAACGTCTCGTCGATCCCTCCTACGATCATTCCGCTTTTCCGTTCCTGCTCCGCTTTTTTCTTGTATTCGTGAAACAGCTGATCCAGCTCCTTCTGCCCGAAAAAGGAGGCTGTCTGGGAGATAAACAGCCATGGCATAGACGGCTGCGTTTTCTGGGCTTTGGAAATCTCCCTTATGGCATGCTCAAAACCCATGCTGTATTGTATCAGCGGCATCACGCCAAACATCTGGCCCGCGAAGATCACTGCCGCCATAACCCCAACGATCATCTTAGAAAGCCCGTCAGGGGCCGATATGGTCAACACTACCGCGCCTGCCAGAACTGCCAGATTTCCGCCATACGAAATCCATTTTTTCATGAAACCATCTCCTTACACAGCGTTTGACGGCCCGCCTACCATGCCCCGTCTTTCTTAAGCACCACCTTCACGGTCTTGAAAAGGATTTTGATATCCTCCTTCACGCTCCAGTTTTCTATGTATTCTTTATCCAGCCGCACCACTTCCTCGAAATCCTTGATCTTGCTTCTGCCGCTTATCTGCCACAGGCCCGTGATCCCCGGTTTGTCCGCCAGCCGCGTCCGATGACGCCCCTCATACTTCATCCACTCGTCTACCGTAGGCGGCCGGCTTCCCACCAGGCTCATATCCCCCTTTAGCACGTTCCAGAACTGAGGAAACTCGTCAATGGAATACCTTCTGATGAACCCTCCGATCCCCCTTCCTCCTCCGATGATCCTGGGGTCGTCGTCCATCTTAAACATCATTCCGCCGGTTATCTGGTTTTTCTCCAGCAGCTCCCGCTTTTGCTTCTCCGCGTCGGGATACATGCTGCGGAATTTATACATCCGAAAGGGTTTTCCATTTTTTCCCACCCTCGTCTGCGCAAAAAAAATAGGTCCCGGAGAAGACAGGAAAATAACCGGCCCGATCAATACCGTGAAAACCGCCGTCAAAAGGCATCCCGCCGCTCCCCCCGCAAGGTCCAGCATCCGCTTGCAGGCCATCTGCCTGAAAGACCTTCTGTAAACAACGCTGCTTACGATGGTGCAGCCCCTTCCGGTTTTTTTCCGCCGCCTGTCTTTTGGCATTTCCTCCTGAAAAGCCCACACATGGACAATAACGCCCATCTCTATGAGACACCGGTAAAAGGCATTGGGAAAAAGGGACCCGTCAGGCAACGCGATCAGAACCTCGTCCACCCATTCCCGGCATATGTATTCCATCACCTCATCACCGGAGGCCGCGATTTTAACGTCGTTTTCCGCTCCTTCCACAGTCTGGGTCACACCCTCGTCCATGAGAACCAGCCGCACCAGATACCGGCTCTTAAAACCCATGCTTTTCGCCTTGTCCGTTACCGCGGCTGCCATAGTTCTTACGGTCACAATGACCAATGACCGCAGCTTTTGTCTGTGGTACACTCTCTTCATCCCCCTGCCATATTCCGGTTGTCGTTCAATCGTTTTTTCTGTCTTCCTGAGGTTTTTAAGCCCTGACACCGTTGTTTTGCGTCTTTTATGATCTTTGCCGCCTTCACGGAATTTATATTCTGTGAGGGCGGCGAAAACGTCCCTGATAAAATCCCGGCCAGGGGTTTGCAAAGCAAACATGAAAAAACGCCTGTCATGGACAGACAGACGGATAAAAACACGAAAATAAAAGATCACAAAAAACAGTGCTGTGATCTTTCGTTTGCATGTTAATTTATAATTATCTCTTGCAATTAAGAATTCTTTTGTGATATAATAAATCAAAAATCGGAGGATTTCTTTCCGGCCTGAATACAGAATATAAATTCTGTAACGTCTAACTGACCAGCCCCAGCTGTTCCAACTTCTCCATATGCTCCGCCCCGGTGGTCATCAGATAGATGCGGGTGGTCTCCACGCTGCTGTGTCCCAGCACATCAGCCAGCTTCACGATGTCCCCTGTGACCCGGTAAAAGGTAGCGGCAAACAGATGGCGCAGGTTATGGGGGAATACTTTGGTTGACGCCACCTTGGCCTTGCCGGAGACCTTCTTCATAAGCCTCCATATTTTATACCGCGACAAGCTTTTTCCATCTTCGTCCCGAAAGATCGGGCCGGAGGTGATTTTTTTCTTTTTCGCGTAGTTCATCAGCTTCCGGCTCAGCTTTCTCGGCAGAAGAATCGTCCGAATCTTGCCCTTAAGATACACGTCCGTACGGCCTGCGGCTGCCGCCTCCGCCGTGATGTACTTCACCTCGGACACCCGGATTCCGGTGGCGCAGATCGTCTCCATCAAAAGAGCCATCCATTCCAGACGCAGGCATCCGGCGGCTCCCAAAAGACGCTGGTATTCCTTCTGGGTCAAATCTAAAGAATCGTCCCGGAACACCCGCTTTTGAAGCTTCAAAAAGGCCGTCCGGCAGTCATCCCACCCCAAAAAGGAAAACAGGCCGTTGAGAGCCGCCAATTTCCCGTTCACCGTGGCCGGGGCATAGCCTTTGTCCAGTAAGGCGGCTTTCCACTGGGAGACGGTTTCTTTTGCTATCTGACTTCCCTTTGTCCACAGGACAAAGTCCCGTACAGTTCCCAGATATTTTTCGATGGTGTCCCTGGCCTTCTCCTGTTCCCCAAGAAATCGTCTGAAAGCAGCGATTCTCTCCTCTGTCAATCTATGATCTGTCATAACATAAGCCTCCTCTTTATACCGTATTTTCTCTTCCAGGACATTTACGCTCTTATGGCTCCTTCTGCATATTCACTTCAATTCAATCTTCACCCTCCCCACATCGTACACCCGTATTATCTTTTTTTCAAGGAAATGGCCTCTTTTTCTTGCTTTTTTTCCTCTCCCACAGTAAAATCACCTTAAAGAATGGCAGCACAAGGGGCGGACTGCATCTTCTTCTTTTTTGAAGTTCTTAACGCACCCCGCTTTTTCGAAGTTCTGTCCGTTCCATTTTTTTCGTGGATACGAACCAATATGATTCATCAGCCTCTCGATCTCTTCCTCTGTATACTCATCTTTTGCTTCCCCTTTGGGGAGCACATACCGGATGAATTCATGATTGCGCTCACAATGGCTCTTCTGGTTGCTGTTCATCGGGTCACAGTAGAATACACGGCACTGGATCTGTAATTGTAAACGCAACATCGGATGCTGCGTTTAACTTTTCAATTAACCATGTGCATATGACGGAAAATCAGCCACAAAGGCAGGTGCAGGAGAGATTCCGAGAGTACATCATATGGCAAAGGAGGGTCTTCATTTGGACATTCGAGTGTTACAATATTTTCTGGCAGTAGCAAGGGAGGAAAGCATAACAAAGGCGGCTGAGTCTCTCCGCATGACCCAGCCCCCTCTTTCCAGACAGTTGAAAGATTTAGAAGAAGAATTGGGAAAACAGCTGCTTGTCCGTGGCAGTAAAAGAGTCACATTGACCGAGGATGGAATGCTGCTTCGCAAGCGCGCGGAAGAGCTGGTTGACCTGATGGAAAAGACAAAAGCGGAGCTGGCCTCTTCCAGTGAAAATATCAATGGAGAGATCTATATCGGCTGCGGCGAAACGGAAAGCATTTCCTTTCTGGCGCAGACAGCCCAAAATCTGCAGAAAAAGCACCCTTTGATCCATTACCATATTTACAGCGGTGACGCGGAGCACGTGATGGAGAGGCTGGATAAAGGATTGATTGATTTCGGTCTTCTGGTGGGCCAGATGGATATCAGCAAATATGATCATATCCGTCTCCCCATGAAGGATATCTGGGGCGTGTTAATGCGTAAAGACAGTCCGCTGGCGGCAAAAGAAGCTGTTTTCGCAGAGGACTTATGGGATAAACCCCTGATCATTTCCCACCAGACTTCCATTAACAGCGAAATGCTCTCCTGGCTGAAAGCAGATATTTCCAGGCTGAATATTGTCGCCACCTATGATCTGGTCTACAACGCGGCACAGTTTGTTAAAAAAGGGTTTGGATATGTCATTGCGTTGGACAGGCTCATCAATACAACCGGTGACAGCAACCTTTGCTTTAAGCCGCTTTTTCCTGCTCTGGAAGCGGAGCTGTGCATTATCTGGAAAAAGTATCAGGTTCTTTCACGAGCCTCTAATATGTTCCTGAAACAGTTGCGGGAAGAACTGGATACCCTTGAATAATTCAAGCCCAATCTCTGTGATCCAACATCCATCATCAAATATGTCAGCCGCTATCCTGGACGGCCATGGAGGGAGACGCGGGGCTGTGGGACAGCAGAGGCACAGGGGCCGCCGCTTTCGAAAAACGGATGTGGATTATCCCGGCCTATACGCGCACGTTTGTGGGAGGCTGTTTTCCACATGCCGCCCGGGCAGACAAAAACCAGTTTTAAATTCTCTGTTTTTCACAAAAAAATCAGAAGTCCTTCTTTTGCGAAGGGCGTAGCGCCCCAGGCTGGTCAATGGAGAGTCCTTCCATAAGCCAGCGGTATTCCTGACGGGAAAGGGTGCGGACTTCAGACGCGTTGCGCGGCCGCAGATCAGATAGAGCTTTGACACCCCGGAGAGTTCCCCTAACATGATTCCGTCAGGGCATGGAACAGATTGGTAAGGATCTCCTGCTTTTCCCGCCGCGTGCCGGAATGTGTTTTTTTCGGGATTGGATAT
>CAJUPQ010000064.1 GCA_910588505.1 uncultured Hungatella sp. | reverse complement strand
TTACGAGATTGCCGGTTATGAGGTATAATTGAGTGAGCAAATGGGCGAGGGTAGCCGTAGATCCTTCCCTTCTCTGACTGGCATCACGCCAACCTCTGCCTTTGCTCACTCAATTATACACCAATTACATGAGCCCATAACGAAAACGATCGTCATTTTATTAACAAAGTATTGCCTTTTAACAATTATATGGTAAAATCAAGAACATCATAGAACTGCTTTGACCCTGGGAAGTCAAATGTGTGTAAAGTCCCCGCCCCTGCGCCCGCCTTCGGCCTGTAGCTGCCCTCTGACAGCCGGTCCCGCGGATCCGGCAGGGATCATAACAAAAAGGAGATCAACACATGAAACCAACAGGTGTAAAAGAATTTCTAAAACAAAAGAACGTAACTCCGTCTCTCAAGACTTACTTCATCGACGCCATGGGGGCTATGGCCTTTGGCCTGTTCGCCTCCCTGCTCATCGGAACCATCTTCGCCACTCTGGGCGAAAAAACCGGCATCCAGATCTTTAACACCATAGCCGAGTACGCCAAAGGCGCCACTGGGGCCGCTCTGGGGGTATCCATCGCCTACGCCCTGAAAGCCCCTCAGCTGGTGCTGCTCTCCGCTGCCACTGTGGGAATCGCCGGCAATGCCCTGGGAGGACCTGTGGGAGCTTTTGTAGCTTCCATCATTGCCGTGGAACTGGGCAAGATCGTGTCCAAAGAAACCCGGGTGGATATCCTTGTAACCCCAGGCGTCACCATCATAAGCGGCGTATTTATGGCTCAGTTTGTGGGGCCTGGCGTCTCCGCCTTCATGACCGCCTTTGGCAATCTGGTAAAGACCGCGACTCTGATGCAGCCCTTCTTTATGGGCATCCTGGTGTCCGCTCTCATCGGCATCGCCCTGACTCTCCCCATCAGCAGCGCGGCCATCTGCATCATGTTAAGCCTTGACGGCCTGGCAGGCGGCGCCGCCACAGCAGGGTGCTGCGGGCAGATGATCGGCTTCGCGGTGTTAAGCTTCCGGGAAAACGGCGTCGGCGGCCTTTTAGCCCAGGGCCTGGGCACTTCCATGCTCCAGATGGGCAACATCGTAAAAAATCCCAGGATCTGGCTGCCTCCCACCTTAGCCTCCATGATCACCGGCCCTCTGGCCACCATGGTCTTTCACATGGAAAACATCCCCGCGGGCGCCGGCATGGGAACCTGCGGCCTGGTAGGCCCTATCGGCGTGTACACTGCCATGGGAGGAGGCGAGGGGATGTGGACCGGCATCCTGCTGGTGTGTTTTGTGTTGCCCGCCATCCTTACCCTGATATTCGGGGAAGCGCTGCGCAGACTGGGGTGGATCAAGGACGGGGACTTAAAGCTGGAACTGTAAAACCCAAGGGGCTTAACATAAGATTGTCCCCTGGCCTTATAGGAGCCATGTCCTGTCCGGGTTCAGAAATGCCGGATGTTCCGAGGAACCCAAAAACAGGCCTCTTCTTCACGGCAATCATTGACCCTGACAGGACATAACTCCTATGGGGCAAAGCAGAATTCGCTTAAGTTACTGACATCGGATCACAGGCCGGGGAAACTCAAAAATTTACGCGTCCTCCAGGCGCAGATGCCTGGGAAGGCCGTCCACCATAATGGGAGTCAGCTCCGCCTGGATCAGAGGCCGTACATAGTTGACAAAATCCTGGGTCACATAATCCCCGGCCTCATTGATCCACTGCCTGGGAACCACTTTCTCCACATTGGCGATCTTATGTACATCATAGATATCCGTAACGCAGATGTAAGGATCGTCGGAAACCCGCTTTAAGATAATCATCTTTCCGGTCTCCCCCTCAAAAGCCGCCTTCACCGCGGCCCCTCCTACCTGAAACGCCTCCGTAATATCCACCCGCCCTACAATGTGGGATGCGCACCGCTGAAGGGAGTTAAACTCAATGGCCCTGGTCTTGCACCCCATCTCCCTGGAGATCCGTCCCGCCAGATACCGGGAAGTCCCTGTCAGCTGCCTGTGGCCAAAAGCGTCCACATAGTCGATATTGTCCGTCAACTCGCACACATACCGCCCGTCAGCCACCTTTACGCCCTCAGAGATGGCCACCACCACAGACTTTTTCACCTTCTGCAGATCCGTGACCTTTTTCATAAAATGATCGATATCAAAGGTAATCTCCGGCAAAAACAGCATATCCGGCCCCTCGCAGTCCTCGCCAGTGGCCAGAGCGGCGGCGCCTGTAAGCCAGCCCGCGTTTCTGCCCATGATCTCTAAAAGCGTCACGCTCTCCTGGTCATACACCAGGCCGTCCCGGATCACTTCCTTTGTGATGGACGCAATGTACTTGGCCGCGCTGCCAAAACCCGGGGTGTGGTCCGTCACTGCCAGATCATTGTCAATGGTCTTTGGAACTCCCATAAACCGGATGTTACTGCCATTTAAAAGGGCGTAGTCAGAAAGCTTTTTGATGGTGTCCATGGAATCATTGCCGCCGATGTAAAAGAAATACTCGATCTCAAGCTTATCCAAAATGCCAAAGATCTTGTCGTAAAGCTCTGTCCCGTCCTTGATATCTGGCAGTTTGTACCGGCAGGAGCCCAAAAAAGACGAGGGAGTCCTCTTTAACAGGTCAATGTCCAGATCGCTCTTTATGTGCTTTGACAGGTCCACCACCCGCTCCTCCAAAAGCCCCTGAATCCCGTGGAGCATTCCGTAAACCTTGTTTGCCCCCCGGTCAATGGCTGTCTTGTAAACGCCTGCAAGGCTGGAATTGATCACCGCCGTAGGGCCGCCGGACTGACCTACGATCACATTGCCTTTCATTGTTGCTGCCATAATCTACCTCCATTTTGTCTGGTCCCTTTCTCTGACTGGCGCCGCCTGTCTGTAAATACAGCGTCCCCTCGCTTTTTGCGGCTCCCTCTCCATACCTGTACCTCGCCTCTTACCTGGCCATCTCGCTCTGTGGCCCCTTCTCCCCGTGAGCCCGGATAATGGTCTCGATCTCCTCCAGATTCGAGGAGGGCAGATCCCCGGGAATGGTGTTCTTCACCGCACTGGTGGCATTGCCGTAGCGCACCGCCTTTGCGCAGTCAAAATCGCTGGTTAAAAGGCCGTAGAGCGCCCCGGAGATGTAGGCGTCGCCGCTGCCGATCCGGTCCACCACCTCAATATCCCGGTAAGGCTCCTCCTCATAATACGCGTCTTTCCCCGCGTCGTACATCACAGAGCCAAAGGTGTGTCTTTTCGGGCTGTGTACCACCCTCTGGGTGGATGCCACGATGGAAATGGGATACTCCTCGGTAAAACTCTTCATCATCTCCCTGGCTGTCCCCGTCTTTTTAAAAGTCAGGCGGGCCGTGTCCTCAGAGCAGAAGAAAATATCCACATAGGGAAGGATCCGCTCAATGCAGGCCTTTGCCTCCTCCCCGGTCCAAAGATTGCCCCTGAAATTCACGTCAAAGGACACCAATGTGCCTGCATCCTTAAACCGTTTGATCATCTCAATGGTGGTCTCCCGGATCTTCTCATTGAGAGCCAGGGTAATGCCTGTGGTGTGGAAACACCGGCTGGCGCTGTAGACCTCCTTTGGTATCTCGTCAATGTTCAGAGAATAGAAGGAGCTGTTGCTGCGGTCATAGATCACCTTTGGCTTTCTGGGATAAGCACCGTTCTCGTAAAAGTAGATCCCCACCCTGGCCTGGGGCGAGTGATCGTACAGAAAATAGTCGTCGCTGATGCCGTAGGAACGGATCTTGCTCTTCATAAAACTTCCCACGTCGTGGGACGGCAGCTTGGAGATCACCCCGGTGTGCAGCCCCAGAAGAGACACGCCCACAGCCACATTCAGCTCCGCACCGCCTACCTGCTTCTCAAAGGTATCGCCCCGCACCAGCCGCTCATTGCCCGGAGGGGAGAGACGCAGAAGAAGCTGTCCCAGTGTCAGCAGATCAAATGTCCGTTTTTCTCTCATGGCTTACCTCTCTTTCTTCGTTCTTTTCTTCACTTCGCGGCTTTTTAAAAGGACAGCCCTGATACTCGCTCATGAGTACAGAACTGTCCCCTTTATCCGGCCAGCAGCTACTCAGTCATGGTATTTTTGTAATGTCCGAATAGCCATGTTATGTCATATGATGAACGTTATCTCTGCACCCGGCCTGAACCGTCGCCGCCTGCCAGGTTCTCAACATCAGCCCTGGTAACCAGGTTAAAGTCGCCGGGGATGGTGTGCTTTAAGGCAGAAGCTGCCACTGCGTACTCCAGGGCTGCCTTCATATCCTTTCCGTCCACCAGACCGCAGATCAGGCCTGCCGCAAAGGAGTCGCCGCCGCCCACACGGTCCACAATCGGAGTAATGTGGTACTTTCTGGAATGGTAGAACTCTCTGGTCTTGCCGTTCATGATACAGGCGGACCAGCCGTTGTCAGACGCGCTGTGGCTCTCCCGCAGGGAGCTGATGATGTACTTGAAGCCGAACTTGTCAGCCATCTGATTGAAAATATCCACATAGCCGGCCAGCTCCAGTTCGCCGGAAGTCACATCCGTGTTGCCCGGCTTAAAGCCCAGAACCTTCTCCGCGTCCTCCTCGTTGCCGATGCACACGTCAACATACTGCATCAGGTTGGTCATCACCTTCTGAGCCTTCTCGGAAGACCACAGTTTCTTGCGGAAGTTTAAGTCAACGGAAACCGTAACGCCGTGAGCCTTAGCTGCCTTCAAAGCCGCCTCGGTCAGCTCAATCGCCGCGTCGCTGACAGCGGGAGTGATGCCGGTAAAGTGGAACCAGTCCGCGCCCTCAAAGATCTCGTCAAAATTAAACTCGTCAGGAGTTGCCGTGGAAATGGAGCTGTGAGCCCTGTCGTAAACCACGTTGGACGCTCTCATGGCGGAACCTGTCTCCAGATAGTAGATGCCAAGACGCTCGCCGCTTCTGGCAATGTGCTTTGTCCCTACATTGTACTTTCTCAGCGCAGCTACCGCGCACTCGCCGATAGGGTTGGCCGGAACCGCTGTCACGAACTCCGCGTCATGGCCGTAGTTGGCCAGAGATACGGCTACATTGGCCTCGCCGCCGCCGTAATTGATGTCAAACTCGTCAGCCTGGATGAATTTCTCGTTGTTTGGTGTGGACAGTCTCAACATGATCTCGCCCATGGTTACAATCTTTGCCATTTGTTCTTTCTCCTTTATTAAAATCTTTTTTATAACCTTACTTTCTCGCCGCGGCCACAGCCTCCACAAACTCTTTTGCCTTTGCGGTCACTGCCGCGAAGTCTCCCGTCTTAGCGCCCTTGGTCAGGCTGGAACCGGTTCCCACCGCGTAAGCCCCTGCCTTGATCCACTTGTCCACATTGTCCACATCCACGCCGCCGGAAGGCATAAACTCGCCCTGGGGAAGAGGCCCTTTGAAGGAGCTGATGGCTGCCGGCCCCACGATGTTGCCCGGGAAGATCTTGATGATATCGCACCCTGCCTCCATGGCGGTGATCGCCTCGGTAGGCGTCATAACGCCCGGCAGCATGGGAACCCGGTAGCGGTTGCACAGCTTCACTGTCTCCACGTTGAGACCCGGACTTACCACATAGTTGGCTCCTGCCAGGATCACCTGCCTTGCAGTCTCTGGATCCAGAACCGTGCCTGCGCCGATGACCACTTTATCATTGTCCTTGTACTTCTTCACCATGGCGGCAATAAAATCAATGGGATTACCCTCGTCCATGGTCATGGTGATCTCGATAAAATTGATGCCGCCCTCGATAATGGCGTCAACCACTTTCTCCCCCTGCTCCAGGTTCTTGGCCCGCACAACGGCAACCAGGCAGTCCTCTTTCATCCTTGCTAACACTTTTTCTTTTTTCATGGCGTTCTCTCCTTCTTTATAATTCGTATATGCGATCATCTTTCGCAAACACGATTCTTATACTAGAATATTAACCGTTTCTAGCTGATTTGTCAATAACTTTCCCTATTTTTTCCCAAAAAACCCAGTAATCGGGACACTTCCTCTGCCTTCTTTGCCACCACCTGCCCCAAGGCGTCGTAATCCTCCTCCTGCTTGTACAGGCTGGACACACTGATGGCCCCCATAACGCTGCCGTCAGGGCCGAACACTGCGGCCCCGGCGCACTCCATATGGTCCTCCATCTCCCTGGCGTCCAGGGCATACCCCTGGCTTCTCACCTTTTCAAGCTCCGCCTCCAGAGCCTCCCTGCTCATGATGGTATTCTCCGTCTTTTGGCGAAATTTTATCCGCCCCATGATCTGACCTCTGGTCTCCTCGTCCATGTAAGCCAAAATGGCCTTTCCCAGGGACGTGCAGTACATGGGATTTTTGGTCCCAACAGTGGCTGTGGTGATGATGGGATTCTCCGGCTCAAACTTGCAGATATACACCACGTCATGGTCCGACCGCACTCCAAAGAACACGGTCTTTCCCACAGACCTGGAAAACGCTTTCAGCTCCGGCTCGATGATCCCCAGAAAATCCAGGTTGTTGGTGTAATTGATCCCGATCCTATAAGCCGCCAGGCCGATGGTGTAGATCTGCTTTGCCCCTTTCTTCACATTGGCCATGCCCATCTCCACAAGGGTGGTGACAATATCGTAGGCACTGGTCTTGGGAAGATCCAGCCGGGCGCAGATCTCATCCAGGGTGATCCCCTCCGGGTTTCGGGAAATCAGTTTCAGTATCTCTACGGTCCGCTGTGTCGTTCGATTTAACTTCATAGATTATCCCTCCCAAAATCTCCCGCGCTCTTGCCCGGGAATATACCTTAAGTATAACTCTTTTGCGGAGACTTTCACAAGTGGAAATTAAGCGAGGTTGTACTCGTACATCACTGCACTAATTTGCGAGTAAATAGTGCTTGATATTCGTGTCATCCGTGCGTCTGCGAAGCGACGGCATAGTGGTGCCTACGTCTAGCTTCGCAGACGTGTTCCTGGCGTAGAGAGCGAGTACTATTGCTTAGGAATTAATGCAATGATGTACTAGTTACTCGTGAATTAATGCTGCGATGTACTAACCAGGCAGCTTATATCGTTAACTTAAGCTTATCCCTGGCCCGATAAAAACCATAGCCTGTCACCCCTGCCTCATATGCCCTAAAAGCGCGCCCTGCCGGACGCCGCCGTCACAGTGTCACGCCCTGTTTAAAGATGGCCATATCGTGGAATCCGGCCTCCTCCGCCTTCACCTTTCTCCCGGAAGCAACCTCCAACACATAGTCAAACAATTCCTTTGCCAGCTCCTCCTTGGACTTGTCCTCCACCATGCGCCCCGCGTTAAAATCGATCCAGTTGTTCTTTTTGCCTGCCAGGGCAGAGTTGCTGGAGATCTTCACCGTAGGCACCGGGGACGCGAAGGGAGTCCCTCTCCCTGTGGTGAACAACACGATCTGAGCCCCGGAAACCGCCAGGGCCGTGGAGGCCACCAGGTCGTTGCCCGGAGCGCTTAAAAGGTTAAGGCCCTTTGCCTTCACCGGCTCCCCGTAAGCCAGAACCCCCTTCACCGGCGCGCTGCCGGACTTCTGGGTACACCCTAAAGACTTATCCTCCAACGTGGAGATACCGCCCTTTTTGTTGCCCGGAGACGGGTTCTCGTAGATGGTCTGGTTGTGGCTGGTAAAATAATTCTTGAAATCATTGATCAGATCCACGGTCTTGTCAAACAGCTCCCGGTTCTCGCACCGGTTCATGAGAATCGTCTCCGCCCCGAACATCTCCGGCACCTCCGTCAGAATGGTGGTCCCGCCTTTTGAGATCAGCAGGTCGGAAAACGCCCCCACCGTAGGGTTGGCTGTGATGCCGGACAACCCGTCGGACCCGCCGCACTTCATGCCGATGATAAGCTCACCTGCGTCGATGGGCTCCCTGACAAATCCCTTGGCGTAGACGGCCAGCTCCTCCAGGATCTCCATGGCAGCCTCATGCTCGTCCTCCACGTCCTGGCACTGGAGGAATCTCACCCTCTGCTCGTCATACTCCCCGATGTACTCTTTCAGCACAGAGATATTGCTGTTCTCGCAGCCCAGCCCCAGAACCAGAACACCGCCTGCATTGGGGTGGTGGATCATGTCCGCCAGCACAGTCCTGGTGTGCTCCTGGTCATCCCCCATCTGGGAACAGCCGTAGGGATGAGGAAACGCCACCACCTCCTCCAGACTCCCCCCGATCAGTCTCTGGGCGTCCTTCTCTAAAGCCTTGGCAATGGAATTCACACATCCCACCGTAGGGATGATCCAAATCTCGTTGCGCACCCCTGCCCGGCCGTCGGTGCGGCGAAAGCCCTGAAATGTAGCCCGCTGTCCTTCCTCCAAAGTCCCGCCCACGGGCTCATACTCATAAGTAAGCAGATCCCCAAGAGCTGTTTTCAAATTGTGGACATGTACCCACCCTCCGGCCTCAATATCCTCCTTGGCAAATCCGATGCAAAATCCGTACTTTACCACTTTCTCTCCGGCTTTCACCGGTCTCAGGGCTACCTTATGGCCCTGAGGGATCTCCTCCAAAACCGTAACGGAAACATCCCCCACAGTAAGAGTCTCCCCCTTGGCTATGGGGCGCAGGGCAACGGCGACGTTGTCCTCCTGGTTGATCTTGATGATATCCTGCATGGCTTCCCTCTCCTTGATTAAATTTTATCTGGTTTTTGCTTACAGATCTGCTGATCCGACAAAACGCCTTCCGTCCTTGTTAGTATGGCAAAACAGGGCGTTTTTCATGCTGTCGCGCGAATTGTAAGCGCTTACAATCATTTTACAAAATCCCATGGTCAAAGTCAACAAAAAAATGGAAAGATTTTGCTGTCAGAGAAAAATTAGCAGATTATACAGAAAAAAAGCCTATATCTGTGACATTTTCTCATACCAAAAAAGAAAGAGAACCCGGTTCCCCAGGCTCTCTTCCCACAGTATCTCTTAATTTTTTTACCGGATCAAGAAATCCCAGAAATGATCCGGGTTGGCCTCCATGAGATCCAGGATCATCATCTCCTCCTTGGGAATCCGTCCCACCAGGTTTCTCTCCCCGTCGTTGGGGATGTCCTTTAAGATCACTTCCACCTCGCCTCTGTAATGGCCCAGGTTGTCGTTGACCACCACAACGTCGCCTCTGTGGAACAAGTCCTGCCCGCAGTCCCTGTGAGGAATGGACGCGTTCTTGCAGTCAAGCCTCGGCATGCTGGAGCGGATCAAAAACTCCGACGCATCGGTCCGTCCCGCGTGGTGGTACTCTTTGAGCACCTTTATCTCCGCCTCGCACAGGCCTTCCACAACCTTGACCGTGATATTGGTTTTGGTCATATCCACCTCTGACATGGCCTTAAGTTCCTCCTCGGAGGCGTAGGCGTTGCCGATCAGGATGTCGTCGATCTCCTCCGTAGCCAGGATATGGCGGGTCTGCAGCTCAATGGGCAGCCCTCTGTCGATCTCCATGGTGCAGAGGCCGCTGTACACCGGCCATGGGCCGTAGGTGTCCTTGTTGTTGCTGGACACAAAGGCAGCCGTGTGAAGTCCAAGCCCCTTCCACTTGCGGTTAAACCCGGCAAACACCTCCCGGCTGAGCCCGGTGTACTTCTCCGGATAGAAATTATGGCACACAAGGATGTTCCTGGGGTCCGCCCCGTGGCGGATCAAATGGTCCACGCTGATGTCGTTGCTGGCGTTAAACTCGATCTTGATGCCCTGAGGGTTGCGGGTGATGAGACGGTCCTCCAGATCGCCGAAGTTGCCGTCCAGACGGATGATATCCAGCCCGATATCCGCAAACACCGACATATCATAAGGGGTGGCTCCCAGGTGCTTGAACACATTGGGATTGGTGTCCGCGGCCACCACAAATCCCAGCTCATGGGCCTTTCCCACAAAATCGGAAAATTCGCTGATAATCTCCTCCTTTGGCTTGTTCACAGACAGCAGACAGGTAAAGATACGGCTGAACCCATACTTTGCTGCCAGCTTCATGTACTCATGATCCTTCTCCGGTGTGGAGTGCTCCGGGTATACGGAAATTCCTAATTTGTGCATACGCTCACCTCGTAAATTATTTTTCTGTACCTGTGATCATATTATATCCTATAAATCACAAATAGGAAAGCATATATTTGGTAAATTTTCATAAATTTCCACTCTGTGTTACGATTCATGAGGTGGCTCTCTGTAATTAATACACCAATTCAGCTCTCCATGAACCAATGTCATTAACTTATTGTCTGTAAACAGCCACTACTCTATCACACGCCGTCTTCCCCTGTCACATCCTGCCCTTTCCTCTCGATCCCTGTCACATTGATGTTTCTGGTGACCTTGGCGTCAAAGGTCTGGGCCTTTAGGATCTCCCGAAAATCCACGCCTGTGGCCTCGGACATGGTGTCAAACACCTGCTGCATCACCGTGGCGCCGCTGCCGGACACCTGACTGACGCCGCCTGCCCCTTCCCCGCCGCCGTAGATGTTCACCTTGTCAATGGCAGACAGAGGCTTGGCGATCTCCGCCGCCATCTGGGGCATGATATTCACCATCATCTCAATGACTGCCGCGTTATTGTACTTGGCGTAGGCTTCCGCCTTCTTCTCCATACCTTCCGCCTCCGCCAAAAGCTTTGCCTGGATGGTGGCCGCCTCCGCCGTACCTTTGGCCTGAATGCCGGCTGCCTCGGCCTCGCTTCTGGCTCTTACTCCTGCCGCCTCCTGCTCCGCCGCGTACCGGGAAGCCTCCGCCTTGGCTTTTAGGGCTTCTGCTTCCTTCTCTGCCTGGGCTTTTAAGGCCTCTGCCTCCATCTCCATCTCGTACTTTCTGGCTTCTGCCTCCCTCTGCCTCTTGGCCAGTTCCGCAGCCGCCTTCTGCTCCACAGCATAGCGGTCCGCGTCGGCCTTCTTGTTAATCTCCGCCTCCAGAGCCTGCTGCTGGATGGCAACTTCCTGCTTCCGAAGTTCTGCCTCCCTCTCAGCCTTTGCGATCTGGGCGTTGACCGTGGCGGTCTGAATGGTCTTCTCCTGCTCCTGCCGCTGGATCTCATAGGCAGCGTCCGCTTCTGCCTTCTTGGTGTCAGACTCCTTCTGCAGCTCAGCCTTTCGGATGGCCAGCTCATTGTTCTTCTGGGCGATCTCTGTCTGGGCCAGGACTCTGGCGTCGTTGGACGCCTTGTCAGCCTCCGCCTGGGCGATGGCAATATCCCGGTCCGCCTGGGCCTTGGCAATGGCTGCATCCTTCTTGATCTTGGACGTGTTGTCGGCGCCCAGATCCTTGATAAGGCCGTTCTCGTCTGTCACGTTCTGGATATTGCAGGAGAGGATCTCGATCCCCAGCTTATCCATATCTTTGGAAGCCTTGGACATCACCTGGTCGGAGAAGGAATCCCGGTCCGTGTTGATCTCCTTGAGAGACAGGGTTCCGATGATCTCCCGCATGTTGCCCTGGAGAGAATCCTGCAGATCCCTGGTGATATCTGCTGGCTGCTTGTTCAAAAAGTTCTTGGACGCCAGCTTGATCCCTTCGCTGCTTAGGGAGATACGCACCTTGGCCACCGCGTCCACGTTTACATTAATAAAGTCATTGGTGGGGACCGACTGCTCGGTCTTGATATCCACAGTCATCTGCCCCAGATACAGCTTATCCATCCTCTCCAGAAACGGTATCCGGATGCCTGCCCGCCCTATGAGCACCTTGCTCTCCTTCTTCAGACCCGAGATGATGTAGGCCTGGTCCGGCGGGGCCTTCACATAGCCGCAGGCTATGATCAAGATCACAATCACCGCAGCAGCAGCCGGAGCAATCCATGGTATTAAATAATCGATCATACTCTTCCTCCTTAAAAATACAAAATATGACAATTTGCGACTACTTAAAGTTTATGACAGACGTTTTGAAAAAGCAAGAGGATAGTTCTTGCTTTTTTCTTACAATTTTAACATCAAAACAAATCAAAGTGAATGCCAGGATCAATCAAAGTCAGGATATTATCTTCGAGCAGATAGCTCAATAACCAGTCAGAATGAATAGGGCACTCCTGAAATTAACCCCGATAAACCGGAGTTCTAAGTTCGTCATATTAGGTGTATAATTGAGTGAGCATGGGGCGAGGATAGTCGTGATGCCAGTCAGAGAAGGGAAGGATGGCAAAAACAGGATTCGCTGGCCAAGAGTTGCTCACTTCAGGTGGTTCCGATAGGGGACGCTGTCGCAACTTTGCGGTGAAAAAATAGCTACTTTTTATGGTTATGGCATTTGCAGACTCTGACAACGTACTTTTCGGCTGGCCCCCCTAAATATAACAGGCGGGATCTGCTCCGATACATATGATGCGCAAACCTCATTGCTGATAAAACAGCTATCTTTCCGCCACAGAGTCGAAACCGCAACCCTGCCGAAACCACCTTAAATGAGCAAACCTTGGCCAGCGAATTCTGGTTTTGCCAGGGAGGGAAGGGAGGCTGTGTGCCGGGCGGGTGAATTTATGCCATGGAGATGAGACCAGGGAAACAGGAGGGCTGATACCCGACTGGTTCCCGCTTTAAGGGCTCATCGGAATGTTTGGCATATCTGAACCCGAACGGCACACAGCCTCCCTTTCCTCCCTGGCTCCACGACACCCCTCGCCCTCTTTACTCACTCAACAATACACCAATTTAATTATTTTCCCACTTTACACAAGAAATCCAAAATTTTTGCCGCCCTATTTTTTTGTTCCCCCCTCAATCCCTATCTGTGCTGGCGCCTGCCTTTACTGTGATCAGCATACACTATCAACATTCCTATTTAATCCAAGTCGCCTCCATAACGCAGCGCGCATCCGGCAACAAGATTTTCGGTTACAAGAGGACAGAGAAAATGATGAAAAATCATCTCCTTAACCCTTGCATTTTTCTCACAATATAGCTATAATAGGATAAGGTTGTAAGCGCTTACAGAACCACAGAGGAGTGATCACTTGAATATTTACGATGTTTCCAAACGGGCGGGTGTCTCCATAGCCACCGTATCCCGCGTCTTAAACGGCAATCCCAATGTCAGCGAAAAGACCCGGACCAAAGTTCTGACTGTCATGGCGGAGTCAGGCTACACGCCCAATGTATTTGCCCGGGGCCTGGGCCTTGGCACCATGAAGACCATAGGCATCATGTGTTCCGACTCCTCCGACCCCTATCTGGCAAACGCCATCTATCATTTAGAGCGGCAGCTTCGCAGCCACGGGTACGACTCCCTTCTGTGCTGCACCGGCACCTCCCTGGAGAACAAGCGGATCTACTTTGAGCTTCTGCTCTCCAAGCGGGTGGACGCCGTGATCCTGGCAGGATCTAAATTTGTGGAGCTGATCGACAAGAATAACGACTATCTCATAGAAGCCGCCAAAGAGATCCCCGTCATGCTGGTCAACGGCTATCTGGATTTCCCCGGCATCTACAGCACCGTGTGCAATGACTACCAGGCCATGTACGACGCCGTCTCCCGGCTTATCGCCTCCGGCAAAAGGAACATCCTGTATCTCTACACCAGCCACTCCTACAGCGGCCTTAACAAGGTGGAGGGATACAAGAACGCTCTGACTGACCACAATATCCCGGTCCGCAGAGAATACATTCACCAGTGTCCCAAAGACCTTCACCAATCCAAAAAGCTTATGAATAAGCTCTTTGGCATCGGTCTGGAATTTGACGCGGTAATGACAAGCGACGACTCCCTTGCCGTAGGCGCCGTCAAATACGCCAGCGAAAAAAAGATCCGGATCCCAGATGAGCTGGCTGTCATCGGATACAATAACTCGCTCCTCTCCTACTGCACCAACCCGGAGATCTCTTCCATCGACACCAAGGTGGAACAGCTCTGCACCACCACAGTGGAAACTCTTATGCGCGTGTTCGACGGCGGCAGCGTCCCGGCAAAGACCGTCATTGCCGCCGAATTTATACAAAAACAAACAACAAATTTTTAATCCAAGGAGGATGATCCCAATGAAACCATTTATGGACAAAGATTTCCTGCTCTCCACAGACACGGCAAAGCAGCTCTACCACGACTACGCTGCCAAGATGCCCGTTTTGGACTACCACTGCCACATCAATCCCCAGGAGATCGCCGAGGACCGCAAGTTTGACAACATCACCCAGGTATGGCTGGGCGGCGACCACTACAAATGGCGCCAGATGCGCTCCAACGGCGTGGAGGAGAAGTACATCACCGGCGACGCCACAGACCGGGAGAAATTCCAGAAGTGGGCCGAAACTCTGGAGAAGCTCATCGGCAATCCCTTATACCACTGGAGCCACCTGGAACTTCAAAAATATTTCGGTTACACCGGCCATCTAAACGGAGACACTGCCCAGGAGGTGTGGGACCTGTGCAATGAAAAACTGGGCCAGGACTCCATGACCGTGCGCAACATCATCCGCCAGTCCGGCGTGACCTTGATCTGCACCACCGACGACCCGGTGGACACCTTAGAGTGGCATGAGAAGATCGCTGCCGACGACACCTTCGACGTCCAGGTTCTCCCCGCCTGGAGACCGGACAAGGCCATGAACGTGGAAAAACCGGATTTCGCGGCCTACATGGCCAGGCTCTCCGACGTCAGCAGCGTGAAGGTAAAAGATTTCTCTTCTTTAAAGGAAGCCCTGAAAGCCCGGATGGACTATTTTGCCGACCACAAGTGTTCTGTGTCAGACCACGCTCTTGAGTACGTCATGTACGTTCCCGCCGACGACAAAGAGATCGACGCCATCATGGCAAAGGGCCTTGCCGGTCAGGGCATCTCCAGGGAAGAGGAACTGAAATATAAGACCGCGTTCATGCTGTTCGTGGCCAAAGAGTACAACCGCAGAAACTGGGTGATGCAGCTCCACTACGGCTGCAAGAGAGACAACAACGCCTATATGTACCAGCAGCTCGGCGCTGACACCGGCTTTGACTGCATCAACAACTACGCCCCGTCAGCCCAGATGGCGGATTTCCTCAACGCCTTAAGCGCCACCAACGAGATCCCAAAGACCATCATCTACTCCTTAAACCCCAACGATAATGCCTCCATTGGCACCATCCTTGGATGCTTCCAGGCCGCCGGCGCCAACGGCCGCATCCAGCAGGGTTCCGCCTGGTGGTTCAATGATCACAAAGCAGGCATGACCGAGCAGATGACTTCCCTGGCCAACTTAGGATGCCTTGGAAACTTTATCGGTATGCTGACAGATTCCAGAAGCTTTCTGTCCTACACACGCCACGAGTATTTCCGCAGGATCATGTGTGAGCTGATCGGAGGATGGGTTGAGAACGGAGAATATCCCGATGATAGAAAGGCGCTTAAGAAGATCGTTGAGGGGATCTCTTATAATAACGCGGTGAAGTATTTTGGGTTTGATCTGTAAACTCACACGCTGGCAGGTGAGATCTTTGATCTTTGTTAAAAAATTTTTTAAAATATCTGATTCTTGTTGTAAGCAAGCCGATGTTATGGTATAATGAACTCGGTTGAAAACCTTAGCCCCAGCATATCTCCATGTTGGAAATATGCTGGGGCTCCTCTCTTTTTTAGATAGATTTGTCTATTTCTCTTTGATTAGGATCGTTTTCCTTCGGAAAGCGAACGTATATTTGCGTATTTTCCCTTCGGCACGCCTTTGGCGGCAAGGATAGTCTCATACTTCTGCCTGTCTATCTGGGCCAGAGCCTCCTTCACTGTATCCGCCAGTTCCTTCTCCTTATCTGTATCCCGCGCTTTAAATTCCAGAATGATCCCGTCATCCTCCACCCTTCTGGGCTCCAGCATCACGTCATGCCTTCCAAACCCGCTTTCACGATTATAAGTCAGGATATATCGTCTGCCAATTCCACCATCAGCCCCAGCACAAAACTATGGTAAACCGATTCCTACTGTCTTCGCCATGTCTTTACTCCCTTTCCCGCAGCTGTTCTGTTCTTTTTCTTCTTCTAGGATCTGGTTTTAGTATAGCGAATTTTTATTGAAAACACAATTATTCCTTTTCATAATCCTTTGCTTAAAAACGTCAGCTGCTACTATTTCATGGGGTGGTTAAGCGCAGAGATATGCTATGCATGCCTTTTGAGACAAGAACAGTCTCATATCTCTGCCTTCGATCTGGGCCAGGGAGTTCTTTACCATATCCTGCGCCTTAACATGGTTCCCTCCAGCACGTTAAACAGCTGGGGCAGCTCATCACCCTTTGTCAAGTAAGAATTTTAAATTTAAGGACCCACCACCAATCCACTCCAAAAACGTTAAGAAAATAGGCACTTCCAAGCCCTTCAAACCCTTTATTTTCAAGGAAAAATCCTTTGTTGACATACCACCCATACCCCATGCATAATAGGACAAACCAAGTGGATTCACGCATACTATGTAAGTGGATTCATCAAAAATAACGTCTGCATTCATCTCAAAATTTCTGCTGAAAACTCAAAGAAGGCTCATAAGCAGAATTTGAAAAGTGAATGAAAATATCAAAATCATCGAATCCAGTTCCAATTTTGACAAAATCCACCTCAAAAAAATCCTTCACAACATTTCCCTCTCCATGTTCCAGATTTAAGACCTCATTAAGGAAATTTCTCAATCCACCAATAATTACCAACGAATCCACCTTCTCTACATTTAAGCCACACATAATTTCCTGTGGCACAAACATTTAAGGTGTGATAAAATGTCCCTGGGTTTAAGAATGTAAATCAAAAGTTCCACCAGATTCATGGTTAGTGCCCCAATCAGCCTAACCAGAAAATCCGGTGGTTTTTGTATTTTTCTCTTTATAACTTTAAAAATCAGTGCTATAATATCCTTTGAGGAAAAGCGTATAATCAAAACGCGGAATCTGGTAGGGACACGTTCTCTGCCAGATTTTTTATGCGAACAAAAAAAGACCTATCAGGAGCAGTGCGTACTCCTAACAGGTCAACAGTATGTTCTTCTATTCTGTTGTTAATCTCTTTTAATTCTACTCATCAGCCTCAGCACCCTGATCCGCAGCATCATCAGACTTCTTACGATTCCTACGCTTGATAGGCTCTCCCTTGGTTAGATCATAGATGATTACTTTATTCTCTGCAAAGAGCTGTCCCTTAAATGTCAGTGCATCATCCGGGCTCAGATCAGGAAGCAACTTTCTTACAGCCACTACTACAGCTGGATTCTTAAGAGTGATAGCGTAGCTCTGCTGATTCTCAGGCTTGCTGAATGGCATGGCGCACTTGGTCTTTTCTGTACATACCTGCACAGCCACCTTCTTATCTGGAGCATTAAGAAGTGCTCTCACAAATGCCGGATACATAAGCTCTGCTGCTGTGGGCTTATTAAACTTCAACATATTCCCCATTACCGTCATAACAGAATCGCTTCTGCCTACCTCTGTATCAATTACTTCAAATCCATCTAAAATCTCTGACATAATCAAATCCTCTCTTTCTTCTCTTGGTTCCTTTTCCGGCACAAGTTCTACCAGCTGACCACCTGCACCTTCATTAAATTTACTTGTTGCATTTTCAAGTCTTGCAACTGAGACTTCCTTCCAAAAGGGACTAATCGGAATATATCCTGCCAACAGTCCTGCTGCCAATGGAATCAACCTCTGTTGCGACTGTCTCTTCCAATTTTTGTAGTTCATCTTTTCCAGAATAGCCTTTGCCTTGTCCCACACTTCTCTGGAAACGATAGCGTCATGATGATCTGCGATAAAAAACTGCTGCCTTTCACCATTATTCTTCTTAACCTTGTGGGTAAGATAGCTGTCCGTAAAAGTCTTTTGCATCAGTACATCACCGCAATATTTCTCATTCTGCAGAATATTTCTGACGCTCATACCAGTCCAGGGATTCCCCAGCACCGTGGTACTTCCCTGCTTATTCAGTTTTTCTGCGATTACATTTGGATGAATACCCAGAATGAAATTTTTGTAGATAAACTTCACAATTTTAGCTTCTTCTTCCACGATTACCATATTGCCATCTTCATCTGAGGCATAGCCTAAAAGACAGGCCGTAGGAATCTTCTGAGTGCCGTTTTCCATACGCTTTCTGATAGCCCAGCTGATATTGGCAGAAATGCTCCTGGACTCTTCCTGCGCTATGGATGCCATCATTGCCAGAACCATATCGGTTTTATCATCCAGCGATGACAGGTTCTCTTTTTCAAAAAACACCTCTACCGGTGGATTTAAAGCTTTCAGCTTTCTGATCGTGCTCAGACAGTCCACCACATTTCGTGAAAATCTGCTAAGAGATTTCGTCAAAACCAAATCTATCATTCCAGCCTCACAGTCAGAGACCATCTGCAGGAACTGATCTCTATGCTTCATCTGAGTACCGCTAAGTCCCTCATCCGCATAGACTTTCACCAGTACCAGGTCATCCCTTGATTCTATGTATTCCGTATAATGCTTACACTGCAGCTCATAGCTACTGGACTGAGCTTCCTGATCAGTACTAACCCTGCAATATGCAGCACAACGCCTGATAGGAGCAGTTTCACCTTCCGGTGTTACTCCTACCGTAGCCGGAATTACCTGCACATCGTATTTTTTATCATGATTAACAACACGTTTTTTCTTCTGAACGCGTCTTGCAACAGCAGCATTTTTCCTTTCAGGATCCTCTTCAAAAAGTCCCTCTATTTCCTCTTTTGTTGTATTTTCGCTTTGCTCCATAACCATACTCACCCCCTTTCCAAGCGAATAACCATCTCTATTTGGTAGAAAAATAATACCCTTTGGCAACTTCTCCCAAATAGTCACTCTAAGATATTCTATTTGTGATGGTTTGTACCAAATAGCGATGGGGAGGAATCACGATATGGATTCAAAGACTTTAGGGTCTAACATAAGAAAATACAGAATTGCAAAAGGACTAACACAGGATCAGGCGGCTGAACAGTGCAACCTGTCTGCCAACTACTTTCGTCAGATAGAACTTGGCAACAAAACACCTCAGCTAAAAACCTTTATCAATATAGCGGAAGTGCTGGAAACTACCGCAAATAACCTGCTTGCAGGAATCATTAGTAACGAAGATGAACAACTCACAAATGAGCTTGTTACCAAGATTTATGAACTCCCGGCAAATAAGAGAAAACTTGTATTAGCCCAAATTGACAGCCTATTATCGTCATTGAACTCCTTATAATAATTCCTATAAGGTATATTATACCATTTCTATTTGGTATTATCTAACGATATCCGAACATATACACATGAAAAAAAGGGAGCCCGAAAGCTCCCAAATGACTTACCAGTATTTACTTATCTGTTCTTTCTATATGCGTATTTTTCGTTTACTTCATCAAACTTATCCTTGTCAATAATAGGCTTTCTATCACAGTGCTTTCCTAGCTCTTTGCACCTGTCATAATACTTGCAATAGCTGACGTATCCTTCCTGCTTGGTGACACCCCATAGCTTTTCAGCATTCCATTTTTTTACACGCTCAGGTCTGTCATAGCCCTCTTCATTCAGAAATGCCTGAGAAGTAGGTATCCCCTGATCATTAAGCCAACGTGCCACCTTACTAAGCTTCTTAATTTCTAGGACTTTATCATAGATCTGCTGAATAAGAGCAATCACTTCTGTATCAGCATAGCTTCCGTTCTCTCTTGTATGATAGCCGTAAAGCATCGGACATTGAGGATATCTCATAGTTGCAGCAACCCTTTTACCGGCTTTACGCTCTATCGTTCGATATTTCATAATATCTCCCTGGCGTACATGCTTATAAGAATCATACATTTCCTGGTACTGTCTATCATCAGCCGTAGCAGAATCAAATCCATCTGATACTGCAATAAAGCGACAAGGAAGCTTCGGAATGATAAAGCGAATTAGATTTTCAAGGTCTTGGTGTGCCAGGTATAAATCCTTAAAGCTATCTATAACCAGAGCCTCTACTGCTCCACGTCTTCCTTCATCTATGAATTTCATATAGCCTTCTCTAAAATACACACCATCGTCCGCTTTATCGTCATGATAAAAAGTAATATTTTCTTCCAAAACATCAAGCTTCTTAACACAATAATTCGCAGCATTTCTCTTGGATATCGTATAATCGCTATCCTGTGGCATCATCCACAAATCCGATGTATAAACTGCTACTCTACCCTTTACAACAGGTGTATCACTCACAGTTTCCTCTACTGGCTCTGCTCCTTTAAATTCAGACTTGAAATTCCAAGCAATCTTGATATGACCATCATTGAAGCACTCCACTCTGGAAATCAAATGATTTACCACATCATAATCATACTCTGATAAAAGCGTATACTCACGAAAAGCCTCTGCCCCTGACTGAACATGCTCCTGCTTATGCTGCAGTTCTTCTATCTTTGACTGAATAATCTCATATTCAGCCAGGCACTCTTCTTCCTGCTTTAATACCTCAGTCTTTCTTGCCAAAAATTTATCACGCTCTATCTTACCAGCCTTGAAATCCTTATAAAGATTCATACGTTCATCACGATAGCTCTGCTTTTCTGCTTCCAGCTGAGCAAAGGTTTTCTGCAGCATCCTAAGTTCTTTTGATGTAGCTTTATTGTTCTTTGCTTCATCCAATAAGATTTTTGCCTGTACATTGATTGCCTTTACCATGACATTCTGAATATCAGTTTTACGAACCTGTATCTGACCACATGGCTCATAGGGCATCATATTACCGGTATGACAGATGCACGTACCCTCATTTCTTGTAGTAGGGCGAAGCTTCAACCCACAGTGACCGCAATACAGCGGCATTGCCTTTCTATCCGTAGATGGTGCGGTACCTGCCTTACTTTTGCTAAGATGTAGCCCAGCAAATTAAAGTTCCAATCTCCCGCACAAAAACGTCAAATTAAAATCTCAGTTTTCAAATACTGTCCATAAGAGCGTGCTGCAGGATGCAGCGCGTTTTCCTCTTGACCATCCCATGTCATTCCGATATAGTTTTTAAGGAACGAAAAAAGAGAAAGAACAGCCCCTTCCACAGTTCGTTCTTTCTCTCACAT
>CAJUPQ010000063.1 GCA_910588505.1 uncultured Hungatella sp. | reverse complement strand
CTATTGCATTACGAGGTAATTATACTTCCTATAATGGAAATTATTTAGGAGAGTGCTTCATATAAACTTTCTATTTTTGCAATAATACCTTTAGTAGATTTTATAGCGAATATTCTTCAATAATACAATCATGTCGTTTAGATTTTTTGTTATAATTGATAGCCACAAGAATAATATTTCCAGAATAATCCTTCAAAGCATCAACATATCTTCTATCCTTTATTTGCGTAAGAGCGCCCTTAGCTGATTGATCCCATTTTAGTTCTACTAAAATAGCAGGGCTATTTACAGATTTTATAGGTAAAAACACTATATCAGCAAAGCCTTTTCCACTAGGAAATTCTCGAATTAAAAGATAGTTTTTTCTGGCATAAAAGTAAGCAAGGGTAATCACACAGCTCAGAGAATTTTCATTATTATAGGATAAAATGGATATGTTCTCCGTATGGATTTTATCAATTCCCTGTGCAACAGCATCTTGATCCAAATTTAATGTAGATTCCAACAAATCCTCTGAATCTCGAAGAATTTTTGCCAGCCGTTCCCATCCTTTCGATCCATCAATAGCATTTCTAAATTCGCCTGCAATTTCCATGTTCGGAATGAATACATTTTGTTTCCTCTCATCATATGCAAGGTATCCTAAATGCACCAATAAAGTAAGCACATCATCCTTACTCTCAAAACTGGTCATATCATTCTGGAACTTTTCAGGATTGATGCGATGAACTTCACCACCAACCATAGAAATAATTGCATCTTTTAATCCATCAAAATTCATGTCGATATAGATCCTCAATGCTTCATATGTTTCCGTTCTTGTCCAATAACTCTTAAATCTTTGATTGCGCATAGCATCTACAATTGATTTAGGATTATAAATATGCAGATCATCGCCAAAGGTATATCCGTCATACCATTGTTGTGCTTCATCGAACTCCATATGATAATCTGCACACAACTGTTTCACCTCGTTTTCCGTAAATCCTATAAATGGAGCTAAGCCTTTAGAATCAGTCATGGAAAATTCCTCAAAAATATTTAAGGCAGAGTGGGTGCCATATTTTTTGATAGGAAGAATTCCTGTCATATATGCAAGTTTTACATATACTCGGTCTTTTAAAAGGTCTCTTAGAAAGTCTAGATAAGCCTTTTGAATAGTTTCGTTATTTTTCATTTCTCGAAAAATGCAATCCCATTCGTCAATTATAAAGATAAATCCTGGACTATCATCTTGTGTTTTAAAGTACACAGAGGTTAATGCATCCGGTAAACTGGTTTCTGTTTCCTTAATCACATCTTTATATTGTTCTTTAACCTCATTCAGAACCTTTTGCTCAATATAATTCACAAAATTATCTGGTGTTTTGGCTCCCCTGATAAACTGTTGGATGTTGAGCATTAAAACATGGTGTTTATTTAAATGCTCATGGAAAGAAGACAATTGCGCAATTTTTTGGTGTTTAAATAGCGATTCAGAGTCAGCGCCATTCGTGTAATACGCACAGAGCATGTTGGCAGCTGTGGATTTTCCAAATCTTCGAGGCCGACTAACACAGAGATATGCCATATCAGAATCTATCACATCATTTGTGTATGCAATTAAATCTGATTTATCGACATATATTTTGGATCGAAGCATTCTTCGAAATTGATCATTACCTGGATTCAGATATATCCCCATAAAAACATCCTTTCTGCAATGATTATGATATATTGTAGTGTTAAGTGATTATTCGCCAATATAACTCTTTAATGCGTTACTTATAAGAGAATTATAGCAAAAATTTGAGGATTTGAATAGGTAAAAATAACTTTATCTTGACAGGCTCTTAGACTTATCATCTTCATGTCAAAAATAATTTCCAATATAGGAAGTATAATTACCTCGTAATGCAATAGGGAATCTTCGAAAAGAAGGTTCAAAAAAGGAAAAAGGAGAGTGCATTCATTATGAGAAAGCAAACAAAATTAGTTGCAGTTCTGTCTGCAGCAGCTCTGTTGGCTATCGGTGCTTCCATGACTTCCTTCGCTGCTACCAAGGGTTGGGTACAGGAAGGTGAGGATTGGGTGTATCTGGACAAAGAAGGAAACAGGGAAGCTAATGTTTGGAGAAGATCCGGTGATAACTATTATTATCTGGATGACGATGGTATTATGGCCAGAGATACTCTGGTTATAGATGATACCATTGATGCCACCTACTATGTAGATGAGAATGGTGTAAGGATCACTAATGCATGGAAAGAATTGCCGAATGACGAAGGCGCACAAGTAGGAAGTGAAAATAGCGATGACACTCCAGAAGTTTTGTACTATTACTTTGGTTCTTCAGGAAAGGCTTACACAGCTGGAAATGAGAAAAAAGTAAGAGAAATCAATGGAAACTATTATATGTTCAACGAAGAAGGTCAGATGCTTAGTGGATGGCAGAAAGACGCAAAAGATAACATCTACTATTTGGGTACCGCAAGGGAAGGCTGGGCATATAAGGATTGGCAACATCTGGAGCCCAACGATTATTTGAACGGAGAGGATTACGACGAACTTGAGTGGTTCTTCTTTGGAACAAACGGAAAGGCATATACAGGATCTAAGTATATCAGTGGTAAGTATTATCATTTTGATGACAATGGAATCATGGATGATGATTGGTATGGTAACCCGGCATCACAGCCGACTGCTGCATCTGGAGCAATGGCTTTTGCATCTTTAAGCGGAACACAGGCTAGTGGTTGGGTATATACAGGAGATGCGAATCTTGATGCAGATATCAGATATGATAATGATGACATGTATTGGTATTATCTGGTCACTGTTAGAGATGGAGGGAAGATTGCGAGAAGTATTCCCTATAACTATCAGTCAACCGCTAGCGGCAGTGTGATGGATGCAGTACATGAAACAACTCCTACTGGTTATGCAAGAGCAATGGTTATCAAAAATAAGACCTATATGTTTAATAGTAATGGAAAGATGTTAAAAGGTTTTGTTGTTATTGATGACAAAGACAATCTGCCAGTAAGTACAAACAAAGATACAAAGATTGAATTTGCTTATGGTTCCAGGGAAGGCTTAAAAGTTAATGGTAAATTGGTTGCATATAACTTTATTGCTGATACAAAAAATGCATACGAACGTAAGCTTGTGACAACTGGTCACTTTGCAGGTGCAGATAAACCTTTTGGTTATGTATATGATGATGATGGGGCTTTTGTTACAAAGGATGGCAAGAAGATGGGTCAGCCTGTAACTGGTGGACGGACTCTGTTAAATGGACTTTATTATTTCAATGAAGCCAGTGGTTCTGTACAGGGACAGATGCAGACAGGACGTACAGCAATTACTAAAGATGGTGAAATCTTCTATTACTATTTCTCTAAGGATACAAATTATCCTGGATATGCTTATACGGATATGATTCAGGACGGCTATCTGTATGGAAGTGATGGTAAATGTGTCACAGCAGACGCTGGAAATAGTTATACAGTATATGAACTGCCAAACCCAGTTTGGATTATGAACAAAAAGGATGCAACAACAGGTATACCAAGTGTGGAAATTCCAGCAAATAGCAGAGTCATTGTAAGCAGAACTGGTAAAGTAAAGACTGGTGGTACAGTTACCATTGATGGTGTAAAATATACTATCGATAATGCGAACTATACTATTAAGGATGAAAAGCCAATTGATTAATGCAATGTCTTTGACCAATATTGCATAATAAAAACTGTATTAAAATAATTAAAGATGGCATCCCGACAATCATGAAGGTATTGTCGAGATGCCATTTTTCTTATTTAAGTTGTAACAATTTCAAAATTGTAACAGTCCCTCCTATCTTTTGTGAATCTTTAAATTTAAGTATGATTCCCAGATTTGAAAAAATTAAATAAAAAGGCTATGAAAAATGGAGTCAAACTACCTCTGTTTTTCATAGCCTCTGTTTAAAATTACTTTAAATGATTATTAAGACACTTATGACAATTAGTCAATAGCCTTAGTATTGGTTACCTTATAGTTCTTGATGGTATATCTAACTCCATCAATAGTAGCAGTACCGCTCTGTTTGATACGACCGCTCTGACTTACTACTACATAAGCACCATCAACAGCAGTAGAATCGTAATCGGTATCAATAATACTTGTTGCACCTGACTTGCCTGCAATCTTAATGCCCTGTACCGGAGTTGTCTCTGTCTCTGTTGGCATATCTTTTGCGTTGAGGTAGTGATCCCCCTTGATATCATCAACTTTATATACCGCATAAGAATTACCATTGTCAGCTGTGAGACATCTGCCGTTTGTACCGTACAGATAGCCATCTTTTACAGTGCTTACAAGCGCCTTACCATAGTTCTCAGAGTTGTTCTGATTACCGGTTTTGTTGAAATAGTAGTAGAAAGTCTCACCATCTTCTGTTACAGCTGTACGACCAGTCATCAGCTGACCATTCTGTGATCCTGCTGTCTCATTGAAATAGTACAGACCAGCCTCTAACTTTCTTGCGGCAACGCCATTGACTTTGTCTGTTGGAGTGTCAGAACCATATACAGCGGGTGAGAATTTATCCTCTCCACCAACAGTATCTTCAATATCAAGGATATCGAAAAGCTGTATCTTTGAACTGCTTCCAGCCTTCTCATCTGCCAATGCCTTTACATCAGCACCAACAGTACCATCATCAAGTACGACAAAACCAGTCAACATTTGACCATCTGTATCAAAGATATAGGTCTTGTTCTTAATAACTTTAGCTCTTACAGCTTTCACACCAGCCTCGGAACCAGCATTTGTGCCATAATAGTTAAATGGGATAGACCTCTTAAGGTTGCTACCATTTCTAACAGTTACCAGATAGAACCAGTAGTCATCAGAGTCACCCTCATCTTTTGGATTGGTAAATACCCATCCATTAGACAGCGTACCACTGGAGGACGCATATGCAATCGCAGAAGATGCTGCCGTTGGCTTAGTGGTGCCGCCAATATCATACCAGTCATCTTTCATAACACCCAAGTCATCAAACGCATAATATCTTCCATTGATGTATTTGGAACCATCTCTTACAGCTCTGCCGTTGCTTTCGAAGTAGTACCACTCAAGATCATCGTACTCATCCTCACGCATGTTCTCACCAGGCTCAAGCTGCTGCCATCCTGTACGAGCCCAGCCTTCTTCATCAGTTCCGAAATAATAAAGTTCCTCGGTATTTTTGCCATTCTTGACATGTACCCACTGCCATCCACTTGCCATGCGGCCTTCCGTGTCAAATGCATAATTGTAACCATTGACTGTCTTAATTGCTAAATCGTCATCCGTAGAACGGTTAGCCTTTCCAGCGGAACCAAAGTAGTAATACAGAATCTCTGGTGTGTTATCACCAACCTGGGCATTTTCATCGTTGGGAATGGCTTTCCAAGCGTTCATCAACCTGACACCATTCTCATCTACATAATAGTAGGCATCAATGGTTGTATCATGAACCAGCTGATCTTTTGCCATGATACCATCTTCACCAAGATAGTAATAGTTGTCCCCAGATCTCTTCCACTCATTGTAAACCCTGTCTCCGTTGCTGTCCAGGTAAACCCAGTCCTCACCTTCCTGTACCCAGCCTCTGGTAGCAGCGAAGGAAGTCATGGAAGCACCGATAGCCAACAGAGCCGCTGCAGACAGAACTGCAACTAATTTTGTTTGCTTTCTCATAATGAATGCACTCTCCTTTTTCCTTTTTTGAACCTTCTTTTCGAAGATTCCCTATTGCATTACGAGGTAATTATACTTCCTATAATGGAAATTATCGTTACAGGGGAAAGAGAGGCATTTTATCCGAATATATCCATGGTTCAAAGCTCTGAAATTTAACAGAATATAACAGAACAGGAACGGAAACAACAGAAAAACCCAAAAGTTAAAACCCAAAAAACATCACCCCCTATTCTATCACAAATCCCCGCTCATTTCCACAAAAAATCCCTCAGAATCACCCAAAATCCCCCATCTACGTCAATTCCCCCACCCCGCATATTTTCCCCACCTGCCACATACACTTAATATAAAAGCAGGCAGAAAGACAGGTAGGTGGGATTATGTTGGAGTTGGTGAAGAAAAATATACATATGAACCGGTTTAAAAGCAATGTGGCGACACAGGTGACGCTGGACGACGACTTTATCGTACCTGACACAATGGATGATATGGCTCGGGTGATCTTGAGTTCCGGAGATATTCAGATAGAATCCGTAAAAAATCAGGGAGAGCGGGTTCTGGTAAAGGGGAAGCTGAATTTTCAGATATTATACAGGAAAGCCGAGGGCGGGTTTCAGACCATGGCGGGGCATATCCCCTTTGAGGAGCCGGTCAATATCCCGGGGCTGGAGGAAAAGGATTATCTGGGGGTCAGCTGGGATCTGGAAGATCTTACAGCCAGTATGATCAATTCGCGGAAAGTCAGTGTGAAAGCCATTGTAACCCTGGTGATACGGGTAGAGACTCTCTATGACGCGGAGGCGGCTATTGACGTCATAGAAGGGGGCACGGCGGGCCGGGAGGAGAACGGCTGGAGCATGGGGCCGGGGGAGATGGACGGCAGCAGCTGGAATTTGGGATATGAGGGGGAGGAGCGCAGGACGGAAAATGACATCTACGGAGCACCATTGGAAGATTCCTCGGAGGGAATGGAGATTTTGCGGCGTCAGGCGGATGTGGCGGTGATCGCGGTGCGCAGGAAAGATACATATCGGATAAAAGAAGATATTACTCTGTCAGGGAGCAAGCCCAGTATTGAGCAGATCCTGTGGAGCGAGATCCGGCTTCGGGGGGCTACCACCAAACCTTTGGATGGCAGGATCCATGTAGAAGGCGAGGTAATGATCTTTGCCATCTATGCGGGGGAGGGGGAAAATACTCCGGTGCAGTGGCTGGAAGAGAGCGTTCCCTTTGCCGGGGAAGTGGAGCTGCCGGAATCTGTGGAGGGGATGATTCCGTCCATCTCCGTGAGACTGGTACACAGAGAACTGGAGGCAAAACCAGACTATGACGGAGAAATGCGGGATCTGGAACTGGACGCGGTGCTGGAGTTGGATATGAAGCTGTATGAAGAACAGCAGATTGAATTGCTGGGGGACTTCTATTCCAACAGCCGGGAGCTGGAACTGGAATCAGGGGAAGTGTGCTTTGACCGCCTTCTCAGCAAAAACACCGGAAAATGCAGGATCGGGGAAAAAGTGGACTTAAAGACCGGAGACAGGGTTCTCCAGATCTGCCATAATGATGGGACGGTCAAGATCGATGAGGTGGAGATCAAGGAGGACTCTCTGCAGATTGACGGAGTGTTGGAGGTGTCTCTTCTCTACCTGACTTCCGATGATTCCGAGCCTGTAAGGGCGGAGACGGAGATGGTTCCCTTCCACTATGAGGCGGAGACGCCGGGGATTACACCGGACAGCGTCTATCAGCTGAATACAGGGCTGGAACAGATGACGGCAGTTATGGCAGGCGGAGATACGGTGGAGATCAAAGGGGTCATAAGTCTGGATATCTTGGTGCTTCAGCCTGTAAAGGAACCAGTGATCCTGGGAGTCAAGGAAGCCCCTCTGGACTTAGAAAAACTTCAGGAACTTCCGGGGATCACGGGGTATATTGTCCAGTCGGGAGACTGTCTGTGGGATATTGCCAAGCGATTCCACACCACCAGAAAACAGGTCATCGACGCAAATGGATTGTCCGGCGAACAGGTTCGGCCTGGCGATCGACTTATTTTGGTAAAAGATGTGGCGGGCGCGTGAGAATCAAACACGCTCTAGTGAACCAATGTCATTAACTTAGGCCCTCTGCCTCATGATCAGTATTAGAAAGTGGCTGGCAATTCCAGACTTTGCACAACTGAGGTTCGGCCGGGAATGCCTTAAGTTAATGACATTGCCAGTGAACCGTAACGAAGGAGATGAAAAAACCGCAAAAGAGGAAAAAGCTGGATGCACAAAAACAGAAATTTAGGATATAATACAATATAAGGTTTATGGATGAACGGTGTCAGATCCGCATCCAGCTGGTGCTTCAAATAGATTCAGGGCAACCTGGGCGGTAAGTGCGTATTGCAAGCGCGGTTGCCGTCTACATATTCCATCGATCCATGTAGCCCGCTGCGCCCTCCTTACCTGGGCCAGATCTCCCACAAAGTGAAACGTAGCACCACTACACCTCAGCTTTTCCCTTTGCGTTCTCGGAAAAGCATCCTTGTCGAAACAGAAAGGTATTTAAAACGGATTATACTAGTACTGTCTTGCAGAAATTCCAGTGAATTAAGCGCCCGCTGTCCACGCCCTTAAGCCCGTTTGCAGAGCTAGACGTAGGCGCCGCTACGCCGTCGCTTTGCAGACGCACAGATGACGCACATATCTGGCACTTTCTTCACTGTTATTTCCGCAAGGCAGTACCAGAAGAAAGGAAACACTTCCATGAATTACACATACCTGGTTCGTTGCCGGGACGGAAGCTTGTACTGCGGCTGGACGAATCATTTGGATGAGCGGATAAAAGCCCATAATGACGGAAAGGGAGCCAAGTATACCAGGTGTCGGAGACCGGTGGAATTGGTGTACTATGAGATTTTTGAGACAAAGGAGGAAGCTATGCGCCGGGAGTATGCCATTAAAAGGCTGTGCCGGGAACAGAAAATGAAGCTGATCAAAGGGTTTGAGAGTGAAAAAGGGCAGTCCTGACAGGGAAAGCCCTTTTATTTTTTGAGGAGTAGTATTTTTTGCCCAGATGGAAAAATTTATGGGAATTTAATAATTTTAGGCCTTGTAATTTTGTATACAACGTATATAATATACTGTATACAAAATAATACAAAAAAACAATCCCATATACAAGGAGAAGGAGATATGGTAAAGCATCTGGGGCTAAAGGCCTATGGGAAGATTAACCTTGGGCTGGATGTACTTCGCAGGAGGGAAGACGGATACCACGAAGTCCGCATGATCATGCAGACAGTTGGTCTGTATGACCGGATCGATCTGGTAAGCCAGGAGCAGCCCGGCATAAGGGTGGAGACGAATCTTTATTACCTTCCTAACAATGAGAATAATCTGGTTTATCAGGCCGCTAAGCTTTTGATGGATGAATTTGGGGTAAAAAAAGGGATTTCCATTAAGCTTAAGAAATTTATTCCGGTGGCAGCCGGTATGGCAGGCGGCAGCAGCGACGCAGCGGCTGTGCTTTTTGGGGTGAATAAGATGTTTGGCCTGGGGCTGACTTTGAGACAGCTGATGGAGCGGGGGGTGAAGATCGGCGCTGATGTTCCCTACTGTATCATGAGGGGAACAGCGCTGTCGGAAGGGATCGGCGAGATCCTGACGCCTCTGCCGCCTATGCCTCAGTGCCAGGTGCTGATCGCAAAGCCTGGGATCAGCGTATCCACCAAGTTTGTCTATGAGAATCTTCATGCCAATGACCTGAAACCAGAACAGCACCCGGATATTGACAGTATGGCAAGAGCGATCGGTGAAGGGGATATTTATAAGACCGCATCGTATCTGGGCAATGTGCTGGAGACCGTGACCGTCCCTGCATATCCGGTCATAGCGCAGATTAAGGATATGATGATGGACATGGGAGCTATAGGGTCCCTTATGAGCGGCAGCGGTCCTACGGTGTTCGGATTGTTTACCAACCCCAGGGCAGCGGCAGCGGCTTATGAGAAGATGCGCTATGGGGAGGGCGTGAAAGTCGCCAGACAGGTGTATCTTACTAATTTTTACAATCGGAAGGAATAGGGGGACCATATAATATGGAAGGAAGTATGTTAAAAGTTAATATGAATGAGTATCTTCCGCTGCGGGATGTGGTGTTTAACACTCTGCGGCAGGCTATCTTAAAGGGGGAGCTGGGGCCAGGGGAACGGCTTATGGAGATACAGCTGGCGGAACGGCTGGGGGTCAGCCGAACCCCGATTCGGGAGGCAATCCGGAAACTGGAGCTGGAGGGGCTGGTGCTGATGATACCCAGGAAGGGGGCGGAGGTAGCCAAGATCTCAGAGAAGAGCCTTCGGGATGTTCTGGAACTGCGCCGTTCTCTGGAGGAACTGGCCATTGAGCTGGCCTGTCAGAGGATGACGGAGGAGGAGATTGACGAGCTGGAAGACGCCCAGAGAGCGTTTCGCAAGGCTGTTGACAGCAAAGATGTGATGCTCATGGCGGAAACTGATGAAAAATATCATGAGATCATTTATCAGGGGACCAAAAACAGCCGCCTGGTGCAGATCCTCAACAATCTTCGGGAACAGATGTACCGCTACCGCCTGGAATACATCAAAGACGCGGACAAGAGGCAGATCCTGCTGATCGAGCATGACAACATTTTAAAAGCAGTGAGAAACCGCAAGGTGGCGGAGGCCAAGGCGGCTATGCGGGAGCACATTGATAATCAGGAGATAACCGTTTCCAGGAATATTAAAGAAAAGGAAGAATCTAACTGATTTGTTAGGAAAATATTAAAAAATAATAACTCCATTGACAGAGTGACAGGTTGTCATTATAATGAATGACAGGTTGTCACTTTTGTTTTTTCCTGTAGAACAGGAGGGGGATTGAAGATGCCGAGTGAACGTTTTCACAGGCTTTCCAAGGAGAAGCAGAACCTGATCTGGAAAGCATCGATGAAAGAATTTATAGCTGTACCTTACGAGAAAGTTTCCATCAACAAGATCATCCGGGACGCGGGCATTTCCAGAGGCAGTTTTTATACATATTTTGAAGATAAAAGGGATGTTTTGTCGTTTTTATTAGAGGATACCACGAGAAAGTGGAGGGAATTCTGCCTGGAAGAACTGGATAAGACTTATGGCGACGTGTTTTCCCTGATGGAGTCTATGATGGATCACGCCCTGAGATTCAGTAAGAATAATGACATGTTCCGGCTGCATAAGAATTTGATTATGTATCCTGATGACGTGCTTATGGAATGCAGGGCGGATGATGGGGAACTGGAGAGACTGGTGGGAGAAGAATTCTTTCGAAGGATTGACCGCTCCAAGCTGCGGGACAACTCAACTGGGGGGGTTCTGCTTTTGGTTAAACTCTGTTTCGTCGCCATGACGGCGGGGATCGGGGAGTTTCACAAACACCCTGACCATGAAGAGATCATTAAGAGAGAGTATAAGAAAGCATTGTCAATATTAAAGTATGGAGCCTGTAAAGACTCCCAACAAGACCAGGCAAAGGAGCAAGCAGATGAGTAAAAAGACAATAATTGCGGCGGCAGCAGTGGTGGTCGTGGCGGCAGGAGCCTTTGTGGCACAGAGTTTTCTCACGCCGGAGAGCGCGCCGGAGGTGGTGGCTCCTCCTGCAGTGAGGATAGAACAGCCTTCGACAGGGGATATTGAGCTGTTCCGCAGTATGACAGGAACCATAGAACCGGCAGATTCGGTGTATGTGATCCCCAAGGCGGCAGGGGAGATCACGGCGGTTTATGTGAAGACAGGTGATTATGTGGAGGAGGGGCAGCTTCTGTGCGAGATTGATACCAAGCAGGTAGATGCAGCTAAGCTACAGCTGGAAGCGGCTGAGGTCGCTCTTCATGATGCCAGAACAAACCTGGAGAGGATGAGAGTCCTCTATGGCAGCGGAGATATTTCCGCCCAGTCTTTTGAGCAAGTGGAGAGTGGAGCGAAGTCAGCCCAGATCCAGTATGATTCGGCAAAGCTGGCTTACGATTATCAGGTGGAGTTCAGCACCATTACAGCCACCATCGCCGGAAAGATCGAGTCCAGCAATATGGAAGTCCACGACATGGCCAGCCAGAGCAGTCCTTTGTGCGTGATCTCCAGCGAGGGGACGAAGACCGTGAACTTTGCTGTCACGGAGGCGGTTCTGGATAATGTAAGGGAGGGAGATCAGATCCGTATTGAGAAAGGAGGCAGCGAGTACACAGGTGTGGTTACGGAGGTCAGCACCATGGTGGACGCGGCCACAGGCCTTTTTAAGGTAAAGGCTTCCGTGACGGATGGCAGCGCCCTGGCAAACGGGTCTTCCGTAAAATTGTATGTAACCTCTGATAAAGCCCGGGGTGTAATGACGGTTCCGGTGGATGCGGTCTACTATGATAACGGAGTACCCTATGTCTATACATTTGATGATGGAACTGTACATAAAGTGGATGTGGAGACAGGGATCAGCGATTCGGAGAAAATGGAGGTCACATCAGGATTGACTGCCTCTGACTATGTTATTACTACCTGGAGTCCGGAATTGTATGAAGGCGCTCCGGCAGTTTTGGAGCCGGCCACGGAAGCGGCGGCTGAATAGGAGGGACAGCGTATGAATCTGACAAAAACTGTCCTGAAGCGGCCGGTGACCACGGTGATGGTGGTCTTGTGCCTGATCGTATTTGGCCTTACATCGGTGTTGTCGTCCAAGCTGGAGCTGATCCCTTCCATGGATATGCCTATGCTGGTGGTGTTTACTTTGTATCCGGGGGCCAGCCCTGATGATGTGGATGAGCTGGTGAGCCAGCCTATTGAGGATGAGACGGGAACGCTGAGTGGGTTGAAGGGCGTTACCAGTGTTTCCAGCGAGAACTATTCTATCGTGCTGTTGGAGTACGAGTATGGCATTGATATTGATGACGCTTACGATGACCTGAAGAAGAAAATGGATGCCCTCCAGTCAGATCTTCCGGATGATGTGCAGACGCCCACCATCATGGAGATGAACATCAATGACATGGCCAGCATTTCCCTGGCAGTGAACAATGATACTCAGGGCAATCTATACAACTATGTGAATGACACCATTGTCCCGGAGTTTGAGAAGCTGTCGTCCGTGGCCAGTGTGGATATCAGCGGGGGACAGAAGGAGTATATTAGGATTGAGCTGATTCCGGAGAAACTGACCCAGTACCGGCTGAGCATGAACGCCGTGGCTTCCGCAGTCACCAGCGCGGACTTTTCTTTTCCTATAGGAGATACCCAGGTGGGAAGGCAGACTCTGTCCGTATCCGCCGGGGTGGATTACAGCACTGTGGAGAGCTTAAAGAGCATTCCTATTACGCTGGGCAGCGGCAATATCATCTATCTGGAGGATGTGGCCAATATCTACCCGGCTCTGGAGGATGCCGCAGGCATCGGACGGTATAATGGCAGGGATACTATTTCCGTGCAGATCAAGAAGCAGCAGAGCAGCAGCGATGTGGAGGTTTCCAGGGATGTTATGCGCATCGTGGAGCGGATGAGGGCCGGGGATCCGGATCTGGAGATTGTGGTGGTGGATGATAACAGCACCATGATCAAATCATCCTTAAGTTCCGTGCTTCAAACCATGGTGATGGCGGTAGTTGTGTCCATGGTGATTATATTCCTGTTTTTCGGGGACCTGAAAGCGTCCCTGATCGTAGGCACATCCATCCCCATCTCGATTTTGGCGGCTCTTATTTCCATGAGCGCCATGGGATTTTCGCTGAACGTTATTACTCTGAGCAGCCTGGTGCTGGGCGTGGGCATGATGGTGGATAACTCCATCGTAGTGCTGGAAAGCTGTTTCCGCTCAACCAAGGGCGTGGGATTTCGGGAGTACACAGAGGCGGCGTTAAAGGGAAGCGGTATTGTGCTCCAGTCGATTATCGGCGGAACGGTGACTACCTGCGTGGTATTTCTGCCGCTGGCTTTTCAGAAGGGAATGTCCGGGCAGATGTTTAAGCCTCTTGGCTTTACCATCGTGTTCTGTATGCTGGCTTCCCTGATCTCAGCCATGACCATTGTGCCGCTGTGCTATACCTTGTACCGGCCAAAGGAGAAGGAGCGGGCGCCTCTGTCGGGCATGGTGGAGCGGATGCAGAGCGGGTACCGCAGTATTATGGAAGTGCTGCTCCCCAAGAAAAAGACGGTTATTTTTACTTCTGTGGTGTTTTTGGTGGCAGCTGTCTTTATGGGGACACAGCTGGGAATGGAGCTGATGCCTTCCGCGGATGAGGGGACGATCACCATTTCCGTGGAGACAAAACCAGGACTTAATATAGAAGAAACAGATAAGATCTTACAGCAGGTGGAGGCTTTTGTGACGTCCCAGGAGAATCAGGCATACGTGGAATCGTATATGCTGTCTTTCGGCTCTTCGGGTCTGAGTATGGGCGGCGGCTCCGGAGCGACCCTGAACGCGTATCTGAGGGATGATTGTCCTCTGGAGACGGATGAGGTCATAAAACAGTGGAGACCAGCGCTGACAAAGATCGCGGACTGTGATATTACGCTGCAGTCCAGCAGCATGATGAGTTCCATGATGACTGTGACCAGCGGTTATGAGGTGATTTTGGAAAGTACCCAGTATGACAGCCTGAAGGAGGCTTCGGATAAGATCGTGGAGGGCCTTACGGACAGGCCGGAGGTGACCAGAGTTCATTCGACCCTGGAAAATGCCGCTCCTGTGGTGAAGATCAATATTGATCCCATCAAGGCTTCCGCGGAGGGAATGTCGCCGGTGCAGGTGGCAGGACTTATTAACACCATGTTAAGCGGAAATGAGGCAACTACCTTAGAAGTAGATGGAAATGAGATCAGTGTTATGGTAGAATATCCTAAGGAGGAGTATGAGACTCTGGACCAGGTGAAAGGGATCGTACTTCCTACAGCCACCGGGGCTTCCGTGGCTTTGACGGATATTGGGGAGATTTCGTTCCAGGACAGCCCCTTAAACATTACCAGATCTGATAAGCAGTATCAGGTGACCATCAGCAGCGATTACACGGAGCTTGTGGATACCGAGGACCGCAAGGTTGTGGATAAAATAGAAAAGATGCTGTTTGATGAGGTGGTGACGCCTGCCTTGAGGGCAGATGTGTCCATTGCCCAGAATGCCATGGATGAGAGTATGTTTGAGGAGCTGGGTGCTCTGTTAGAGGCGGTGCTTATCGCTGTCTTCCTGGTATTTGTGGTGATGGCGGCCCAGTTTGAGTCGGTGAAGTTCTCGGTTATGGTTATGACGACCATTCCGTTTTCTCTCATTGGGTCCTTTGGCCTTCTGTTTTTGACCGATGTGACCATCAGCATGCCCTCCATGCTTGGATTTCTGATGTTGGTGGGTACTGTGGTAAACAATGGTATCTTGTATGTGGATACAGTAAACCAGTATCGCCAGGAGATGGATATGTCCACAGCTCTTATTGAGGCGGGCGCTACCCGTCTGCGGCCTATCCTGATGACGACTCTGACCACCATTGTGGCTATGATCCCCATGTGCCTGGCTTTCGGGGACGCTGGGGAGATGATGCAGGGTCTGGCTCTGGTGGATGTGGGAGGACTGGTGGCCTCCACGGTTTTGGCACTGTTGATGCTGCCGGCTTACTATTCGGTTATGAGCGGTAAGAAGAAAAGGCAGGTTGTTTTGGAAGATTAGCAGTTTAGTAGATTAGCAGATCAGTAAAAAGGAGAGTTATGAGAAGGAGAAGATTAATTGGACCTGTGGCTTTTGGGATGGCGGTGTCTTTAAGTGTTGGGGCGCCGGTGACGTCGCTTGCGGGTACTCCGGAGTTTGGCCGGAGCGCCGAGGAGTGGGCGAGACTTCGGGATAATGTGTTGGAGTATGAGGAGATCGAGGATCTGGTCTATGAGTACAATACCACTGTCCTCAACAACGCGCAGACTTATAACAGGGAGAATGCCAGAGACCGGAGAGAAGTGGTGAAGGAGTATATGGACCAGGCGGCGGATGCGCTGGACGCGTATACCTACACTTCCAGCCCGGATCTTCTGGTTGCCGCAAACCGGGCGGAGCAGGCGGCGGAGAATAATGTGTTGGAGGGCGACAGAACGGCTTCCATGATCGGATACAAGCAGACAGAGAAGGGGATCGCCAAGCAGGCCCAGACTGCTATGAACACCTATTATAAGCTTCAGTATCAGCTGACGGCTCTGGAAAAGAACCGGGAGCTTCTGGCAGCCACAGTGGGATCGGTTCAGGGGCGGCAGAGCCAGGGCATGGCTACCTATGCGGAGGTGCTTAATGCCCAGCAGAATGTGCAGAGCGCGGACGCCCAGATCATTGCTATGAAGAGCCAGATCGAGGATACCAGGCAGAACCTTATTATCATGCTGGGATGGAAGCAGGGGGATATGCCGGAGATCCGCCCCATGCCGGCAGTGCAGATGGACAGGATCAGCGCCATGAATGTGGAGGAGGACACCAGAACAGCCCTGGGGGCGGACTACACCCTGCAGCTGGATCAGCGCAAGATGAACAACTCCATCACCGACGCCAACAAAAATATCTACAAGAAGACTGTGGAGGAGGATAAACAGAAGATCGCGGTGGCGGTCAATGACGGCTATCAGAAGGTGATACAGGCCAAGAACAGCTATGACGAGGCTGTGCTGAACCTGGAGGTTGAGACGAAGAATTGGAATGCGGCTAACACCAAATATCAGCTGGGCTCCATCAGCCGTATGGAGTATCTGCAGGCTGAGGCGGGCCTGGTACAGGCTCAGATGGACCGGGAAGTGAAGAACCTGGACCTGTTTCAGGCAATGGAAAACTATGACTGGATCATAAAAGGGGTGAGATGATGAGAGGCTGCAAACGTGCATTGGCCCTGGGACTGACAGGGATCCTGACTTTAAGCGTGCCTTTCGGCGCTATGGCTGCCATAGAGAAACCGGAGAAGATGGATGACGCCACCTGGGCCAGACTTCAGGACAATGTGTTGGAGTATGACGAGATCAGCGATCTGGTGGAGTACTATAATCCTACCTACCGCCAGATCGTGGAGCAGATCGAGATTAACGCCCAGCCTATGGAGGAGGCGGCCAGAGAGCTTCGCAAGTCAGCGGATGAGATGGATTCGGACGCAAAGGACATCAAGGATCTGGACCCAGTGATGTACAAGGGGATGCGGGAGGCGGTCAAGGGATACCGCGACGCGGCGGAGCGATTTGATAAGGCGGTTACTTCCGTCCACAATCAGACGCGCCATCAGCTAAGCAGGGTGAAGAAGATGACGGTATCCGGGCTCCAGCAGATGATGATCGGATACTATCAGGCGATGGCTTCCAGGGAGATCCTGGACACAGCGGTGGCCTTGTCCCAGGCGGCCTACGAATCCTCCATAACCCAGCAGAGTCTGGGCATGGCCACGGCCACGGATGTGCAGGCGGCCGAGAAGGCACTTCAGTCCGCAAGGGGCCAGCTGAAGACTTTGGATGACACCATGACCAACCTGCGGCAGCAGATGTGCGTGATGACCGGCTGGAGTTATGACGCGGATATGCAGCTGGGGGATGTGCCCGCCCCGGATTTTGCTAAGGTCCAGGCCATGGATCTGGAGCGGGATCTGGAGCGGGCTATCGGAAATAATTATACGCTCATTGAACAGAGGGGGATCTCAGGCAAGGGTGACGCTAACCGGACGGCCAAGTTCAGGATTATGGATGACACGGAAGCCCAGGTAAAGATCCAGCTGGAATCTGCATACCAGGGGATTTTGGAGAGCAGGACTGCCTATGAGGCGGCCAATGTAGCGTTCCAGAGCGCCCAGATCACCATGAACGGCAATGACCTGAAATATCAGATGGGAATGCTTGGAAATCTGGAGTATCTCCAGCTGAAGATGGCCTATCTGCAGCAGAAGGCGGCAGCCAGAACAGCCGCCCTCAGTCTGACACAGGCCATTGAAAATTATGGATGGATCGTCCAGGGACTGGAAGGCCAGTCCGCAAACTGATTGAATGAAAACGGGAGGTGTTTGGAACCTCCCGTTTTCTTATGGATCTATGTTTTACCAGGTAACCATCTTATCGATCATTTTCTGCTGTTCGCTGGTGGAGCGGGTCAGGTAGATCCTGGTGGTCTCCACATTGTCATGGCCCAGCAGGTCAGCCAGCAGGGCGATATCATTGAACCGCTTGAGAAAATTGATGGCAAACCTATGGCGGAAGGAGTGAGGGTAGACAGTCTTTGGGTTTATCTTATACAGCTTGGCATAGTGTTTCAGCTGGCTGTTGACGCCCCGGGGGGTGAGGGGGTCTCCGCGGCGATTGATAAACAGGTATCCGCTGGGGGTTCCGCGGCGGTGGCACCAGGACGCGGCTTCCTGACACAGTGCGTCCGGGATGTAGACTCTGCGCATTTTTCCGCCTTTGGTGTACAGATCCATGTACCCTGCGGAGAGATGTTCCACCTTGATCTTTAAAAGTTCGCTGACTCTTGCCCCGGTTGCCCCCAAAAACCAGACGACAAAGAACCACAGCTCCGGGCCGTTCTTTTTGAGTTTGCGTTTCAGGGCCAGGTAGTCTTTGTTGGAGATGACCGCGTCCAGATAGGAAGCCCTCTGAAGCCGTATGGAGGGAAGTTTGTATTTGGGCTTCCCCACATAATCCAGATAATGGTTAAAGGCGCAGATCCGCTGGTTCACCGTGGAAGGCTTGTAATGGGCTATGAGGTAGGTTCTGTATTTTTTTGCCGTGGAGGCGGTGACGGACGTATACATGTTTCCGAACAGCCTAAGACTGCCCATGTAGGAGGTGATGCTGTTCTCGGACAGCTTCTGTTCCTGGAGGTATAGCCGGAAGTCCTCAAAGTCTTCGGGAAGTTTCATGTCATCACCCCCTTACCAGTTGACAACCTGGTTGACGATCACCTGCTGTTCCGCGCGGCTGCGGTGAAGGTAGATGCGGGTGGTCTCAATGCTCTGATGGCCTAAAAGGTCTGAGAGAAAAGAGATATCGCCGCAGGCCTCAATAAAATTTTTGGCAAACCGATGGCGGAAGGAGTGGGGATGGAGCACCGCAGTGTTTAAACCGTAGAGACCGGAAAATTTGCGCAGCTGGCCGCGGATGGCAGCAGGCGTCACAGGCTCTCCGAAACGGTTGAGGAACAGAAAGCCGGGAGGGCGTTCCTCCCGGTCTATCCAGGCAAGGGCGTCTTGCCGAAGGGATTTTGGTATGTATACGCGGCGGATCTTGTTGCCTTTGGAGTACAGATTCAGCCAGCCTCTCTCCACGTCTTCGGTGCGGAGCCTGACCAGCTCGCTTACCCTGACGCCGGTGGCGGCCATAAAACGGATCAGATAATAGTAAAGGTGGTTGCCGTCCCGCATAAGGCACCGCTTTAGGTACTCATAATCCGCATGGCTGATGACATTTTCCACATAAGTCTTCTGCTGCATCCGCAGCATGGCTATGGGGGCTATGGAGGAGTTCTGGTATTCCATGTAGCAGTTTAATGCCCGAATGCGCAGGTTGACGGTCTGAGGCTTGTAATGCTCTAAAAGAAAGCATTTGTACAGTTGCAGGGTGTTGGGATCCGGCTGTTCATACAGTTCATAGAACTGACGGACCGCAAAGGTGTAAACCAGGATGGTATTTTCCGCCCGGTGTTTCTCTTCCAGCCAGAGCCGAAAGCCGTCAATCTGGCTGGTTACGTAACTTTCTCGTTGGGGCGAGTTTTGAATCATGTGTGTCCTCCTTGTCTTTTGTGGAGCATGCCTAAACTGGGGGGAGATCCCCGAAAGAAGGCAGCGCCTGTAAGTAGTCATTGGTGTCAATGGTTATCATACCATTATCCGATTATGGAGTCCCGTCGAAAAAATGAAGTAGTTTCAATCGGATGCGGATCCTGGACGGCTCTTCAAAGAGTGACAGGTAATCTTCTTCCGGAAGAAGGGCCTGCAATTCTTGTCTGGAGCTTTGGGGGAGAACGCTGTGGGTGGCGTCGATAAAGCAGAGTCTTGGGTAGAGGACACACCACCAGTTGCGTCCCCTGGCCTGTCCAAGTTCCACCTGAACCGTGTCATAGGTCCCGCAGGGCAGCACCATATCCCCGTAGGCCTTTGTGGGAAAATAGGCTTTTGTCACCGAGATACTGGCCCGGTAATCACAACCTTTCAGGGCCAGGTACTCATTGGTTAGTTCCTCAAGCTCTTTTTTGTTCTCGTTAATATAGGAAGAAAGCTCTTCTTTAGACCGTGCCGGACAATCATGAAGCATCTCCAAAACATAGGACTTAACCTCCTCCTTCACAGCCTGATCCCTGGTTCCGTTGGAGTTAGCCAACACATGAAAACGCAAAACATAAAGTGCCACCCGCCCTGCCAACCCCTTCTCCCTCTCATACCCCCACAACACACAACACAGCACCGCAAGCAAAAAACAAGAAGCAGACATTAATAAGGTCCTTTGATATCTCATAAGCTAAACAGCCACCCCTCTCTCTTTTCTACTGGTAATTCTACCCAGATATGGTATAATTAAACCCGTCAAAGAAGATCAATTTAGAAAAGCAGCAGGGAGGAAGGATAGATGGACAGAAATTCCCCCATCGGAGTGTTTGATTCAGGAGTCGGCGGGCTGACCGTGGCCAGGGAGATCATGCGGCAGATGCCCGAGGAGAGGATTATTTATTTTGGAGATACGGCCCGTCTGCCCTACGGCAGCAAATCCCAGGACACGGTTCTGCGCTATTCCAGGCAGATCATTCGGTTTCTCATGACAAAAGAGGTGAAAGCCATTGTGATCGCCTGCAATACGGCCAGCGCCTATGTCCTGGAGGCAGTGGAGCGGGAGTTGGATATTCCCATCATCGGGGTGATCCGGGCCGGGGCCAGAACAGCAGTCCACAGCACCCGCAACGGAAAGATCGGCGTGATCGGCACGGAGGGGACCATCAGCAGCGGTATCTATACAGATGTGATGAGGCAGATGCGGCCCGATATAGAGGTATCGGTAAAAGCCTGCCCGCTGTTTGTCCCCCTGGTGGAGGAGGGGCTTTTACATGACACGGTGACAGATGAGATCGCCTCCAGATACCTTTCCGTGTTAAAAGGGAGGTTTATTGACACCCTGGTTTTGGGGTGTACCCATTATCCCCTCATCCGTTCTACTTTGGGGCGGATCATGGGAGATGAGGTGACTTTAGTAAACCCTGCCTATGAGACGGCGGTGGAGCTTAAGGAGCTTTTGAGGGAAAAGGAGCTGACCTGTCAGACGCGCAAAGATGGGGAAGAGGAGAAGTATCAGTTTTATGTCAGCGATCTTGCGGAGAAATTTACAGCATTTGCCACCTCGATCTTGCCAAATGAGGTGAAGGAGACAAAGAAGATCCATGTGGAAGAGTATTGACAAGGAGATGGGAGCCGGTGACGAGGAAGGTGTGGATCCATATAAAAGGCGTCAGGGTCATGGATGGGGAGCAGGAGCTGGTGGATGAGACGGGGCCTGGCGATTATTATAAGAAAAACGGAAAGCATTATATAATGATGTTGGGGTCGAATAAATAAATTTATATTGCCCCAAATTGTTAGCACC